>WJJV01000008.1 GCA_014729495.1 Candidatus Woesearchaeota archaeon
ATCTGCACCTGTGACATCCAGGCCATACTCGCTGAAATCGCTTGTGAGGCCTGTTCCGCAGCCCACATCAAGCAGTGTATTTATGCTGTCAAAGCCCCATAACTGCTTTATTTCAGCCTTTATGAGCCTTAGTTTGGCCTCCTGCTCCTCTTTGTGAAGCTCTTCATAGCCTTGTGAGATGGTGTTGTAGTAGGTTTGTCTGGCCATGTCAGGCTGTATTTAGAATGTAGTATTTATTGTTTATGTGGACACTTTATCGTACATTTTTGGTAGCAGTTATTGGATCCACTTTTATCCTCTTCCATCCTTTCACATGCTGAGAAGAAATTCACTGACATGATAATTCAAGTTGTGAAGTCCATGAGAACGCGCATAAGATATACAAGGATTCTGAGATTGAAACTTATACTGCTGAAGCTTCAGTCAGTCCTGCAGCAAGAGCATGGTTTCTTTACACCTTTTGCAACAAACCGCATCTTAAAGATGAATTTGAGTTTGTAAAAGAAGAGATAGATTGAGTTAATCCACTATTTGTTTTCTTGGATACAATTTATTATACACAAGGTGCGTGCATTGACATTCGTGGCCCAGCCCTCACAAGAAGATTCAGCACAATCCATGCATCCTGATATACCCTCACACTCAGCTACCCATTCTGCCTGTGTTTTCTCAGATGATTTGTCAGAGGGTTCAGCAGGCTGCTGTGGCTCTGCAGGAACCTCCTCTTCTTCTTGTTCTGGTTCACTGTCATCTTCAGTATATTCTTCAACGCAATTGGAGTACCATTTGCCTCTTATATTATCAAAGGTCTTATCACACCACTCATCATCTTCAGGGCAGGGCGGACATTCTTTGTATGAATCAATCCTTGCCTGCTCTTGTTTAGTTAAAAACACTGTCCTCAACTGCCCTTCAGTCAGAGGGCTTTCGTGATCCTCGTCCTTGTAGTATTTTATTACTTCATTAACAGTTCTTGCCCTTTCATCGCCTTGCGTAAATGCTTCAAGATAGCCATATTGAGGTTCTCCATCTTTACCTGCTAAAACAGAGTATGAGTGTGTACGCTGTTTTTCATATGAGCACACTTCACGATTTTTGCCTTGAGGAACACAAACATCTTTATGCAGTGTAACCACATAGACATAGAATAGATTGCCTTTATTTTCTTTTGGACCATATCTCTTGACATCAAGCTTGTATTTATTTCCATCTTTTCCCTTGTACTTATAATCATGCTCTCCTGTAGGTTCATCTGATCCTATTATTGTGCCAGGAGAAGTGCATATCTCCCTTTCTGCTGCATTTCCAGTGATCCACCCCCATGCCTTTCCTATGAAGCTGAAGAAGCTTGTTGCCTGTCCGCCAGGTCCATCTGTATTCAGGTCCTGCGATCCCTGGCCTGGAGGAGTCCATGAGGCAATCTCATCATCGCAGTTTGTGCACTGCAATGGGCCTTCAGGAGTCTCTCTTGAGAACATGTAAAGGTCTCCTCCCAGCATTGCAGCAAGGTTGTTGACTGTGGTAAGGTCAACACCTCCCATAGAGTCAAGCGGAGGAACAGATATTGTATTTTCTGGTGTGAATCCAGCATCAAGGGACATGCTGTCAAAATCTCCTTCATGTACCCTGACCAGTCCCTCTGGTTCATCAGGAGCCCTGACTCCAAGGAAGTCAAGTTTTGGTGAGATATCCTCATTTATTCCAACATCAAGGTCTGTGTTCTCATCAGCATCAACTATAAGCGTCCTGCCGTATTCCTCTCCTTTAAAGCTTGCAGCATCAGCCAATGCTATGCAGGGCTTGTCAACACCTGAACAGAGCCCTCTCTGATCAAAAGTGACCATATCATTGTTCTTTGAGTCAAACATCAGGTCAGGCACATTGTTTGTTCCTCCAAGATCCATCTGTATCCTGCCGTCAAACTGAGGATCCCTGTCAGGATATGAGTACCAGTTTCCTGAGGCAACATACACTCTGTCTCTTTCTCCGTCCCCATCTGAATCTGCCAGTATTGTGGATCCCTGATTGACTGCATAGCTCCCATCACCCTGTGATGTTGCTGAACCTTCATCAAGTATTGTGCCGTCAGGAAGCCTTGCCCTTCCATTTGGCCCTACATTTATTTTTAGGTTAGGATCCTCTGGAAGTGCCTCTACGTCACCGCTTTCTATGTCCACAGTGGTTATTCCGCCTTCTTCTTTTATTACAATAGAGAACTCCTGGCCTTCCCTGAATTCAAAGCCGTCGACAGAGCAGTCTGCACCTGCTGTTCCTGTCAGCCTTCCTGTATTTGGATCATATTTTACACCATTTGAAGCTTGGATAGGGATCACTCTGCCATCTGCTGTTGTAAGAGTGCCTCCTATACCTACAAAGTCTGCTTCCCCAGTATCTTCATTATAATTCACCACTCCTTTATAGACTGTCCCATCAGGAGCTGTATAGGATCCTGCTCCATCTTCTCCAGGAAGAGAAACACCCAGTGATACTGTATTTGTATCAGTATTTACATATGCAGGAGCTGTAACTTTTCCACCATTTGCTGTTGTAGCACTGCCTTCCTGAAGCCTTATCTTTGGGAAATCATCTGTTTTTGCTGATCCTGTGAATCCAAAGTCTCCTACACTGCAGTCTCCTGTGCATTTTACCTGGCCCCTGTATCCTGGATCAACATCACAGTTGCCCTGACAGTCCACAGAGTCTCCCTGGTAGTTTGAGGGTATATCGCAGGTGCCTTCGCAGTTGATCGGACCTGAGAAGTCTAAGGGTATTGTGCTTCCATCTTTCCAGCTATCATCATCAGGATTGTATCCATCCTCTGTATATCCATCCTCATCAACACAATAATCTGTGTCTCCAATCTCTGAAGTAGAATAACCAGAGTTTATCTGCTCATCAGTGCATTCATCAGCATATGCAACAGAGCAAGCCATTAAGAAAATCATCAATGCAGAAATGATAATCATCGCTTTTTTCATATTATCACTTGGTTATTTTTGTTTTATATAAATTTTACTACTCTCTAATCCTCTAATCCCAGTCATACTTGATTGCGAATGACCACAGAAGAGGATTTGCGTTTATTATTGTGTTCTCATCAATGAGGCTTATTATCACACTTCCTTCCTCTTTCTCAATAACCTCAAACTCTAGGTTTGAGTCTGATACTATATCAACCATATGCTTTATCCTGAATGCTTCTGGATTCTGTTCCTGTGCCTGTATGTATTCCTCTGCTGTGGTTATCATGCTCAGGAGATTCGCATCTACACTCGTGCTAAAAGAAGATTCCTCCTGTCTTGAGCTTCCTTTTACAAGCGTCACAGGATATTGAATCTCAAATATGACCTCTTCTTCTGCAATCGTAGCAGTGGATGATATTTCACTCTCCTCTATATCATAGCCCTGCTGCTTGAATGTTTCAAAGCCATTTGTGCACAACTTGATATTCTCATTCATGTAATCCTGGAGCGTCTGTCTTATTTCATCCATTGTCGGAAACCTGTTTTCTCCTTCATAGAAATAATAGGGGATGGTCACAGCTGCAAATTGATATCCCTGATCAAATCTTACATCCTTTCCTCCTCTGAATGCAGTATAATCAACAGCATCCTGGGCTGTCTGTCTTGCGCAGGTTGAGATGAAAGCGCTCAAGGACGAGGTGTCAATCTCCACTTCATCGCTTATTGATGATTGGGTTTCTAAATCTACACTGCTTCCCCTTATGTAGAATAATGCACCTACAATGACAAGAATTGATACGCCTATGATTATAAATATGGTCACCTGGCCTCTTTTTATGCCCATAGCGGGTTTTTATATACTTCTAATATATAAATTTATCGTTTTATGCTCTGTCTGCCTTATTAGATGCTATAATAAGCATTATCAGGCTTTGCCTGCTTTATTTAATCAAATGGGTTAATTAACTACCTTATAGTGAGTAATAGTAGAAACATTTATATATTAGTAGTACAATATAAGTATATTGGACTTGGGAAGTTAAGCAATTCAGGCAGGACTGAAGATGAAGCACAAGATTTCAATAACAATAGAAGAAGACATTCTCTTGAAAGTATTCGACAGAATGAGAAAAAGAGACTTCCGCAACAAATCACATTTCTTTGAAGAAGCTGCAAGCAGGATGCTGGACAGACCAGGAGGTGATGCCTCATGAGCATGGACAGAAGGAAATTCCTGAAAAGAGCAGCAGCAGGAACAGCAGCAATAGCTGGCGCAGGAGGTCTTGCTTCAATAGTGCAATCCAACTCCAGCAGATTATGCGAGATTCCTGAACCTGTCCAGAGATTCAAGGCGCAGGACATGCGCTTCAAAGAACTCTGGAATCTTATGCTGGAATACCAGAGGATTGATGCTGGGTATCACATGGGATTGAGAACAAGGCAGGAGAGTATTGATTCATGGAAAAGAGCATCCAGATATAATCAAGAGCATTTTGGAGAGGTGAATCTTAGTGGAGATTCTGAAGGTGTAAGGAAATTCTTTGAAAGATATGGCAAGGTATATATCAACACATCTGCAATGACATCACCTGATGCAAACTGTCTTATACTTGGCAGCATAGCCAACAAATGGAGTGATGATTTCCACTGGGAGGGATTCAATCCGCATAACAAGCCCAAGGACCTGCATTACAGAGTCATTCTTTTTGAGCAGGACGGAGATTCATTCGATGATCTTAATTCTGAAAGCGGAGGAAGAGCAGCAGGATTTGTTCAAAGCAACAGGACAGCTTACATAAATCTTGATGGAATGGAAAAGCGCGCAGTCACTCTTCATGATAACGGAAGATTCGCAAGCAGGACAGATAATCCTGATTTCTTAATAAGCATGTACAGGGAATTCTATGGTCTTGCCCTTAAAGAGGCAAAGAAGAAGCATCCTTCTGTTATCCTGCATGACGCACTGGGAAACCAGGAAAAAGTAAAAAAGGGATGGATGGACGCATGCAATGATGTCAGCATCTGTCTGGCAATAGAGCATGAGAAGATGCACTACTGGTTTCCATATCCGAATGATCCTGAATTGAAAGGAAAGAGCTTCTTCACAGAAAAAGAGACATTCATGAAAGAGGGCCAGAACAGGTTCAACAGCCTTGTTTTCCTTATGACATACGGCAGATACCCTGGTTTCTATAATGCTCTTGAGAATGCAGGCTACACAGAGGAGAAGCTTCTGCAGATGAGTCCAGGAGAAAGAGCAGATATGTTCAGGGAGCTGCTGCCCAATGGATAGTCTCTAAAAATCTTGCATTCTTGAATATACACATAGGTTAATATGCAGATTGACATTTCATCAGCATTTCATGCAGATTGCAGCCTAATTGTGAGAATATATTAACCACTAACAAGTAATTAATAATAGAAACATTTATATATTAGTAGTACAATATGAGTATATTGGACTTGGGAAGTTAGGCAATTTAGGCAGGACTGAAGATGAAGCACAAGATCTCAATAACAATAGAAGAAGACATTCTCCTGAAAGTATTCGACAGGATGAGAAAAAGAGACTTCCGCAACAAATCACATTTCTTTGAAGAGGCTGCAAGCAGGATGCTGGACAGACCAGGAGGTGATGCCTCATGAGCATGGACAGAAGGAAATTCCTGAAAAGAGCAGCAGCAGGAACAGCAGCAGTAGCTGGCGCAGCAGCCATAAATGCAGCTGCACCTGGGATTAAGCATCAGGCAATAGGAGCACTGGATGAGCTTGTCCAGGCTGAAGGCGAGTTCAGGCATCATCCTGACTGGAAAGTTAACCAGTTCATGGAAGGGCTGATGGAATACTATCATGCAATCGGCAGCAGAGGAACAGAAGGAGATACAAAAAACCAGCTCAAGAAGAAATGGGCACAGTCAAAGATGGAAGCATTTGATCCTGTTGGTTTCTGTGACACAAACAATTATTATCTTCAGAATGAAAGGCTTGAGAAAATAGGTTTTGCATTTATTGATCACCCATATGCACAAGGAACTCCGGTCATAGGAAAGATAATAGAGGGGCCTGATCAGGCAACTTTCGCTGATTGGGGAGCGAATCATGAGTACAAGAAGATAATATTCAGTTCAGATCATTATGTGATACCTGGCATACACAAAGGAATGATAAGGAGGGGTTTCTTTTTCAATAATAGAGCTTATATGGATACCAGAAACATTCTCTCAGATCAAAGCCATTTTTGCGGAGAATATAAGAGGATAAGCAGAGAGGGAGCAACCAGCACAGATGATCTTCTTCTCAAAGAAGCATATGAACTCTATGCCAAAGAGACAGGAGTATGGGATCCTGGATTGGCTGTATTTGATAAGAAGGCGCAGGATGTCTTTTATGATATGTGGTGCAGGATGTCACTGGATCATCATGAGCCTTCACATCATTTCTCAAGAAACGAACAGTGGGCATACTGCACACAGCTTGGTCATGCTGACAACATGATGGACCAGACCCATGGTTTCTGGCAGCTGCAGGAATTCTATCCGACAATGTTTAATGATGATTTCAAGAAAGAATTCCTTGAAACAACTGATTTTGATAAAAGAAAGGATATGTTCAAGGAGAGAGTAGAAGAATATGCCAGATTCATGATTAAAGAACCATCAGAAGATCATAAAAGAAAATAAATCTTACTGGTATCTGTACCAGCCACCATCACTGCATAATACGTTTACACAGGTCATGCAGTCTGATTGAGCATTATCTTTATGGCATCTCTGTCCGCAAAGAGAGGCACAATTTCCCATTAATCCAACATGAGTTTCTCCAGTATACATTGCAGGAATAGGATCATTTCCAAATGCATAATTGCTTTCTGGTCTGACTTGCACAACTGCATCATCAGGAAGAGTGACTTCAAACATCCTATACTCTCCATTCTCATCCTTTTCCCAGTATTCAAAAACACCAGAGTCATATTTACCTTCTTTAAGTTCACCCTCCACTGGATAAAGTACATCGGCTCTATCATCAATAGAATACCTATCAGTAACCATTGGAGTATTACTGCCCTGGGAAAGAACTCTTCTTACATCAGCTTGAGGATCTGCTCCTACCAAGTTTGATTCAATATCATCAAGAACCTCATCGACTTCACTTGAAGACCAGGTCTCAGGAAGCCTGCTGTAAGTTTCCCCTTCTTCATCTATATAGTATAATTTTCCTTTCCTGTTAACTCCTTCTCCTTGCACTTCCAAAAAATAAAGCCGGTCATCACTGTCTCTCATAGGAATGACTTCCACTACAACTCCTTCATCGTTGACAATCCATCTTGTAACTTCATCGTACTCCTCAATCTGCACATCTCCGAATGGGGCTATGTTAGTGTTGAGGTCCAAACCATAATCTGAAGCATCAGTATCCACTATTGACTCGCCTACTCCTTTGAGGTCACAAGGAATTAGAGGATCAACAGCATCTCCAGTAATCCAAGCCCAGGCCTTTCCTATGAAGCTGAAGAAGCTTGTTGAGGATGGCTGAGGTGCGCCTTCTCCCGGCGCAGTGCATGTATCACATTCTGGACTGCAGGTCTTGCAGGTCTGGACTGTTCCATCTGAGGTTATCTCAAACATCCTTCCATCAGACTTTATGTTTCCTTTTTTGATAGTCTGGAGAACCAGGCTTTTTGATTCATCAATAGGAGGGAATGAGAATTCCATCTGGGAGTTGAATTCAGTGCTTACTCCGGTTTCAACATTTGGATCAGAGAAGGTTCCTTCTGAGAATTTGATGTTCTCATACTCTCCAGAAACAACATCTGCATTTAAAGTGTCAAAATAAGGAGAATCAACATTAACATTAATGTCCACTCTCAATCCTTCTCCTCCAGTGACAGTCAAAGTTCTGCCATCAATATCCAAACAATGCTTCTCAGGACAGGAGGCTCCACCATTTGTGAGTATCACAGGCACATCAGCGCTATGGCCTTCAAACTGAACATCTGGCCTCCCATCAGCACTATCCCCATTGAAATCAACTTCCATAGTCCCATAGAACTCTCTTGAACCATCTTTATTAAAAGTGAAACTTCCGTAATCATCTTTTACAGTGACTATGTCATCTCCAACACCATCACCATTCAGATCAGTAGTAAACATGGATCCAGGTTCACTTATATAAGCATCCCCGTTATAAAATGATGCACTTCCGCTTATCAGATAACTTTCATCATCCAGTTTGACTTTTCCGCCATTTGCTTCGATAGTACCTGAGTAATCATCATCTAAAACAGCAGTTCCAGAGTTCACGCTCATCACACCGCCAGGCTCTCCTGCAAACTTGTCAAATGTTATATCAATATTATCTCCTTCTGCAAAGCTCATGCATCCATTCTCAGTGCATACCCTGCTTCCGCCAGGGCCAGCTACACCAGTAAGGCCTGTGCCGTCATCTTTTGGGATGATGTCATTGGCATTGCTTATGGTCACGCCATTGACATCAGCTCCTTCTGCCCCGACACTCCACTTGCCGTCTGCTCCGAGGGTTGCATCGCCTGCGACATTGATTTCTCCTTTAGAATATGATCCTCCATTCAGAGTTATTGAACCATCGCTGTTTATCTTTGCAGGAGATGATACAGTGCCTCCATCTGCAGATGTTGCAGTTCCGCCTGAACCAAGCAGTACACTGCCTTCAGCAGTGACCTCAGCAGTTCCAGAGAATTCTATTCCTCCAAACCTGCATTCACCTAAACAGTCTATTGTTGAACCAGAGGGAAGGTCAGCTGGAATATCAATCATGCTTCCGCCTGTGTCATCAAGGCATTGATAATCATCCGTGCCCTCTGGACCGTATATTGCTACAACGCATTCAACTGCATGCACAGCAGAAACTGACATCAAGAAAATCATCATCAAGGTTATGGCTATCATCACTTTTTTCATATTATCACTTGGTATCTGTTTGTTTTATATAAATTTTACTACTCTGGACTCGTCCAATCATATTTTACTGCGAATGAGAACTGGAAAGGATTTCCTTTTACAAGTGAGTTGTCATCAACAAGAGTCACAACAACATTTCCATTGCCTCTGTCTACAGCATCAAATCTCAGGCTGTTCTCCCAGCAGATGTCAACAAGGTGCTGGAGCCTGAAAGCATTAGGATTGCCTTCTTGAGCATCAAGATAATCATATACTGCTTCAATAGAGTTCCTTACATCAGTGCTGACTTCAGTGCTGAACCTGTCTTCAGTCTGTGATGAACCATCCCTTCTCAGGGTTATTGGATATTCAATATCAAAAAGAACACTTTCCTCTGTGATGATGGCATTTGAGACGATTTCGCCTTCGTTCACATCATACCCCTGCTGCCTGAATACCTCAAATCCTGAAGTGCATTCTGACAGATAAGTCTGCATATAAGTATTAAGAGCATTTGTTATATCTGCTTCACTGAGAGCAGTGTTCTGACCTTCATAATAATAGTAGGGTATGGCAATACCTTCATATATATGATACTCACTGGAATAAGGAAGCACATCACTCAGTCCTGTGAAAAGACCTCCCCTCTCTCCTGTATAAACCACAGCGTCCTGCGCAGTCTGCTTTGCGCAGCTTGCCACAAAATTCTGGAGTGAAGATGTATCAATCACAACTTCATCGCTGACATCGACCTGTGAGCCTGTCCTTACAAAGTAGAACACAGCACCTATTATTATAAGAAGGATGATTCCAATGATTATAAAGACTGTTACCTGGCCTCTTTTTGTTGTCATTGAGTGCTGTCAAACAACCATAGTATTTAAATATTTCTTTTTTAAACATTCTTGAAGAACACCTCTGAACAGGTTCCAGCAAAAATTTATAAACCTTCAGATTCTCAGCAGGGTATGACAGAGGTTGAGAAAGTCATCAGCAAGCTGAAAGAGTACACCAGGCATGATAATGCCAGGCTGGTGAACTGCGGGAATGCAGCCATATTCGCTGCCATATACATTCTCAAGAAAGTGAATTCTAAACCATTCATACTTGTGCCAGACCAGGGAGGATGGATAAGCTTTAAGACATACCCAAAGATATTCGGCTTTGAAGTGAAAGGGATAAAGACAGACAAGGGAGTCATTGACCTCAAGGATCTTGAGGAGAATGCAAAGAAAGGAGCAGGACTGTTCATAACAAGCTTTGCAGGCTACTATGCAGAGCAGCCGCTCAAGCAGATATCAGAAATATGCAGGAAGCATGGCTGCATACTTATAGAAGATGCAACAGGAGCGATAGGTGACTCCAGTCTCTGCAATGGAAACTATTCTGATATAATAGTCGGATCATTCGGCAAGTGGAAGCCAGTGAACTTCTATGAAGGAGGATTCATATCATGCAATGACTCAGATTATCTAGAGAAGACAAAAGAGATGTACTCTATACTGAGATTCAAGCCTGACCATGAAAAGCTTCTGCAGAAGCTGGACAAGGCAAAGGAAAGACTGAACAGGTTCATGGAGATATCAGAGAAGATAAAATCTGACCTGGAAAAAGAGAACCTTAATATCTTCCACAGAGACAAAAGAGGCCTTAATGTGATTGTTGGCTTCAAGAGTGATGAAGAGAAAGAGAAGATAATTGAGTACTGCAAAAAGAACAAGTATGAGTTCTTAGTATGCCCGAAAGAGATAAGGGTGAATGAGGATGCGATAAGCATTGAAGTCAAGAGGCTTTGATCAGGCCGGACCATCAAAAGATTAATATACTAATCCTTATACAACAGCAATACAATGACAATCAAACAACCTGAATCAATGGATGAATGCGTGTATTTCACGCGAAGGACTCTTGACAATGACGGCAGGATCATGGCCTGGGCATACAGGATTGACTGCCCTGAATGCGGAAAGGCAAAGATGGGCAAGCCTGTTGAGAAAGGCAAGGTCAAGACACGGGCAAAGGAGTATGTCTGTCCTGAGTGCAGCCACACAGAATCAAAAGAAGAGCATGAGCCAAAGCTTACTCTTGAGATAAAATACACATGCCCTCACTGCGGTGACACCGGCGAGGCAACAACAGAGTACAAGAGAAAGACCTTTGAAGGTGTGCCAGCCTATGTCTTTGTGTGCAACAAATGCGGAAAGAAGATAGGCATCACAAAAAAGATGAAGAAAAGCAAGAAGAAGTGATTCTTGAGTCAGGATATGATCAGATCATAAGAACAGATGCATCATTCTCCATTTATCAGCTTCTCTTTCTGGAGCTCAAGAACAGCCTTGACCTGGGCGCAGGCATCGCTCTCGTATCTCATGAGATCCACGCTGCACACAGTGTCAGTATGGTCTGATATCTCATTCAGCATCTTTATTATAGTATCCCTCTTTTCCTGGCCTTCAAGCTCCTCGTAGCCGGCATACTTCTCCCTGACAAGCTCTATCTGAACGCTGAGGTATGTTGAGTAGCAGTCCTTTGCATAATCATCTATCTCTATCTCTCCGCAGATATCAAATCCTCTTTCAGGCTCAAGCCTCATGATCTTCAGGGCATTGATGAGTCTCTGTGAGTTAACATAGTAATAATAATCAGAAGCAACAAAGACTGTCACAAGTATCACAATGAACACCACTGCTGCGACAGCAATACCTCTTTTTTTGTGCATTGGCATAATTTAGCCATTTATTTATATAAATATTGCGGTTTCATCGGATCATCTCCAGAATATTTCAGCAAGGCTTAAAAAAATAGAGAAATAGTTTTATATAGCATATAACGGCCAAAACATTTAAATACATAAACGTTTTAAACGTAATGTACATATATATGTGGAGGTCATAAAAATGGTAAGCATAACCTTGTCAGTTCCAGAAGACATGAAGCATGAGATGGACAGATTTCCAGAGATAAACTGGAGCGCTGTCGCAAGAGAGGCCATCAGGAAGAGGCTGATAATGCTGGAAAGATTCAGGGAATTCACAAAAGAGAGCGAGTTTACTGAAGAAGATGCTCTTAGATTAGGCAGAGAAGCCACTGAAAAAGCAGAGAAAAAACACAAATCAAGATGAACTTAGTTATAGATGCAAATATACTGTTTTCAGCGCTTATTAAGAATAGTCTTACTGCTGAATTGATCTTTAATCAGGAGCTAAGATTATATACTTGCGAATTCATTATTGAAGAATTCTTTAAGTATGAAACTGAGATATTGTTAAAAACACACCGAACAGAAGGACAATGGATTACAATAATGCATCAACTAAGGGAGATCATCACAGTCATCCCTAAAGAAGAATACTCTCAGTTTATGGATGAAGCAGAAAAATTGTGTCCTGATCCAAAAGATGCAATATATTTTGCCTTGGCACTAAGATTAGGATGTCCAATCTGGTCTAATGACAAAAGATTAAAAGACCAGGAGAGCATCAGGATATATTCCACAGCAGAGTTAAAAGATATTGTATATATCTGACATTACATAGGACAGGCCAGGATACCAGTACATTCAATAAAAGAACATGTTCTTGAATTCTCTGACTCTCTAATTTCAACAACCTTTATATATAAAATCGCCTCTGAAGCAGTCATGGCTGACAA
Source organism: Candidatus Woesearchaeota archaeon (assembly GCA_014729495.1). Taxonomy (GTDB): domain Archaea; phylum Nanobdellota; class Nanobdellia; order Woesearchaeales; family UBA12501; genus WJJV01. Next base: position 12,530 of record WJJV01000008.1, read on the forward strand.
AAAGACAGATAAAAGCAGGAGGACTGTCGTGACCTCAGCACTGCCCTATGCCAATGGACCTATACACATAGGCCACATGGTGGAATACATCCAGACAGACATATTTGTGAGGTTCCTCAAGCTGACAGGAGAGCCTGCTATATACTGCTGTGCTGATGACACCCACGGAACCCCTATTGAGATATCTGCAAACAAGAAGGGAATCCCCCCATTCCAGCTCATAAGCGACATGCACAAGGAGCATCTTGAGGACTTCCAGGCATTCCATATTGACTTTGACAGCTATTACTCAACAAATTCTGATGAGAACAGGGAATACAGTGATTTCATCTTCAACAAGCTCAAAGAGAAAGGCCTGATCTACAGGAAAGAAGTCGAGCTGACTTACTGCCAGAAGTGCGGAAGGTTCCTGCCTGACAGGTATGTCAAAGGAAAGTGCCCTAAGTGCAATGCGACTGACCAGTATGGTGATGTGTGCGAGAAATGCAATGCAACATACTCCACAACAGACCTTGTTGAGCCATACTGCACGATCTGCGGATCAGCTCCCACAAGGAAGAAGTCAAACCATTACTTCTTTAAGCTGAGCGCATGCTCTGATGACCTGAAGAGATGGCTTCAGGAAAACAAGAACCTCCAGCCAGAGGTCAAGAACTATGTGCTGAACTGGATAAAGGAAGGCCTGAAAGACTGGGACATCACAAGAGACGGGCCTTACTTCGGCTTCAACATCCCGGGAGAGAAAGACCTGTATTATTATGTATGGCTTGATGCACCCATAGGATACATATCCTCAACAGCGAATTACTGCAATAGCATAGCAGAGGAAAGAGGAGATAAGTGCAGTGTTGATGACTACTGGAAGCACGGCAGGATAATCCATTTCATAGGAAAGGATATCACATATTTCCATTTCCTGTTCTGGCCTGCAATGCTCATGAACTCAGGATTCTCTCTTCCAGAGGACATAGCAGTCCATGGATTCCTCACAGTGAACAAGGAGAAGATGTCAAAGTCAAGGGGCACTTTCTTCACAGCAAAGGATTACCTTAAGATTCTTGATCCAGAATACCTCAGGTTCTATTATGCTTCAAACCTCACTAAGTCAATGTCAGACATAGATCTTGACTTTGAGGATTTCAGGAGCAGCATCAACAACAAGCTTGTTGCTGACCTGGGAAATTTCGCCTACAGGGTGCTTAGCTTCCTCAACAGGAATCTGGGCTCAAGATCATCTGATTTCAGCGAACCAAAGCTTGAAAAGGAGCTCAGGAAGAAGTTTGAGGATATAAAGAAAGCTTACTCATCAATGAACTTCAGGGAAGCTGTCAATCTCATACTTGAGACAGGATCAATAGGAAACAAGTACTTCCAGGACAGGAAGCCCTGGGATCTTGTGAAAGAGAACGAGGAAAATGCAAGAGAAGCAGTCTCATTCTGCATGAACCTTGTCAAGAACATCTCCATACTGGTAAAACCCATACTGCCTGAGTTCTCTGCAAAGATAGAGAAGCAGCTGAAGATAGAAGAGCAGTCATGGGATGATCTCAATGAAGATCTGAAGAACCATGAGATAGGCACAGCAGAGATACTTGTCAAGAAGATAGAGGGAGAACTTGAGAGCATAGCTGTGAAGGATCCTTTTGCCATGCTTGACTTAGCTGTGGCAGGGGTGCTGGAGGCAAAGCCCCATCCTGACGCTGACAAGCTTCTCATCCTGCAGATAGATACAGGAATAGACAAGAGGCAGATATGCGCCGGTCTTGCAGGATACTATCAGCCAGAAGATCTTGTAGGAAAGAGGATTGTTGTCATAAGGAATCTTAAGCCTGCAAAGCTCAGGGGAGAGGTCTCTGCAGGCATGCTCCTTGCAGGAGGGGATGGAAAGAGCGTGAGAGTGTTGGAAGCTCCTGACTCCATTCCAGGAAGCGCTGTGCATGTCAATGGCATAGAGCCCCAGCCTGAGAAAGAGATCAGCATAGATGATTTTGCCAAGCTTATGATAAAGACTGAAGCCAGGAAGGCATACTACAAAGGAGAGCCTCTTAAGACAGAAAAGGAAGAGGTTTCTGTTGACCTTGAGAAAGGAAAGGTCAGTTGAATAGCAAAGCAAACTCAGTCAGGCATTATCAGGCATTCAAGAACAGCTATATTCTCATTCAGAAATATCATTTAGCATCATTCTGCTGGCCAGGCCTATTGCTCTTGATCTCTACTATCTTCTTCATCTCATTGACAAAGTCCTGGGCATCAGCAAGGTATCTTGAGTACTGGTCTCCTGTGACCTCTTTCATCTCCCTGTGGGTTATCTTCTTTGAGAGCTCATAGAAATTCCTCATGACCTGAGGATACTTTGGCTCTAAGACACCTTTCTTGACAAGCACATCCTGCATGAGGTCAGCCACGTGCTCAGGGCTTGGAGGTATCTCACCATGCCTCATCAATGCTGCATGAGCTGAGTCAATGACTGCCCAGTACAGGTCAAGCGTTGCCTGAAGTATATGCCATTTTGAATTCACTATTGTCGCAGGCGCCCTGACAAAATAGTTCCAGATTGACTCTGGCGAGGGCCTTATCCTTCCCTGCTTGAGAAGGACCTGCAATGGATCAAAGAACCCTGTGTCAAGCATGCTTGTGCCGTCTCTCAGGATATTTATTGCGACAGGATCGCCCATCCTGACATATTCCCAGAATGACGTGAGCTTAAGTGTTGTGATATGAAGGCGCTGTGAGATATCTCTCACTAGCTTCTGGACTATTATCCTGTATGTCTCAGCAACCTCTGGAGTTATAGAAAGTGACAGGTCATCAACAAGCATGAGGATGTCAATATCTCCTTTGGCCTGAGCGATCTTGTCTTTCTTTGTGAGCGATCCGAAAAGAACAATAGCTTTAGTGAATGTGCCGAACTCTTTGTAGGCAGCCTTTGCGAACTTGTAGGCTATGTCAATCTCTTCCCTGCCGTACTTCTCAATATTCTCTTTGGGCTTCTTGTCTACATTGAATTCCAAGAGTACACCTCTTTTTAAAGGTGTCTTATGGAATAACATATATTAAGCTTTGTGACTATTATAGAATGGGTAAAATGGTAAATTAAGAAAAGATTATTATATAAAAGAGCCAAAGGCGCATTAATGGATCTTAAGTCAAACATCTGGAAGTATAATACATTCAGCTTTCTAAGGAACTTCATATTTGTAATTCCGGTTATTGCTATTTTCTTCCTCGAGAACGGGCTTGAGTTAAGGCATATCATGATTATTGAAGCCATCTATGCCCTCACAGCTGTCCTGCTGGAGATACCAAGCGGATATTTTGCTGACCGGTTCGGAAGGAGACTCTCAATGGTTTTGGGA
>WJJV01000057.1 GCA_014729495.1 Candidatus Woesearchaeota archaeon
GCTGGAAGATGTCCTGGTCAGCGTCACTAGCACCTATTGGATTGGCTGTCAGGTTGTCATAGGTAAGGTTGTAGATTGTTGTTGCATTCAGCGCAACAGATGATATTGAAGGAGCCCTGTTCTCTATTGTGAGCGTTATGTTGCTGTTGTCTGTGAGATTCACTTCTTCAGATGCATTCTGCCTTGTGGAGTAAGAGGCATTTATTGTATAATTAGTGCTGTAGTCATACCCTGCTGCTGTCTGCTGATACTCAAGAAGTGTCTGCTGGGGGAATACTCCATCTGTTGTTGTAGTATTGAATGCTTCATTGTTGTCAGCATCATAACCAAGAACTGCTGCTCCTGTGAGCCAGTCGCCTTCAGAAGTGTTGACCTGGCCATCAAGATGATAGAATACATTGAGTATTGCATTGTATTCTGCTCCTCCAATCCGGGTATCAGATTTGTTGAAAGAGCAATTAGTGAGATTTATCTCTGATCTTGAGCTGTCAAATATTATGTCATCCTGATTTCTTGAGTCAATGACTGTGTCATGGAATGTAGCATTGCCGTCTAATGTTAGGTAGAGAGCACTTGATGATGCAGAATCATTGAGTGCAGTGTAGTTTCCTCCAATAACCTTCTTGTAATTACCTCCTTCAATGAACAATGCAGGGGATTCATATCCTCTTGTCTCAATCTTATTGTTGTATAAGGTGTAATTGAATCCTCCTGAAGTGTGTATTCCATAGCCGAACTCCTCTGTTTTTGTATATACTGTGTTGTTGGATATGCTGCTGTAATCGCAAGATCCATAAGTCACTATGCCTATGTTTCCCCCTATTTCTCCGCTTATGTTTATCCGGTTGTTTGTTATGTTCATGTATGGGCTTCTCCTGAAAAGCATGCCGTCTGAATTGGATAGGGTGATGTTGTTTCTGTCCACTATAAATCCGCTTGACTGCATAACTGTCAATGAATCATGCGAGAACTGGTTATATGTCAGATTGACATTAGAGCAGTTATAGAATATCATCTGTCCATATTCAGATAGATTTACGCCGCTAATATTGAGCCCTGACTTGTTGAATGTATAATTGACAGGGAATCCGTCTGCCAGATTGCTTGTTGATATTGTCTGGTTGCCGTAATGCTCAAAATCATCAGAAGCTGCACTTGTTGATGTGTCTGTGAGTATATTGAAAGCTGAACCTGAGTATGTTGTTATATTGTTTCTCTCAAAGATGTTGTTTGCTGCTGTCCTTATCCATATTCCCCATGAGAGCATCCTGTTTGTTATTATATCATTGTCTATTACCCTGTTATTGCTGGAATTGTAGTATATCATCATCCCATAGGCATAAAGACCCTGTGTTGTGATGCTGTTGTTTGTTATGTTGCAATGGCTTGACTGTCTCATGAATACGCCATCATCACCATCATCTATTGTCTCTATTGTGTTGTTATCAATTATACTATAGCTTGAATTATACATGAACAAAGCATAAGCATAATCAGATTCTAGAGTATCCCTGACTATTCTGCAGTCCCTGATTGTGGTCCTGTTATACCATGTCAGGATTCCAAAGTCATAGTTATTGGCTTTATTGTTTGCATAGTCTATTGTGTGTCCTCTGCAGTCAAGAGTCACATTTTCTGCTGTAATATTGAAGCAATGATTGTCTGATGAGACATCATTCACAAGCACATAATATGCTCCTGTCTCATTGAGATCCCTGCATTCTGTCACTCCTGTCTCATTTATTGTGAAATTGTTTCCTTCTGCATTTGTCCCATTGTATCTTGATCCCAGAATGTATGGTATTATAAGCAGGGTGTAAGTTCCTGACTCAAGGTTCCAGGCTCCAAAAGAAAGGTTGTTGTCTGTTGTGTTTCCTAGTCTTATACTGCTTCCATCATATGCCCTGTTCGCGAAAACATCATAATAGACTGTGTTCTGGGATGACTGCACTGTCCAGTTGCTTCTTATGACCTCATCTCCGCTGAATGTCTCTCCACTTGTGGGGTATGTTATGTTGCTTTGTCCGCAGTCTCCTTCAGGAACAGAGAGGGATTCTTCATAGAAGTTTCCGATATCATTTAAGCAAAAGATTGTGTTGCCTGAATTGTTGATTATTGTGCTTGTGTAGAGATTGTTGTGCCAGATGTTGGTTGTGTATCCGCCAGCACCCTCGCTTCCGCTTATGTTCATGCTGTAATATGACTGCCTGTTGTCTGTGTTTTGTATTGTGTTGCCTGATATGTTAGCCCAGTTATTCCCGACATTCACTTCCACTGGTGCGTGCACCTGCCAGCTTGTGTTGGAATAATTAAGGTATGCTGGACTTGTCTGCCCCTCAATTATCGGTGCGCTTGCGAGTATGCTTGTGTTGAACGAGTAATCATTCCCTGCACCATTCTCAGCAAAGACCCATGCGTCCTCAACAACATAATCACAGCTTCCACCATAAGCTGCCACTAAGGCGGCGCAAGTGTTTGGGTAGCCATCCTTTACATAGATTGTGCATTTTGTCCCTGCACCAGAACCTAATATGTTGTTAGTATCATTGTAGAGCCATAATCTTGTGATATTATTTGTTCCGTCTATTATGCTGGAAACACCAGTATCATCACTCGCGATGTTCACAAAGGCTGACAAGCTATCATCGTACAGTCTCACCAGACCATCATACTCTGTTCCTGAAAAATTGTGCGGTGAATGGCTTATGACATACCCAGTGCTTCTTGTGCCATTACCGCTGTTGATTATTGAATTATTGGTTATGTTAATCCCTGAATTACCGACAGCTGTGGAATCATACTTTATTGCCTGCATTGCAGTATCGCTTATCGTACAGTTATGTATTGTGTTCGAACCAGTGCCAATATCCATTCCTACTTGAGTGCCTGTTATAGTCGTGTTTCTTATGATATTCCTGTGATCATTATTGTTCAAAGTTATTCCTGCTGCTCCGCTTGCACTGATGTAAGAGTCTTCAAGCAGGTTGTCTGTTGATGTCCCGCTTATCCTTACTCCTTGTGTTGTGAGATGCGAAGAGCTTACATTCAGTCTCCTGATTATGTTATTGTCACCATATTCAAGAAAGAAAGCATAAACACTGCTTGTGTTTGTAATGCTCACATCCTCTATGAGACTGCCTCCAGCACCATGACTATCATAGTAGTAGCTGTTCTTGACTGTCAGATTATGCACATTAGATACAGCATAGTCAAACTTCACATAAGCATTCTCTGCCCTGCTGTTATTGAGTGTCATATTTTTGTCTGCATCATCATAGGAGTCCATAAGTATTGCCCTGCTGAAATTCTCCACATTGCAGTTCTTTATGGTTGTGTTGCCTCCCTGCCTATAATAGTAGATTCCATCGCTTCCTGCCCCGTTATCTCCAGCAAGTGTGACTCCTTTGCAGTCCAATGTCACATTAGCACTGGCTATCTCTATGGCATCATCACCAAAATAATAATGAGTCCTTGCAGTCACATTGGTATTGCTTACATTAATCCATAGGTGCGGGGAGTCAGTGCCATCCTCACTGTTGTAGAATTGGAGGAAGCGGTCTGCTGTCTGCTCTGTCTCATTAAACATACTAATTTTGATACCTTCATTAGGCAGACTGCCATTCAGCCATGCTTTAATCCAGCCTATTGGAATAGTGAAATTATACTTTTCACCTACTGATGGTGCTGCTGTGAAATTATAATAAGGATCACCGCTCTGCCATCCAATATAATCAGTCCCTGACAGATTACAGCCATCCTGTCCAGCCCAGTCAACACCCGGCTTCTGGCTTTCATTCCAAGTAGCGTTCATCTCACCCCAGGAATTATTAACCACTCTCTCAACACGAACTTGCATAGCACCACCAGTATTATCCTCACGCAATTTCAGCCTCAACTCTGCATCCATTGTGGAATTGCGAATCCACGAATGATTAAGCCTGCTCGTCAGGAATCTCATCAGCAACCTCATATTCCTATCAGAAACTGCCTCATCATGACCTGCATGCAAGTAATTGCCACCACTGCCATAATTATTGTCAGGATTAGAATCCATGAGGAATGTATCAACCATTCCACCCTCTCCCTTGATGACAACGCTGAAATTCTGATTCACAGAATCCTCAATAGTGTAAAGACCTGGACTGCTTATAACACACTTATTATCAGTACCATTCACCCACTCCAGACAACAAGTCAGGCAATCACCAAACTCAACACCCTCCTCAACATAATAATCAGAAAAATGCTCAACAGAGAACTCATAATATTCTCTGCTTACTATGATTCTATTGTATGTCTGATTGCCTTTCATGTATGGCATAGCAGGCTCAAACCCATCATTTCCCTCTTCTCTTACATACAGTCTTGGAGAGCCTGATATTGATGCTGCAGACTCCCTTGGTATTCTTACTTCAGCATTTTCTATATCAACAGGATCAATATGCAGTGTCCTGTCCCTGAACCATATGTTCCTGATCTGCTGTTTTCCAGCTCCTCTGATGCCTATTTTCAGCCCGTCCTTTTCTATCTTTGTTATCTTCACTGGTCTGTTGTCCTTGCCATAAGCAATGCTCTCATGCATGTCTGCTCTGCTTATGTTTATCTCCTTTGGGATACTCTTCTTCTCCTTGCCAATCTGCTTTTGTGATGCATTCTTTGTGATATTATCTGATATCTCTGCAATATTCAGCCTGAACCTGAATATCTCTGAATCAACGCCTACATGGAGCCTGAAACTCTCTATATCCTCGTCAAGAGGTATCCTCAGGTCTACTGTCTGGTTGGGCCTTGCTGTGAGGGATGATATGTTGTGATCAATATGGCCTTCAATCCAGACAGGAAGCATCTCGGAATTGTTGTGGTAGAAGCTTATCCTGTAATTATCGTGTTCAATGCCTATGAATGTGAAGATTGTCTCATAATCCTCCTCATCCATGAGTTTCTCTCCCAGAGTAGCATTATTGGAATCCTTCAGCAATCCTTCTATATCAGCTGTTATCAGGGCCCCTGCAGCAGAAACAGATGTTTCATTGATATTTGTGGGGGTATCAGCTGCAGGGGCTTCTGAATCATTGATTGTTATGTTCGCTGTCTCATTATCCAGAGGACTGGTCAGGGTTATATTAGACTCTAAAGAACTGACCAGTATGCTTGTGTTTATCTCAAAGGTCTTATTGGTGCCATTCACAAGTATCTTTACTGTGTAATTTCCCAGTTCTTCCACAGGGAAATCCTTTGATGATGAGATCATACTTCCATCAGGGCTGTAGACCTCTATGTCATAGGTGATGTTCTCTGGAAGTATGAAAAGATGGACTGTGTCTCCAAGATGATACTCATCCTTTCCTGCAAACACATGCACATCATCTGAGGATGCGAGACCGGTTATATGGCTGAACCGTGCGTAATTCCCTATGGATAATCCCAAAAGCAGAAGTATGAAGAACACATAGGCGTACACTATTGCTTTTTCAGTCTTTCTCCTGCCAACCCTCTGGCTGAAGTGGCTGATCCTCTCCTGATAATATGACTGCCATTCATGGAGGGTTTTCCCATTATAATCTGATTCTGTCCTTTTCTTGTATTCCTTGAGGCTGATCCTGTCTTTCCTGAAATCCTTTAGCTGGCTGAAGAGATAATCATCTATTCTTTTCTTGTATCTCTTTGCATCTTTAAGCTTCTCTTTCATCTCTGCAAGGTCATTGGGTTTCATGCTTCTTCCTGTCCTTTCTTCATTAGCTTTTTCTTTGCCCGGTTGTATGCTGTCCATACTGTCCGGTCATCCCTTTCAAGAGCATCAGCTATGTCATGGTATGTCATGCCTGCCTCATCTTTCAGGTATACTACAATATTCTCCTGCACTCCGAGTTCCCTGTTTTGTATTATGCTGATAGGTATCCTTATTGTCTCATGATGTATCGCAAACTGGCTGCTGTGCTTTTCAGAAGCTTTCTTGTATGATGCCCATACTGTCTTTATGCTCCTTGCTGTTATCTCAGAGATCTCAGAGAAATCAAGGTAAAGGTTCTCATGCAGGTACTTGACAAGGGACTCGAATGCTCCAAGTTCCTTGTGGTTGAATACCTCCAGAGGCACGGATTCTTTCTGGGCAAATACCTTTGCAAGGAGATCCTCTTTGAATATCTGCTTTGCCTCCTCAAATGATATCCTGTTGCTGATGATATACTTCTTTATCCTTCTTATCATTGAGGTATCTACAGAAGTCTCTTTAGAGTCACCACTTCCCATCTCTTTTTCCATTGAAATACTCTTATCAGGTAAGTTCTTATATATAAATATTTCGTATGTATGTGGGTAATAGTCTTACTAAGTAAGTATATTATACTTATTAAGTAAGTTATTTATAAATAAAATAACATTTAGTAAGTATGTATTCTTATCATGTAAGTAAAGAGGTTCTTCAGCGCAAACTTAATATAATCATGAGGTTCAGTCATCAACATGGGGGACAAAGAGCCGTGGACAAGGAAGTACCAGCCCAGGAAGCCTGAGGATATTGTCGGGCAGGACAATCCAGTCAGGCAGGTGCTTGGCTTTGCATCTGATTACAGGAGCCAGAAGAAGAAATCAGCCATAATCTATGGACCTGTTGGCTGCGGAAAGACTGTTTCTGTCTATGCTGCTGCAGACCAGCTCGGGCTGGAGGTCATAGAAGTTAATGCATCTGATTTCAGGAATCAGGAGCAGATAAACTCTGTTGTAGGTGCTGCATCAAAGCAGATGTCATTGTTCTCAAAAGGCAAGATAATACTCATAGATGAGGTTGACGGGCTTAGCGGCACAAAAGACAGAGGGGCTGTGCCAGCTCTTGTAAAACTCATGCAGGAATCATCATTCCCTATAATCTGCACTGCTGTCGATCCTTTTGACAAGAAACTGTCAGCATTGAGGAAGAAGGCTGTGATGGTAGAGTTCAGCATGCCTGATTATAAGGATATATATTCTGTGCTGAAGATTATAGCTGATCATGAAGGCATAAAGTATGATGAGAATGACATGAAATCCATCGCAAGGAGAGCAGGCGGAGATATAAGGGCTGCAGTGAATGACCTGCAGATACTTACCAGCGGAAAAAGAGAGCTTCTTAAAGAGGATCTTGAAAGCATGAGCCAGAGAGAGCAGACAGAGAACATACTCAATGCTGTGATGAAAGTGCTCAAGACAACTGATCCAAATATCGCGATTCAATCATTCAACAATGTTCAGGAGGACTTTGACAAGGTCATGCTCTGGATGGACGAGAACATACCAAAAGAATATGAGAAGCCTGCGGATCTCGCAAGAGCATATGATTACCTCTCAAAAGCTGATGTCATGAGCAGGAGGATAAGGAGATGGCAGCACTGGAGATTCATAGTATACATAAACGCATATCTCTCTGCAGGAGTCGCTGTATCAAAGGATGAGAAATACAGCAAATTCGTGAAGTATGGACCCACATCAAGGCTTCTCAAGATATGGATGGCCAACAGGAAATACCAGAAGAGAAAGGCCATTGCAGAGAAGATTGCAGAGAAGACCCACACATCAGCTTACAGGGTCCTGCAGGACACGCTGCCTTACATGCAGGCCATGTTCCAGAAGGATATTGACTATGGCACGAAGCTGGCTGATGAGCTGGAGCTTGAGAAAGCAGAGGTTGAGTGGCTTTGCAAGTGAATCCCTCGCTTGAGTCTATTGCTTTTTCTTGATAAAATATATCGGAGCGCTTTCTGAGAATACCCACTCATGTGTTGTTCTCTTCTCAATGATCTCAAAATCTTCCCTGAACATGTTCTCAAATACATCTGGAGGAAATATTATTGATGAATGATTGGCAGCTCCTTTTGCAATGTTCTCAACAGCTATCTCGTCTGTTTTATCAGTAGTCCTTCCTTTTATCTCTTTGAAGATCAGCATTGCAGAATCTCTCCAGTCTATCTCATAATTCTCTCTATCATATATTCTCTCAGACAATGGACCATACAATGCC
>WJJV01000058.1 GCA_014729495.1 Candidatus Woesearchaeota archaeon
GGATTCGTACACGGTCAAGACCTCACTACGTTCGGCCTTGCCCTATTCGCAAATGTTAAAACCACACTGCGTATGGTTTTAACATCTGCACTCAGTACTCATCCGTGTTGCTGCTGCCTGGCTAAAGCCAAGAGAATGCGCCACCTCTCCGACATAGGGATAGCAGCACCGTATCGGAGAGGCTAGGAAGAAATGCAGAGTATACAAACACAAAAAGCATTTGCCACCTCTCCGGGGTCAGGTTCACTGTGCTGACCAGCCAGGGATAGGAGAGAATTACAATGCAAACAACAGATTCATAGCCTTACTTAATCCTTGCTACTACCCATTCTTTTCTTTCAAGCAATTTCTGGAAAAGCCTGAATTCATCGAGAAGCTGGCTGGAAAACCCCTTCTGTGAAAACAAGCAAACCATGTCTGGCCAGCATAATACTGCAAGATTGCTGCAAGATTGCTGCCAGAATCCTGCCAGGATACATGGTTTTTCTGGTGATGAAACATATCCGGACAGCAGAAAAGAGATTTAGATCCCCCGCCTGAATCATAAAAATCCTATCTTCTTTACCAGAACTTATCCAGGTTGGCCAACATATTTTTATCAGTCTGGCTAAAGCTGGATCTGGATGATTGGCATACGTCAATACAATACTCTTTCAGATGTTCAATAGATGTTCAATAGATGTTCAATAGATGTTCAATATATCCCTCAGGCATCTGTAACTATCAGGTATCTGGAGCCTGAATATGCTGTGAATCGTGGAATAACCTGAGAGCCTGGATATCTGAGGCATACAGCTGTCTGAACTGCCTCTGACAGCCCTGTAAAACATCTGAGCACCATTTTTCTACTATTTTTAAGCTCAGCATATATGATATATTCAGTATATATACTATGTTTGTCACTCCGTGATGGTTAAAAAAGCGAAAGATTTAAATACTATTAGTATTTCTGACATCTAAAGGGTGTTGGTTTAGTAAGGTTTTCCGCTTTTTCCATAAAAGCTGGATTAAAATCGGGTGGAAGAAAATGATATCAGACGCTAATGCAACAAATGCAAACACAAACACAGTCAATGATGCTACCAGGCTCATGGATTATGCACAGAACAAGCTTGAGGACGAAAGGGTCTTTGACACAATGCAGTCTGAGAAACTTGAATCACTCAAGGCTTCTATTGAAGATATCCAGGAAGCGATCAAGATGAGAAAACAGCTCTCTGACGAGATAGTCAGGAAGTTTGACAAGGCAGTGATTGACACAGACAACTTCATAATCAAGCTTCACGAAGTGGACAGGAGAAGCGAGCTCATCAGAGGAGAGCAGATGAGAATCAAGCAGAAGCAGATGGACTTTGAGTCAAAGAAGATAGAGGAACAGGTCAACTGCTGGAGAGATGTCGCGCTTCTTAAGAAAGAGCTCAGGGAGCACCTCCAGGAGTTCAGGGAAAGAGAGACAAGGTCCAACATGCTTGACAGTATTCTTGACGGAAGTGTTTAGATAGGCATGCAATAGATAAAGATGAGATAATACAATGAGATCCAATCTTACAGTTGAGGAGCTTTGCAGCAAGCTGAAGCCGGTGTTCGGCAAGAAGATAGATATCCTCTATCTCAAGTACAGCGTAGCTGACACAAGAGAGAAGAAGGCAGAGATAGAGCAGGCTCTGAGCGCTCTCTATCACAAATACCTCAACAGCTCAATGTTCTCAGACAAGATACTTCTTGAGCCGCCTGCAGCAGATGTCATCAAGGGAGATTATCCTCTTGGAAAGGTCATGTATCCTGACAAGGAACTCTACCCATTCGGGCTGAGAGAGCAGGACTGGCAGAGGCATATCTGCGTATCAGGAATGAGCGGTTCAGGAAAGACAACATTCGCTTACCAGATACTGGGAAACCTCATGCTGAAGAAGAAGCCATTCATAGTCTTTGACTGGAAGAGGAGTTTCAGGCCCCTGACAAAGATAGATCCTGACATTCTTCTTTTTACAGTGGGCAATGACCAGGTAAGCAACCTGTTCAGGTTCAACATAAACAAGCCTCCAAAAGGAGTGCATCCTAAGGAATGGATAAACCTGCTCTGCGATATCATAAACGAGGCATTCTTCGCAAGCTATGGTGTCCACAAGGTCATGCTTGAGACACTTGACCAGGCATTCAAGGATTTTGGTGTCTACGGAGGATCAGAAAATTATCCCACATGGCACCAGATAAAAGACAGGCTTGAGGAAAAGGAGGCAGATCACTCAAAGAAGACAGGAAGGGAGTCAGAATGGCTCACCTCTGCTATCAGGATCGCGCACGCACTGACATTCGGAGGCTTTGGAGATGCTCTGAACTACAAGGGAGAGCATTCAATGGCAGTAGAGGACCTGTTTGACAAGAAGGTCATATTTGAGCTTGATTCACTGAACAACTCAGAGAAGAAGTTCTTCTGCGAGTTCCTCCTGACATACATCTACAAATACAAGAAGGCCAATGCATTGGAGTCAAGGAGCTTCAAGAATGCAATACTTGTTGATGAGGCACATAACATATTCCTCAAGGACAGGACCACATTCATGAAAGAGAGCATAACAGATGTGATATACAGGGAGATCAGGGAGTACGGAACAAGTCTTATATGCCTTGACCAGCACGTCTCAAAGCTGTCTGATGTTGTTGCCGGAAACTCAGCCTGTAATGTGGCATTCCAGCAGATGCTGCCGCAGGATGTAGATACAATCTCAGGCATAATGCAGATGAGGGACTACAAGCTAAAGAAATACTTCTCAATGCTGCCAGTAGGATGCGCAATAGTCAAGCTTGCTGAGAGGTTCCACACACCATTCCTGATAAAAGCGCCTTTCATCGACACCAAGAGGCATGCTGTGACTGATGAGATGATCAGGCAGAAGATGAAGGATGTCATGAAGCAAGACAAGAGGCTCAGGGTATTCCATAACTCTTGCAGGCCTGACAAGCTCCAGGCAAAGATAGCCAAGACAGACCTTATGATGAAGTCAATGGCAGTTGACACTGGCATAAAAGAGGCTGAGATAAGAGGCCTTGAAGAGGCCAAGGAAAAGCCCCAGGGAATGTACAACTGGAACAAGGTCCTTGTGAACCACATCCAGGAATTCCTGTATGACTATGCATGCAAACAGGTAGAGAACGGCTTCAGCCTTGAGGCAGTACAGACAAAGCTTGAGACAGAGGGCTACAACCAGCAGGATATTGACATAGCGATCATAAATGTAAAGAAGAAATACCAGAAGCAGGTAAAGAGGAACAGCAATCTTGAGGCATTTTCCAAAGAGGCTGAGACAGACCTAAGACTGGGTGATGGACACTTCTCTATGCTGAAGATACTTGAGGAGCAGCCAGGCATACCCACAGCAGAACTGTACAGGTCAATGAATGTGTCAGGCAGGAAAGGCAACAAGCTCAAGAATGACCTGATTGAGATGGGCCTGGTATCAGTTGTTGAGGACAAGAATGACCATGGCTGGATAAAGAGGATCCATGTAACTGACAAGGGAAGCTCACTCATGCACAGGGAAGGCATCAGGCACAGTCCAGACAATGAGCCAAAAGAGGAGCCAAAGCAGGAAGCTATTGTATAATCATATTATCCAAAATATCACATATCACATTTTTTACATCATTTATTACGTAAACACAAACCAACAGACTGTTTGAATACAGATTGTTGAACAGAGGACTCTGTCGAAGCATAAGCTACACATATCGAAGAGAAGTGAAGTTTTTTTATGTTTCCTATGACAGATTGGCAGCCTTGCAGAAATGTCGTAACCCAAGTGATTTGAGTTCAGAAATGAGCTACAAAATTAAAGGTGAAAACAACTGCTTGAGTAGGCCTGGAAAACCTTTGAAGACAGACAATACAGAGCCGGATAAGGCATGTCTGTTTGGCGGACTATACTGATTCAGTAGAGTTTGCAATGTGAATGGTTTTTCAGAGAATGCCTGATTCCTCGGAATTCTTTCGGGAAATTGGCGGAAAAACAGTTTTAGAGATATA
>WJJV01000059.1 GCA_014729495.1 Candidatus Woesearchaeota archaeon
GAATAATTCTCACTACCAGAATTAACAGCAGTCAAATTAAAATGACCAACACCCAAAGCCTCATTATAGAAAGACACCACACTACCAGAATCATTCACAACAACACCATCCAAGTAAAGACTAACATTAAGGATATCTGTCACTCCAGTAGCATTAAAACCATTACCATAAACCAAACTCAAATTAGCCTGAGAACCATTCAAATACAATGATGCAACAGTCTGATTCCTATTCACAATATAAGAGAACTGGCTAGTCTGATTGTAGTTTCCGCTGGTATCATTGGCAATAGTTCTCCATACATAAGATCCAGCAGCAACACCAGTGATATTATAGAAGAACACACTGCTCTGATTACCACTCAGACTAAAATTCTCCAGACTGCCATCACCACTAGAAAAATTATGCTCAATGAAGACCTCTCCTATTGCTATGTTGTCAATCCATGTTGTATTAAACTGGAAGAACTGACTTTCAGAGAAAGTTGCTGGATCTGCAGGTTGCTCTGTTGGGCTGGCCCATGTAGGAGCCCGAGCATCATTTCCCACAAAGAATGTGACTTCTGATGTGTTAAGGTTTCCGCTTGTATCATTTGCGCTGAAATTGACCATGTAAGTTCCTATCAGCTCTGGTATTGTAAAAGATGAGTTGTACTTGTCTGTTCCGGTCTGCTGGCTAAGGGCAATATTCACAACTGAGGTGTTAGGAAGAGTCACATTAGCATACACATTATCAACTCCTCCCTGGTCTGTGACATTGGCTCCTATCTCTATTGTGTCGCTTGTGTTGTAGTCTGAGCCGTTTATGGGTCTAAGGTCAAACACTGACGGCGCGATATGGTCGTTTATTATGAATGCCGTTATCTTTGAATCATTTATGTTGCTGTATGGACTTGTGTCATTGGCTAAAAATATTACATTATACACTCCCACCCATGTTGTGGTCCATGTACTATTATATACTGAGTTGCCGTTTGTGTCATACAGAATAAGTGTGTGGTATGTTGAGTTAGGCAGGCTTATGTTTGCCAGCACTGTATCCACCTGCAGATCATCTGTGACATTTGCAGAGAAGTTTATAGTGACTGAAGCATTATAATCAGTACCGTTTACAGGCTCTATATTATATACTGAAGGTCTTGGATCGTACCTGCTCCAGTCAAACACAGCTCCTTCCTGATCTCCATTAAGGATCTCTGTATTGGTCTCGATTATTGCGTTTGCTATTGTCTGGAACTGGGTGCCGTCCCACCTTATTGTTGATACGTCCTCTGAGGTGTCCATAGCAACAACCATTATCTCTTCTGATCTTGGATTTGGAATGAACCTCATACCTCTTATTGCATTTGATGCGAAATTGCCTGTATTGCCTGTTGAGGTAAGGGATGCTGTGCTCCATGAATCTGTCGCTTTGGTGAATGTGAAATAATCCACAGACTGGGCTCCAGAATCTACAAAGCCGAACAGTGCCTGATCTCCTGAAGCCTGCCAGGCGCAGTCAATATTTGCATTGTTTGCCCCGTTCTGTTCGGTTTCTCCGTCCTGTGTAGGTGGACTTGCCAGTATTCCAGAACCCCCCCACATCCTGACATTGACATCATTCCCGCTGTCCTGAATTATTATTCCGATATAGTCTGTGTCATTCTCTGAGCACATCCTCACAGCATCAAGACTGTCTGCCCCAAGAGACAATGTCTGTTCTGATCCCCAGAGAGTTGCAGGAGAATATGTCCTGTACACAAAGTTAGTGCTCTCACCATATGCCACAATACCTTCAAAGCTTGACTCTTCCCATGCAAAGGCGAAGTTCTGCTCATCATTTGATGCTGTTCCTGATGAAAGAACCGAACCCTGTGATGTGTTGAATCCTGTTCCATTCCAGGGCACTGCATAAAGCTCATTGTTGTTATTATGCACAAGAAGCATTATCTGGTCTGAATTCTTCTTTGGAGTGAGTTCTATCCAGTTTGCTGGTGAAGATGCCAACCCAGTGGTTAGGGTTTCTTCTGATGAATATGATGAGCCATCCCATGTCCTGTATTTCACTATCTGATCATTTCCTGATGAGTCCTCATACACCATAAGGGCGTCCCCTGAGCCGTATTCATATGCTATATCAAATGACCTGTATGCTGCATTCGGTACACTTTCGCTGACCTGGTTGAGGTTTCCCCATTCCTCTGCATTCCCGTCATAGACCTGGATATTGACATCATTCTGCTTATCCTCTGTCCCCAGTATCCACTCGTTTCTCTCGTGATTTGCCTTGAGAACCATCCATGTTATGTCTCCTCCAACAGCATTTGTGTCAGACAGCTCATTTCCTGTGTAATTGAATTCATTCCATATCCTGTATCTTGGAGTTCCATCATCAAGCTCATGGTACGTGAATATGCCTTCAGTTCCAGTATCAACAGACACAGTGTAGTTGCTGCTGTAGAAAGCAGACAGTCCCCCTGCATCTGAGCAGTTCACATTCCAGATGAATGAACCATCAGGCACCTGGACTGTTATATTGGATTCTGTGTTGTTCACCACATTTGATGCAGTTCCCTGAGGCAGGAATGTTCCTGTGAAATTCGCGTATAGTATGCACGTCGCAAGGCCATTGTACCTCTCATCCGCAGCTGTGAAATTGAAATCTAATGTTGTCTGTGTGAGGGATGCTCCGTTTGAAGGATAATCCAGAGAGATCACAACTGGAGCAATGTTTGCTAAGAAGTATGTTGATTCTGTGTCATTGAGATTGCCCACTGTGTCATTAGCTTTATAAGTTATATCATATCTTCCTCCAAGATCTCCTGGAATAGTGAATGAACTGTTGTACTTGTCTGTGGTTCCTGCCTGAGTGAGCTCAATCACCTGGCTTGTGGAATTTGGAAGGGTGATGTTCGCAAGCACAGTATCCACTCCTGCAGCTCCGTTTGTTGCATTAGCAGATATCTCGATTGTTGTTCCGATGTTGAATGTTGAGTTTGCCTCTGGACTGATATTGAACACAGACGGCTTTGTTGCATCAACAGTGAACCATCTTCTTGTGCTCTGTGTAATCTGAGATGCAGTGTCGTTTGCGTGTACAGTGAAGTTATACAATCCGCTTGTCAAACTGGTGATTGTGTAGTTGCATGTCTTCTGTGATCCAGTGCCCTTTTCTTCCATAGTGTAATTGGTGCTGTCAAACTCAAGAGTGCAGTTTGCCACGCCGTCAGCATCAGTTACTGTGACATTTACTGTAGCTGTTGTTGCTGCCTGCAGCGACCCGTTAGCTGGTGTAGGATCCTCATATATTATATTCATTGGATTCTGTCCGGTGATATTGACAGTTGCATTGAGTGTTGCATTGTCTGCTACCTGGCCGAGACTGCTTTCGAAGAACACATCAATAAGCCAGAGGCTTCCGATATCTCCTGTTGCATTCACGCTCCAGTTCAGTGTGCATGACTCTCCGTAATCCAATATTCCACATGACAGAGGATTTGCATAAGTTGTATGCAGGGGCTCAGCCCCTGAAGATGTGTTTATAGGAGTCCATAACTGCAGACCCTCTGACAGGAACTCAACTGCCTGATATCCCACAACTCCTGCTCCTGTTCCTGTACCTCTGATTGCAGTTACAGTGTCATCAGCTGTGAGCTCAAGAGTCCACATTGACCTGTCAAATGCATCTGTTGTTGTACTAGCTCCTCTTCCTCCGCCATGTCCGAATGGTGTGCTCACTGTTCCTGTTGCAAATGACCTGCTGATGTTTGAGACAGCAGTTATTGTGTCTGTGCTGGATGCTGTGCCTCCTGACTGGCTGATTGTTCCATGCTGGACATTCACCATGTTTTCAGGGAATTCCACTATCTCCCAATTGATGTCTGGGGTGGGTGCAGCAGATGCAGTATTCCTTTGTATGATCAGGTTTCCGCCTGAATCAAGTGTCGCTGATAGTGCTGAATCGCTTGGAGGCTCACTGGTGGTTCCTCCTGTGGCCATGAAGCTCACAAAGACCATTGACCTTGTTCTGTCTATTGTGTTGTAGTCCACTCCATTTGTGAGATTGACAAGGGTATCAGTGCTGCCCATCTGCACCTGTCCTCTCTGTACAACATAATCTGAATCTCCAAAGTCAATGATCTGGGCTCTTACCTCCTGTCCCCCTGTGTTTGGAGCAGCAGCTGCCTGCCATTCCCATGTTGTTGCGCCTGTAATCCTCACGCGTTCAAGCTCCTCTGTTCCTATTGTTGTCTCGGTTGCATTGTGGTTGTGTCCTGAATGCATCAAGATTGTCTGCGCAGGTGTCACTGAAGAGATTGTTCCTGAGGATGGATTTGAGGCTCCTGTAGCAGGAAGCCCTATCTTAGCCTGCTGTGTTGCGACTGGACTGTCTGAGCTGAACTCAACAACAACTCCCTCATAATTCACTGGAAGGTTTCCTGCAGGGGTGTCTCTTCTTCCATAGACCCTTATTGTTGATGCATCTATTATCTCATAAGATTTGAATGTGAATGCGTGCTGTGCAGTCTGAGAATGCCTGAATGAGAGCAGTGCGAATGCCTTTGATATATTGTCCAGAGCAGGGGATATTGTGATGTCAAAACTGCCTGCATCAGTTCCTCCGCTGCCGGAAAGCTTGACTATGTTCTTTATGGAGTTTGACTGGACATTTGTTGAGTTGTATCTTGCTGTTCCATTGACCTCTCCGCATGTTCCTCCCACATTGCCGGTGCATGTGACAGTAGCATTGATATTGAATGTCTTGTTCTCTGAGAAGCTTGTGGTCTGTTGAGGAGCGGGTGTATCAAGTACTCCACCCAATGATCCAAATATGGATACAATCACTGATGAATTAGATCCATACCATGCTATCTCATCATTGCTGTCATTGCACCTGATTGTCCAGATGTATTTTCCATGATTGATATCAGTAGTGATGTTCCTTTCCTTTGGAGTGAGTAGATCGCTGATAATTGATGCTTTCTCCTCTCCCCAGGATCCTGAGAAGTTGCCGTATACTGAGCATGTTCCGTCATTGCTGTCATCATCAGATGCTGTGTAATTGAATTCAATTGGATTCTGGGTCACTGTTGACTGGTTTGCTGGATTTGTCAGGTTGTAGATAGTAGGCGGGCCAGGGTTATCCTTGATGTAATCAAATTCAAGGAAAGCGCTTGCATTCCCTGCATCATTGACTATTCTAAGGTCAAATGTATCATTGCTTCCTGTCAGTTCTGTCAGGAACACCTTGTAGTACTTCTCCTGGCTGATGTAATGGAAAGTAGTTATGATCTCATCTGAATCATGCTGATATACCTCAATTGTTGTGTTCATTCCCTCCTGGCTCTGGTTGTTCCTTGCATAGACTGTTATGTCACTCTCATTTGTGAGATTCTTGTCAAAGGTCACCCTCACATATTCATCATGGTATATCGGCTCTGACCAGATACTATCTGGAGCATATAACTCATTATAGATATCTGATATTATGCTCCTGTTCTCATCAAGATGCCAGGCCTTGGTTATGTTTATCAGCTCTCCAAAACCAGGGTCATCAGGCGTGATCCTGAAAGTATAGTTCTTTCCTGGCTGGATAGCCATCAGCTTTATCCAGTTTCCATAGCATTTCTGTTCTGTGAAATTCCAGTCCTTGCATTTGTAAAGCTCATTTCCGTCTGCTGTGACTGTCACATTTCCTTCTGTGAAATTGAGTGAAGTGGGATCAACAGCATAGACCTTGACAAAGTTTCCGAATGGAGCCACCTCATCAACTTTGATGAAATCTGTTGTATTATCATTAATATCTAGGCCGTCAAGCTCTATGCGCCTTATTGTATGGTTCATCAGAGTTATCAGCGCCTTGTGCCTTCCCTTCCTGAGACTGAAGTCTTGTCTTGTGAGATTCAACTTTGTCATGAATCTCTTTCCTTTCCATCTGTCTGAAAGTTCCAGATCGCTGGCCAGGTACCTTTCTTTAAGGCGGCCTCTCAGGTCAAGCACACTTTCTATCTCCCCAGAATCCCTGTTCAGGAACTCTATTATAGCCTCAATATCCCTTCCCCTTGAATCCTTGATTGTTGCATTGAAAGTTACGTTTGTGGCGTTGGTGATATTTGTTGCATTGGTCATGTTGGTGGTGTTTGTCATGTTGGTGAGATTTACGGCAAGCTCCTCCACAACAAATATGCTGACAGCCTGGTCAGTCTCCTGCTTGCTGTCGTCTGCTGTTATCACAAACTCATCCTCTCCCACAAAATTCCAGTTAGGGAATAGCGTGAGAATGCTTCCTGCAGTTGCTGCAGCAAGATTATCCGGCTGTGAGGTCCTGTACTCCAGGGCATCATTATCAGGATCAGTGAACAATTCATCAATATCTATCTGGGTATTTGTATTCTTCAGTACTGTGATGTTCATGCCTATGAATTCAGGCGGACTGTTGACTTCAATGAAAGAGAGCGCGGCCTCATCAAGATAAAGTACTCCCTCATCTATCTCAACCACAAGCTCCCACTCATCAGATTCTGTATCCTCAAGAGCGCATGTCTCCTCACAGGAACCAGTGAAGTTCACTGAAGCTGTCTCTTCTATGAACTCGGCTGTCAGGCCAGCCCATTCACTGTATGCAATATCAAAATAGCTGTCATCAGTTCCTTCCAGGCTGTAGTTTGCGTAAATTACCTGGGCTCTCACCTCATTCTCCTGCCCTGCACTATATCTGCCCTGGAAAAGCTCAAAAGCGCTGTCCCATTCCATGCCAGGAGCAGGAACCAGACTGAAGAGAGCACAGCAGTCAGGATTGCCATGACAGACAAGAGTGGCAGTGTCGCTGTTTATTGTGGCCCATCTTGTGCAGAGTCCTGAATCATCAGCTTCCCAATTGAAACCTGTATCCTCAATCGTAAAGTCAATGACTCCATTGGCAGTCTCTATACCATCATTGTCTATGTCATAGTCTGTTCCTGTCATGTAAACCAGATCAATACTGATTTGCTTTGTCTGGTTTGTACTGTTCTCTTCGATATCTGTTATATCGTCAGGGCTCATCTCAGCACCCTGTGAAGATGCTGTTGAGCCTTCTTCTGTCACTGTGCTGCTGTTGAACAGAAGGTATCTCTCTCCGCTGATCACTGCATAGACTCTGGCTGAACTGCCCTTTGTTAAGGTTCCATTCAGCCTGATGGATTCTATTGGAAGGGAATCATCAAGGCTGAATGTCTGCTCGTAATCAGAAGTCAGTGTGAGATCAAGCTCCTGGATCATGCTGTTCTCTCCCATAAAGCCTGTTGCAGAGCCAAAGATACGGCTCTCGTTTATCAAGTAAAATGATGATGCAAGCGCCAGAATCAACAGTCCAAGGACTATGCTGTTCATATTAATTCTCTGTTTCATGTCACCTCTTTTGTTCATTTTGGATCAGTAAAATCTATCAGTAGTATCCTGCAGGAATCTCCCCCTCGCTCTTTTTGTTTTTCCTGGCCTTTTCTGTCATCCTGGGCCTGCTCTTTTTTTGCATGCTATCATCTGCTGTATGATTGAGGGGATTGTTATCCTCTGCGTTATCCTCATTGCTTTCCTCACTATCCTGCTTCTTTATGACCCAAAGATTCATCCGTCCTACCCTGAATCCGTCAATCTTTCCAGCTATCTGAAGCCTGAAGCAATGATGCTGGACAGAATGCCATGATCTTTCAATCCTTAGCGCAAGGTCTCTAGTAGAAACAGGTCTATCTGATTTTTCAAGTATCTTAAGTACTTTTTTCTCTATTTCCCTTCCAATAGTCATTTATAAGTAACCACAATTCAAATTCAGTTTAAAAAACTTTATTACCACTTGCTAGTACCAATGATAGTTCCAATATTAGTACCACCATATGCATGAATATTCATACCTTTATTAGTATCAACATAAGCATGAACATTCGTATGAACATTCGCATATCCATGTATGAAAATTATTAAGAAAAGCATTTTTCTGGTGTATCCTTAATGTTTTTTTGCTGAGCTTATGTATCATTATTCTACATTATATGAGATTATGGTTTTCACTGCATTTTTCCATGTGATGTCTCTCACTGATTTCAAGCCATTCTTGCCTATTTTTTTCGCATCTTTTCTGTTGTTGATGAGAAAATCCAGACATTCTGCGACTGACTTTGGATCTGGGGTGCAGACAAGCCCTGTCTTGTTATGCACCACAAACTCCAGAGGACCTCCTGAATCAGTGCAGGTTATCACAGGCTTGGCAGATTTCATGGCCTCCACTGTCACAAGCCCATAATCCTCGAGATATGAAGTGAAAGGCACGCAGAGCGCGTCTGAGTAGAGCCTGGCAAGCTGATTATCGCTCTTATATCCCAGGAATTCTATCCTGTTGTCCTTTTTGGCAAGCTGCATGAGCTGCTTCCTGTGCGGACCTTCTCCAGCTATCTTAAGCCTTATATCAGCCTTGATATGCTTCATTGCCCTGATAACAAGACTTATGCGCTTTCTGGAGTCATCAAGTATATGGGGAAGGAATATATAATCATAACTGCCCTGCCTGAATTCATTATCCTCAATATGGGGCGGAGCATAAACCAGCTCAGAACCCAGTCCAGCTGACTTAAGCCTGGCCTGAAGGAACTTAGAATATGCCACAATCCTTGCTTTTTTGAGGAAATGAGTGTCAATTCTCCTGATAATTGGCCTTGCAATGCAGCTGCTTGCTTTATAAAGACCAGATATCTGATTCTTGTAGTCAGGCCAGAAGTCATAGAACTGCCTGAATCTATGGGCAAAATAGCATATGTGATTGTCATGTCTTATTGCATAGCTCGGGAATTTTGAGGATATCACCATATCATAATCTGAGAGGTCTGATAGACTTTTGGCATAATATTTAAGATATGACCTCAGAAGTGAGGAATTTGGATAGTGATTGAGAGGCAGGAATAAGGTCTCTGCTTCATGCTTTGTGTATTTGTTGATTGCTTTGGCCAGGGATTCCATTATGAGCTGGTTTCCGCCTTTTATTCCTCTCCCTAATGCATGCTCATCTGAGGGGGTTGTTATGCAGATTTTCATATTTATACCACTTATCTTAAAATACACTGATTCGATTATCCCTAAATCTGGCTGAAGAACCTAACTGACTTCTTCCACAATTATAGGCACCCAAAGAGGCTCTGAGCCAATCTCACTGAATCTTCCGATATATTCTCTGACCATATCCAGTTTAAGATAATAGCTTCCTTTTTCTGGAGCCCTGAGCCTTGCCTTTACTGTTGCTGACTCACCAGGCCATATCTGCTTGCTGAGAAAGCCTCTTCCAAGGTCATTCTCAAGAGGTATCCTGTCTTTGCTGAGAAGGCTGATTCCAAGGGCAATAAGACCCTTTGCTGTGATGTCATTCAGATTCTTTGTCTTTACTTTCTTCCATGGTGTTTTTCCTTTGTTCTTTACATTTACCTCAATCTCAAATTCATCCCCTTCTGACAATCCTGAAGGGATATTCAACAGCTTTATGTCAGCACAATATCCTTCTTTATTGACTCTGACTCTGTTCTGAATCGCAGACGAATATGTCATAAGGTCATTCTTGTATGCTATTGTATCAAGGACAAGTTTGCGTCTCTGCCTGATTTTGTGATTATTGCCCTTGATCTGCCAGTGACTGTGCAGTGGCTTGTTGCGATTGAAGAACCTATGCATTCTGCTTTCTTTGCCAGGGAAAATCCCATATTTAATGAAATTTTCCTGCACATCTCCAAGTATTATCAAAGGGCTTGCAGGAGCAGCAAAGTCGATATATTCCTTGTTCCTGACCAAGAAATCAATTGTCTGCTGAAAATCCTCTTTTGTCTCTGTAGGATATCCCACAATCCAGTTAGTTACAACACCAATGCCTGCCTTATGGGTAATCCTTATCAGTCTTTCTGCATCCTCTCTCCTGAACTTCTTACCCATGTCTCTAAGAACTTTGTTTGATCCGCTTTCAATTCCAAAGTTAAGATATATGCAACCTGCCTGTTTCATGATCTTGAGTAGTTCTTCTGTCATATCATTCCTCACAGCAGCAAAACCTGACCACCTTATATCGAGTTTTTCCTTAATGATGAGATCACACATCATGTACAGTTCTTTTGGATTTCCATTTATCAGAAGGTCATTGCTGACAAACACATGAGTGCCCTTAAAATGGTTCTTGTGTTTTTTTATCTGGTGCTTCAATTCATCAACAACATTCCTTGCGCTCCTGAACCTGTAGTATTTCCAGAACATCCAGTTGTCGCAGAAAACGCATCTGTTCACGCATCCCCTGCTTATCATGAAGGGCAGTGATCCTGCCTTGTAGAGTTCAAGGGGCAGGCCTGAGAAATCAGGAAAGGGTATGCTGTCAAGATTCTTGATCAGGGATCTGTCTTTATTATGCATTACTTTGCTATTTTTGTATGATATTCCGCACACTGTGCTGACATCCTTGCTGTTCTCAAGTGAATCTATCAGCTCCACAATTGTCTCTTCACCTTCTCCCCTAACAACATAGTCTACAGACCCTGAACTCAGTATGACCTCAGTTTTGCTCAGATAGCAGTCAGGGCCTCCAAAAATAATTGTCCTGCTTGGATCCATTTTCCTGATCTTTGTTGCTAAAAGCATGCTTGCAAGAAATGAACTGTCCTGGACACAGAAACCTATTATTCCTGGATCAGTATCAAGTATTCTTTGAGCTGCTTTTTCCCAGAATCCTTCAGGTATTGGAATCTTCCTGAATCTGTCTTTGTTCTTCCAGAGCTCAAAGTCAAAATAATTCCTGTACTCTTCTCCAATATGCCTGCTGAACAGTTCTGCATTCAGGTCGAATGGAAAAACAGAGTGGTTATTTTTCTTTAGAATCGCAGATATGTAAGCCAGCCCCAATGGCGGTTTTTCTACATCCCACAGCGGACACTGCACTAATGCTATTTCCATGTTATCATGCTACTGATTGCATATTACTGATTGCAGGAATTTCTTGTACTGGACTGCAATATCCCTCCATCGGCAATTTGATTCAATGTAATGCCTTGCTTTTGCAGACATTCTCTTCTGCAGTTCAGGATCATCTTTCACTATTCCCATAATATCTGCTATTCTATTAATTTCATTCTCTTCATCATTGAGATTTACTTTGAATGTGCAGTCATCTGGATAATCCTGATATTCAGGGAGATTGTTCAAGACAACTGGCTTGCCTACACTCAGTATATCAATAAGGCTGCCGGATGTTGCACCCGTGGACGGCCATCTGAGATTGATGCACAGATTGCTTGCATTGATGTACTCAAATCCCTTTTGCCTTGGAACATAACCAGTAACAACAACATTATCGGATAATCCCATCTTCCTGACAATAGAATCAATATCAAATTCCCTGTCTTTTTTTCCGCAGATTATGTAAAGGCTTTTTGGATTCATCTTCAGGAATTCCCTGAATGCCTTGAGCGCCTGGATGATTCTCTTGTGTCTCTGGACAAATCCAAATGAGCAGATTATGAAGTCATGTCTGTCTGGAATCCCCAGCTCTTTCCTGCTCTTGACAGGAGAGCCAGCATCAACCAGATCAGCTCCGTGGTTGATCTTTTTGACTTGAATAGTTGGATTTATCTTTTCAATCTCTTTTTTCATATGATTGTTATGCACAATAATTGCATTTGATGAGTTGATTATTCCTCTGTTCATTGGAAAATCACATGCATCGATCCTGCTGCCAGCCAGCCTGCTCCTGATCGCTGCCTCAAGGCCTCTGATCCCATGATTGCTGACCATTTCCTTAAGAAATTCCACTCTGCTCTTGTTCCTCTGTATTGCATTGCTCCACACCATTCCGTGCAGATTGAGATCATGCATCACCACAATGCCTGAGTGCTTCTTCAGGAGAGGATACATGTAAGAATGGCATGCATGATTTCCTATCTGGAAAAGGTTTGCATCATAATCAGCATTTCCACTGAAATCAAGATATGATTTATAATCCTGGATATTTTCAGGAACATATTCATGATCTGTGAATATCTTGATGCCCATATGCTTTCTAAGGTGGGGCAGAAGCTCCTCGCTGTAATCAGAGATGCCTGATCTGATCGGATTGAATGGGCTGAAGTATGAAATTTTCATTTTGAATCTATCTATAGCTTTTTATTGTTATGTTTCTGTCCAGCTTTGGGCAGGCAGGACACACCTTAGCTATGCCTTCTTTGATGTATCTTTTTCTCAAATCCCTCACTGTCCTGCTGTTCCAGATATTCTCTGCTTTCTTATACCTCAGATTTCCAAGAAAGAATTTCTCATAGCAGCATGAAAAGATGTCTCCGTTGTATCCTATCAGCAGTGTCTCAAACAAGTCTCTGCAATCATGAGGAGTTTCAGGTTCCCTAAAATACGGCGCAAATAATGTAATGTCCTTCTCTTTTGCTTTCTCTAATGCAATATCAATGTATTTGTTTGACTTTTTCCTATCAAAGTAAAGGTTCTCGCCGGCAAGATCAAAGTATTTATCTGCCGTCTTCTTATAATATTCAATACCTCTTTCTTCCAAGGAACCCATATTAATGCTTATGTTACCTATATCTCTGCACATATGCATGACAGCTATTGAAGAGACCCCCAACTCTGATCCTAGATCAACCATCTTTGGAAGTTCTGAGATATTGCTCACCATGCCCACAAAGTTGATACTGATACTCGGCAGGATTGCACCCCTTCTTTTCTTTGCTTCATTAAGGTATGAGATATTGTCAAGAACTGTCTTGATATTTACCCCCCTTATCTTCTTGTAGGTCTCATCTGTTGCACCATCAACAGAAAATGTGATATAATCCATCTTCATATCAATCAGCCTATCTGATACCCCTTTAGTAAGCAGCAGCCCATTTGTTGTCATGCAGCATGTAAGCCCCCTTCTTTTCACCTCTGCAATAAAGCCCAATATGTTTGGGTGCATCATCGGCTCTCCTGTGCCAATGAACTGAACCTTGCTGTCTTTATCGCAAAATTCCAATGCTTTGCAGAGAATGCTAAATGACATGGATGGCCTGATTCTTCCGGACTTAAGTTCTTGATATCTGCTGGGCGCAAATAATTGCTCAAAACTCTTCATACACATACTGCATTTAAGATTACACTTGATTGTGGGCTCAATTATCACATCCTTTGGGCATTTGTGCATATAAGTCCTGTCCAGACTGCTTCTTATTCTCCCAAAGATTCTCATTTGACCAGCCCCAGCTTTTTCTTTATCCTATGGATCCTTGTAAGTAACTTCCAGCCTCTTGACCTGAATATTCTTTTCAGCTGTTTTTCCTTTTCAATGGCATAATTCTTAAGATCCTGATTCTGTTTCTCTATCTTATTTATATGACTGTTCTTGTATCTTATGTGCTGCTCATGTTCCCTGATTCTTGCTGCCTGTTCATTTACCAGCACATCTTTCTCCCACCAGTTCTTCGCAAGGTTTGTTATGTAATCATTATTGTCAATGAACATAAGGCTCTCTGCTTTTATTGGTTTGCTGCTGCAGACTGCAACAAGGTATTCAGGAACTATGTTTGACATGTTTGACATGTTTGACTTTTGATGAAAATCTGATATAAGTTTAGATCCTGCTTTTTTATCTGCTATGACAGAAGCAAGATGATTTGTCTGGCTGAACACTGAGACTCTCCTGAAGTGATCATCTAATAATTTCTTAAAATCCTTTTGCGTGTATTCTTTTATGTGGTATGGATTTTTCTCCTCATAATCAGCTAAAGGCCTCTGAACATTAGGGGTGGAAATTATAAGCAGACCATCCTTTTTCAGCAGCCTTCTTATTTCTCTCAAGAAATCTTCTGGCCTGTCAATATGCTCTATCACTTCAAAAGAGGTGATAATGTCATATTTTCCATCAATTCCCAGTTTCCTGCAGTCATCTTTTCTGAATGCAAGATTATTTTTCTTGTACTTCTTTCCTGAATATTCAATCACTTTGCGTGATCTGTCCACTCCAAGAACTCTTCTGGCTGTGCTTGCCATCATGTCTGCTCCATAACCATAACCGCAACCGAGATCCAGGACATCCTTCTTGTTTACGAACTGGCATGCAAAGATATATCTGGCCATATGCTCGTTCTGGAGCTTCTCCATGCCTTTTCTCTTTCCTGGTTTCAGTGCTTCTTCCATCTTATTCTGTCCAAATCCCTTTTACAGATGCTCCCAAATATCTCTTGTCTTCAATACCAAAATCATGGGGGTGCCAGGTTCTGTCGAGCTTCAGAGTAAAACTCCTGATCTTGTGCCTATTCAGCCTGGGTATCATGCAGTCAAGCAGATATTCTTTTTTCTCATCCAGTCTGAATATCTTGATTTGTCTATTGAAGCTGAACCGCCCCACCCCATAGCTGGCATATACCTTGAGTTTGACTGGTTTTTTTGATATGTCCGGATGATTTATGACCAGGTTCAGTTTAAGTCTTGATTTGTCTGGTTTCAGGTAGAATGATGCCGTCTTCCTTGTCCATCTTGAACTTGATGCAGAACCCTCTTCAAGAGGATACCATCCAGAGTAAATCGTGAAATTCCTGCTGTTCCCTCCTGAAGGATCAAACAAGCCATGGTCTTGCCTGCCTGATGACTGCAGATCTTTGATCACATAGAACATATCCTCAAACAAGGATCGAAATCCTTTGAGCCTGTTCAATCTCGCCTGCTTGAACCTTTTCCTGATATGAGGCATAAAAGAACTCCTGCCTTTGGTCAATCTTATTGTGCTCTTCAGGTCATGGATTGTTTTTCCGGAACCATCTTTAAGGACTATGTTTAACTGCTTTTTTCCTTTTTTTGCCAGTGGATTGCATTTGATATCTGAAGGCTGATATTTAAGTGGGATATAGCTTTCTGAAGTGCAGATCATGAAGTCCATCTCAGGGTACCTGAATATCACGCTTGCTGCTTCATCTTTTCTTATCACAGGGATTCTCAATGTCCACGAAGCGAATTCATTTATCTTTATCTCAAGCTTGATGTCTTTTACATCCTCTTTGAGGTTGTGCAAGAACAGCCTGAATTCATTTTTTTGGTCAGCTCTGAATTCTCTTGGAATGTCATATTTTGCCATATGAAGTTTTTCTTTCTTGAATCTTGCTGGATTAAAACTCTCCAGCTTTTTTTTGTCTGCTATTATCTCCCTGATCTCCGGCTTTGATATGAGGAAATGAGGTGTCAGGGATATCAAATCATATATTTTCTGTTTAGCCGCAGATCTTGCGCCTTGCCTTAATGCATACCAGTGCTTGATGCTTTTCTTTGTCTTGTGGTCAAGCATATCTTCTGTGATGTAGCCTTCATCAATGCATTTCTTTGTCAGCCGTGTGCCTGGCAGATACACCAGAGAGAAGGCGTCTATATGGAATGGCCTTGGAATCTCAAGAAGAAGCTCCAATGTCTTCATTGCATCCTCATCTGTCTCAAACGGCATGTCAAGTATGAGGTCATAAGTGGGAATTATGTATTTATGCAGTATCTTTGCTGCCTTTATTATCTGCTCATTGGAACCTTTTCTTTCCAGGTATCTCTTTCTCAATTCCTCGCTGCCACTCTGTATGCCAATTGTCGCGTATGACAACCCAGCATCCGCAAGATCTGCAATGATGTCTTCCTGTATGAAATCAGGATGTATCCAGCAGAAGAAAGGCACATCAATGTGCTTCTTATACTGCCTGCAGAACTCCCTGATCCATTTCTTGTCAAATGTGAATATTTCATCATGAAAATTTATCAGTCTAAGTTTTGTGAATCTTTTTTTTGCGTGCTTCAGCTCTTTCATGAGATTATCAACACTTATTCTTCTTATGTATCTTCCCTTTCCCCTGTATATCTCCTTGAGATAGCAATTGCAGCAGAAGGAGCATGAGAAGAAGCAGCCTCTTGAAGTCATTGTGCAGTAGACTGGATGCTCATTGATAAGAGGCGAGCATTTGATGTAGTATTTGTCGCTTTCCTCATAATCTGGAGAAGCAAGATCATCAAGATCATATAGATTCCTTACACCATTCTTGTATATCTTCCTGCCTTCTTTGATCCAGAAATTCTCAAGATTCCTGATTCTGCCTGGTCTTTTGATATTGTTGGCAAGGTCAACAAAAGCAGCCTCCCCTTCACCAATGCATATCATATCAGCATGTTTAATGCATTCTTCTGGATTGCTTGTGACATGTATGCCTCCCCATATGATAGGTATCCTGCTGAATTCCTTTATTTTCTTTATCTGTCTTGTCAGCATCTTCGCTTCTTCAAAAAAAGCAGACCTTACGCTGATTCCTATTATATCTGGCCTAATCTGCCAGATTATCTGCCTTAGATAATCCAGCTCTTGGTTTGTTGGTGAATCACACGCCATGTTTCCTCCAATATCCCTCAGCATATCATCTCCCAGGAACTTAAGCTCCTTGAAGAATAGCACGCTTGCTTTATGGCCATGCTTCTTGAGATGGCCTGACAGATACCTTATGCCAAGCGCTTCAGAATCATACAGGCTTATGAGCAGTACTTTAGCAGACATCCAGAACACCCCTCACTCTTTGCATTAAAATATTAGCGAAACTTTCCTTGGCTCTTTTGCTGGTTCTCAGATAAGCCTTTCTTTTGTATGAACCGATAATATTGCCTTTATCGTCTTTCAGCAGCAGCCTTATGAGATGCTTGCCGGTTTTTGGCGCATATCCATCGATCTTTTGCCTGGTTTTTACAGGAACTTCAAAGCCATTCCTGGATACAATAGTGAAAACAGCAAAAGGACAGTCAATCACCACATTGACATTCTTGCTGTAGTCTCCATAGAAGCATGGTATCTCGGCAGACCACTCAGCGCTATTGCCGATCTTCAGTGTCAGGATCATGTTCCTGTATTCTCTTTTGTCATAATTGTATATCTGAAACATCATTGTATTTGTTGACTGAAGATTGATGCTATTATTCTTATTGTATTCCACAATGAAGATTCCTTTTGGCTGGATCTCAGCAATGCTGAATTTATCAAACTTATCCTTGTCATGAAGTATCTCCCTGATTCTTTGCTTGCTCACTCTGAAATCAGGCGTCAATGAAAGCAGCTCATATATCTTTTTAGCGCGCTCTGAAGGATAATTTATCTTGAACATATTCTTCATGCTGTGCATGTTGCTGCTCTCGAACTGGTCTTCTCTTATCAGGCCTTCCTCAAGGAACCTGTTTGTGAGATCATAGTTCTGGCAGTAGCCCATAGTGTACACTCCAAGAATAAATGGTCTGGGTATCTCCAGCATAAGTTCCAGCTGCTCCATGAGATCTGATTCTGTCTCAACTGGTGTTCCAGTTATGAGATCATAGCTTGTGTACACATACTTGTTCAATATTCTGGCAGATTCCAATATCCTTTCTTTGCTTTCATTCCGGTTATAGTATTCTTTCCTTATCCTGTCGCTGCCATGCTGTATCCCCATCTTTGCGAAATACAGTCCTGCATCATGCAGCCTGGACACATACTCCTCTGATATTGTGCTTGGATGCATATAACAGAAGAATGGAAGATTGATTTGTTCCTTGTACTGGGCACAGAAACGGTCAACCCACTCTTTTTTGAAAGGAAATATATCATCATCAAACACAACCATCTTGAGATTAGGATATCTTTGTTTTGCAGCAGCTAACTCCTCAATGACTTCTCTGACAGGCTTCATCTCATATCTGGGCTTTTTCAGCATTTTCCTGATCACACTATTGTAGCAGTATGAGCAGGAGAAAACACATCCTCTTGTGACCATGAGGTTATAAGTCAGGGTGCTGTCATCTTCAGGAGGGCATGTGCTGATGTAATGCTTGTTGTCACGAGCGTAATCAGGAATACCTAATCCAGCAAGCCTTGTCAGCCTTCCTATCTCTGACTTATATACTTTATTTCCTTCCCTTATCCAGATATTATGGATCCCTTTCAGGGATTTCTTTTTTTGCATCCTTATGGCCAGTTCCAGGATGGCTTCTTCGCCATCTCCAATGCATATTGCATCAGCTACTTTGATACAGTCTTCAGGACAGCAGGTAGGATGGACACCTCCGAGAACTATCAAGGGATCCAGACCGCAGTCCTTGATTCTCTTGACCATATCTTTCGTCATCTCAAAGAAAGGAGATCTTACGCTTATGCCCACTATATCTGGCTTTATGTGCCTCAACAAAGAAAGCATCTGATCAATCTCTTTTTCAGACACCTCATCAGACATTCTTGTAAGTGGATGGGTCTCATCCGTGATGCTGCTCTCATTGTAGATTTCTGAGTCTTTAATGAATATTATATGCACTTCATGGCCCTCTTTTTTTAAGCAAGTAGACATAATTCTGCACTCATATGCTACCTTGTTGTATAAGCTTATAAAGACTATTTTCATTTCTCCCTACATTTCCTCCTTACCTTTTCTCCTTACTTTTCACATTTATCCTTGCTTCTGCTTCTTTGACAACCACTGCATCGAGGTTGTATCCATATCTTGTATCAAGAACACCTATGCAGAAGCCATAATCTCCTTCAGATCTGAAGAGCTGGTCATAGGCAGCACAGAACTCTTTCTTTTTTTTGTCTATGCTTAATATCCTGCCCTGAGTTATCTCCTGCCAGATCTGGCCTTTGATTGATGCGCAGAGGACAATTATCTTGGGAGGCATCCTGTTGAGCTTGACTCTTGCATGCATTTCATATCTGTTTCCAACAGCAATGCTCTTTGTTTGGTTGCCCCCAATATCCTTGAACATTATATCTTTCACATTCACTACTTTCATGACTTTGGAGTTCTTGTTCTGTTTTTCTTTTCCCTCTTTCTCAGCACCCATGGCTTTCTGGATAATCAGGGGATCTATGTTATTCACTTCTTCTTTGCCTTGATAAAGCTGTATTGCTTCATCTGAAGGACCGCAGAAGGAAAACCTGCCGCCATCGAGATACAATGCTCTGTCACAGAAAAGCCTCACAAGTTCAAGATTATGCGAAACCAGCACAATGCATTTCCCCTCTTTCTTGAGCTTCTCAAACACTCCAAAGCACTTCTTCTGGAATTCCATGTCTCCGACAGCAAGAACTTCATCAATCAGGAATATATCCCCTTCTGTCTGTATCGCAGTCGAGAAAGCAAGCCTTGCATGCATTCCGCTTGAGAAATCTTTCAGTTTTGTGTCAACAAACTTCTTCAATCCTGCAAACTCTATGATATCATCAAATCTCTTATGGATCTCCTTTCTCGTCAGGCCTCTAAGAGAGCCGTAAAGGTATATATTCTCCTTTGCAGTCAGGTCTCCCTGAAAGCCTACACTAAGGTCAAGGAATGGAACAACATCGCCCTCTGTCTTGATCAATCCTTCTGTTGGCTTCACTATTCCAGCAAGCATCTTGAGCAGTGTTGATTTCCCTGAGCCATTCGGACCGATGATTCCAAGACACTCTCCTGGCTTTACCTCTAGGTTAATATTCTTCAGAGCATCAAGCCGCTCATACTCAAAACTGCCTCTCAAAAGATGGAGTATGTTCTCAAACAGGGTGGTCCTCTTCTCATGAGGTATCCGGTATGCCTTGCTCAGGTCAGTTGCCTTTATCATTTTTGATTTCCTTTGTCTCTCTTGTCATATCTCATCCGCGAATCTCGGGCTTAATCTCCTGAATATCCATAATCCAAAAAGAAGGGCTGCCAGGCACATTATCAGGGTTATTGCCATATGCCACAATGAAGGCAGCCCATGGAATATAACAGCATTCCTTGAGTCATTTATTATCCTTGCCATAGGATTCAGCATATACCATTTGAGATACTTCTCAGGCACAGCAGAAAGCGGATAGATTATTGGAGTTATCCAGAATCCTATCTGAAGAAACACCTCCCAGATATGCGCCAGATCCCTGAAAAGCACATAGAGTGCTGAAAGCGCAAATGACAGGCCCAAAACTAATATAAAAAGCTCTGCAAGCAGGATAAAGAATGTGAATGCATGGTATGTTATGTAGGCATCGAATATCAGCATGAATATCCAGAACACAAAAAGGTTGAGTATGAATGTTATCGAAGCGCTTAAGCACGAGCTTATCACAATAAGCTCTCTTGGAAAATAAAGCTTGTTTATGAGATCCTTTTTTCCCACCAGATTATGCATTGAAGCAACTGTTGTCTCTGCAAAATACGTCCACAGCACAATGCCAAAGAGCAGGAAGAGCTGGTAATGGGGAATATCCATCTGAAATACTATTGAAAACACAACATAGAGTGTTGCAAAGATCAGCAATGGCTTGAGAAGCGACCAAAAGAAGCCCAGCACTGACCTGTTGTACCTTAGCTTAAAATCATTCCATGCAAGCTCTTTTACAAGATTCAATGTTTTCCTGAATGTTCTATCCATTTTCAATCATGATCCTAATTTTTTCTGCAAACCTCTCTGGAC
>WJJV01000060.1 GCA_014729495.1 Candidatus Woesearchaeota archaeon
GGCCTGTACTGCAGGGCCTGAGAAAACCCATAAATGATCTCTCCAGAGGCTGCACAGTAAATGACATAGTCAACATAACTGCTATCACAGTCATAGAAGGCCAGAGCCAGGATAAGAGATAAGTATGTAACTTTCTTTAAAATTTTCTTTCAAATTCTTTTGAATAACTCCCTTATCAGGAGTTGTTCCGATCAGAGCCTGTTCCTGAGCAGATCATCAACTACTGAAGCATCAGCTAAGGTAGATGTGTCACCAAGCTCATCTGAACCTTCTGCTATCTTCCTGAGAATCCTTCTCATTATCTTGCCTGACCTTGTCTTGGGCAGTTGCGGCGCGAATTGGATCTTGTCAGGCCTTGCTATCTTGCTTATGTCTTCTGCAACACTTTCAACAAGCTCCTGCTTGAGTTCATCAGTCTCCTCAACACCTCTGTTGATAGTGACGAACGCATACACTCCGCTGCCTTTGACCTCATGGGGGAAGGGAACAACAGCAGCCTCAGCAACATCCTTATGAGCCACAAGCGCACTTTCTATCTCTGCAGTGCCTATCCTATGCCCAGAGACATTTATCACATCATCAATCCTGCCAACTATCCAGAAATCACCATCCTCATCCTTCTTTGCACCATCTCCTGTGAAGTACATGCCAGGATACTTTCCGAAATATGCTTCTTTATATCTTTCATGGTCCTTAAAGACATCCCTTAACATGCCTGGCCATGGCTGCTTTATGACAAGATATCCTCCCTGTCCTGCTTCTGTTTCTGAACCATCCTTCTTCAGGACTGCAGGAACAACTCCAGGAAATGGCCTGCACGCAGATCCAGGCTTGAGGGTCATGGCTCCTGGAAGAGGGGTTATCATTATTCCTCCTGTCTCTGTCTGCCACCATGTGTCAACTATAGGACATTTGCTGTTTCCTATATGCTTGTGATACCACATCCATGCTTCAGGATTTATGGGTTCTCCAACACTTCCGAGAAGCCTGAGACTGCTAAGATCATGCTTCTCTGGCCACTCTGCACCATGGGCGCTTAGTGCCCTGATCGCTGTGGGAGCTGTATAGAATATGCTTACCTTAAGATCCTCAACTATCTTCCAGAACCTGTCAGGCTCAGGATAGTCAGGCACCCCTTCAAACATCACAGTTGTTGCGCAGTTGGCAAGAGGACCGTAGACAATGTAGCTGTGGCCGGTTATCCAGCAGACGTCAGCTGTGCACCAGTAGATATCCTCATCCCTTATGTCAAACACCCACTTGAATGTCTGGTAAGCATAGAGCAGATATCCTCCATTGGTGTGCACAACCCCCTTGGGTTTTCCTGTTGTTCCGCTTGTGTACAATATGAAAAGCATATCCTCTGCGTCCATGCGCTCTGGTTCGCATTCTTCATCAGATTTATCCCTTAGATCATTCCACCAGATATCCCTTCCTTCCTTGAAAGGCATGTCATTCCCTGTTCTCTTTACTACAATCACATTCTTTATGCTTTGGCATCCCTTATCAAGAGCTTTCTCTGCCTCTTCTTTTATTGCATGCACTTTCCCTTTCCTGTAGCTTCCGTCTGAAGTTATAAGCACCTTTGCTTCTGAGTCCTCTATCCTGTCCTTGAGCGCGTGCGCGCTGTATGCTGCAAAGACAACTGAGTGGACTGCACCGATCCTGGAGCATGCCAGCAGGCTGATCGCAAGTTCAGGTATCATTGGAAGATACACTGCAACCCTGTCTCCCTTCTTCACTCCAAGAGACTTCAGGGCATTGGCCATCCTGCAAACTTCCTTATGCAGTTCATTGTATGTGAATTCCCTCTTGTCTTCCTCTGGCTCGCCCTGCCATATTATGGCTGTCTTGTCACCATTGTCCTTGAGGTGCCTGTCAAGGCAGTTGTAGCTCACATTGAGTTTCCACCCCTCAAACCATTTGCACACTACATTTTCAGGATCCCAGAAATATATCTTGCTGTCTTTCTTCTCGAACCAGTCCAGCTGTTCTGCTTTTTCACGCCAATAAGAATCAGGATCATCAATAGATTTCTTGTGCTCTTCATTATACTGTTCCATGCTGCTGACATGGGCATTTGACTGGAAATCCTCAGGAGGAGGGAATTCTCTTTTTTCTGTCGCCATTGATTTTATCTTATCAACCATTTTGTGATATCACCCTTTTTGGTCATTTTTTAATTTATTTTTTCTTATGAGGCCATTATTGTTTAAAAAACTTTTTATAGTATATTTTCTTATTAATGGCATCATGAAGATATTAGTATTGAATGTGGGTTCTTCTTCTGTGAAGTATGAGGTGTTTGAGGAAGAAAAGAGCATGCTCAAAGGCGCGGTTGAGAGGATAAAGGACAGCAAAGGATTCTCTGATGCAGTAAGGAAAGTAGCGGCTGTTCTGAAAAGAAGAGGCATGGTTGTTGATGCGGTCGGCCACAGGGTAGTGCATGGAGGATCAATAGAAAGCACATCAAGGATAGATTCCTCAGTCATCAAGAGGATAGAAAAAGTTAAAGACCTTGCCCCTTTACACAATGTCCCTGAGCTGCGCGCAATAAGGTCCTGCATGGAGCTTTTCAGCATACCTCAATTAACAGTCTTTGACACTGCCTTTCATCATACAATCCCAGAGAAAGCATACACTTATGCGATTCCCCCCGTAATCGCAAAAAAGCATGGAATAAGGAAGTATGGCTTTCATGGAACATCTCATGAGTATGTGGCCAGAGAGGCATGCAAAAAGCTCAGAAAGGATTTCAGCAGGCAGAGGATGATCACCTGCCATCTGGGCAATGGATGCTCAATAACAGCTATAAAGAATGGAAAGAGCATTGATACCTCTATGGGTCTCACACCTCTTGAAGGCCTGGTCATGGGAACAAGATGCGGTGACATCGATCCAGGAGCGCTGCTCTATCTGCAGAGGAAAGGCTACTCGCAGAAGCAGCTTGATCAGATGCTTAATCGCGATTCCGGGCTCAAGGGATTATCAGGGATAAGCAATGACTTCAGGGATATATTAAGATCAGAGAGCAGGAGGGCAAAGCTTGCCATAGATGTTTTTTTATACAGGATTGTCAAATATATCGGAGCCTACAATGCAGTCCTTGGAGGGACAGATATCCTTGTCTTCACAGGAGGGATTGGAGAGAACAATTCTTTTGTCATGAACACTGTCAAGAAACAGGTAAAGCATCTTGGCATAGGCAAGGTCATTGCAGTCAAGACAGATGAAGCAAGGATGATTGCAAGAAATATATGTGATCTGATTCACAGAGGCCAGGAGTAACCTGTTTACCTGCTGCTTGTCTATCTGGTATCTTGATCCTGATTCTTTACTTTATTTTATACCTCAATACAGCACCTATGCCCCCTAAGCCGTCCAACTTCTTTCCACCATCGTGCTCACTTGAAATAATATGCACCTCTCCTTTGTTCTGCTCTACCAGCTTCATCAGGGACTCGATAGAATCATATTCGCCTTTCTCTCTCTTATCCTGCATGAATCTGTCTGTGAGCAGAAGCGTATTGACAGCTCCTGCATTGACAGCCTCTTCCACTTCCTTAAGACCATAGGCGCACAGGCCGTCCTTTGCTATTTCAACAAGCAGTTCCTCAACAAGCTTCATCTCCTTTGCTACCCTGTCCTTCTTAAGCACCATATCCACTTCAGGTCTTTTGAGTACTTCATCAATTGCCTTCTCATCACAGCTTGAGCACGTGGCAAAAACTATCTTCTTCTTCAGGCTTTCGTCTGCCAGGTTCTTCACAAGCTCCTCTTTCCAGAATGAAGGCGAGGCAACTATTATGCTCTCAAAATTGTGCTTGCTGTCATATTCTTTCATGACTGATATTATCTCCTGATAGAAGTTCTTTGGCCTGCTGTCATCCATTGCTTTCTTTGCCACTTCACCTTTAAGTATTGTGAGCATCTCATATCCGAATTTCTTGAGCAGGGCAAAATATGCCTCTTCCCGGTCATGCACAACCACCAGTATCTTAAGGGACTGCTGCTTTGCTGCCTCCTCAATCCTTTTCCTCTGGAAATCAAGCCAATCATGCTTGATAATGGTTATTGATGTTCCTTCCTCTATATCAAAGCTATGGTGTGTTCCTAGAGGCACTGTTTCCGGAGCCTGCACAACTGTTCCCAATATCCTCAGAGAGTTTGCCTTGGCTTCAAAGTCAACCTTCTCTGCCTTTATCTCCAGGAATATCTTCTTTCTCTCTGATTTCTGCTTCTCCCCTTCTCCATACTTTATCTTCCTGACAGTCTTTCCTTTGATATGATCTCCTTTGTCTATAACAGTGCTCAGATACCATATATCATCTGCATTATCAACCTGGATTTTCACTTCACCTTTCCGGAAATCAGAATGAACAAGCCTCATACTACATGAAAAAGAAAAACATTTATATATAAAGCTATTTATTTTATTGTTATAACCTGTTATGATATAGATACATAAGAGAGGTATATGATGCGAAAGAGAGCTCAGGCAAGCGGTGCACCAGCAGCCATTCTTGTTGCCATCATCGCAGCATTGATAGTTCTTTATATACTGTTCCTGCCTCCTGAGGATAGAGATGCCCTGCTTGACGGAAATGAGACAACTGGAGATGATGGTGACAGCATTGTGGACGGAAATGCCACAATACTTCTGGAAAGCCCTGGCCGTCTTGATTATCTCTCCCAGAAGGAGATTGAGCACACGCTTCCTTCTGTGAATCTATATACTACTGTCAAGGATGTTGTGCTTGAATCGCGGCAATCAATATATGTCAAGAATGCCTGGTTTGACAAGACAGCATACAACATAACATTTCCCATAGGAAATCTTGATAATACAGACAATATACAGCTGGTATTCAATGTGGAGCAGGCATCAGGAAGGCTAAATCTGGTTCTTAACGGCAATGAGATATACAACAACGAGATAACATCCACAAATATAGATCCCATAGATATTCCAAAAAGGTACCTGAATGACCAGAACTCAATAATAGCCAGTGTTTCAGGAGTAGGATGGAAGTTCTGGAGAACCAATGAATATTCTCTGGAGAACATACAGATAACAGGATCAGTGACTGACAAGAGCAGCCAGGAATCAAGGGTTGTATTCCAGGTGTCAAACACAGAGAAGAACAATCTTGACAGGGTGTTTGTCAAGTTCTTTCCTGACTGCGATGTTGATGAAGTAGCCCCGCTTCAGGCATATCTCAACAACAACCAGATATTCTCTTCAGTTCCTGACTGCGGAATTCAGAGATCCCTTGAAGTGTCTCCCCATTACCTGCTAAGCGACGAGAATGCACTTGTATTCAGGACATCAGAAGGAAGATACCTCATTGACAATCTTATAGTGGAATCAGAGCTTAAAGAATTGACCTACCCCACATACTACTTTGAGATAAACGAGAGCATACATGAGGATATCCTTGATGGAAACCTTGATGTCATGCTTGAGCTATTGTTCATAGACGACCTTGACAAGAAGAAGGCAGAGCTGGTAGTAAACACGCACAAGGCTGGCATAGACACCTATGACCAGACTTATGACCTCGGCTTGGACCCTTACATAAGGAAAGGAAGCAATGTCATAGAGATAAAGCCCAAGACAACACTGGATGTTGTGGAACTCAAGGTAGTGCTTGAGGAGACATAGGTTAATTCTTTGCTAGCAGATAGGTTGAATAACTGCTTTATATGAAAAAAGAGGAAAATGGCCGAAGACGAAACAGATGAATATGAGAAAGAGCAGGAAGAGATCAAGAGAGAGCAAGAGAAATGGCTCGCAGAACAAGAAAAACTTAAGAAAATGAGGGATGCTGCTTTTGCTGCTGGTCAGAAAGCTGATTCTGATAGTCAACAAGAATCTGCTGAAGCAACTGAAGAGCAGGCCGAAGCCACAGAAAAGCAGGCTGAATCAACCGAAGAACAGGCAGAAGCAACTGAAGAGCAGGCTGAAGAAACAGAAGAATCTGCCGATGCATCAGAGGAAGTAAGTGAAGCAAAAGAGAATCTTGCTGAATCCATAAATGAACAGGCAGAGGCAAAAAAAGAAGAAGCTGAGGTAGAAGAAGGTCTTGCCAAGAGAGCATGGAATAAAAGGCCAAAATACGACTGGGATAAGGAAAAACGCCAGGCAAATGCTATGGGCAGAGGAGCAGCTGCCACAGCAAGAGGGACTGCATCTGCAGCAAAAGGAGTATCTGGTGCAGGAAAAGGCGCAGCCAGAGGAAGCGCAGCTGCAGGAAAGGCCATGGGCAGAGGAATCGCCAAAGGCATGAGCGGAATGAAGTCTGCTGGCTATGGCATGGCAAGCGTGGCTGCAGGAACAGCAGCAATCGCAGGCGGCATAACCATGTTCTTCTATATCACTTTAGGAGTCCATATAATTGATGTCATTACAGGATTTGGAAGAGAGAACAGCGGGCTTACTCCATTAAGGTTCAGCATGTATGTGATAATCATGCTTTATGCATGGTTTGCTATCTTTGGCGGTGCCAGAGGAGGCCTTGGCTCTATTTCCAGGCCTGCAATAATCTCTGGAGTGGCTTTCTTCCTTCCTATAGTCATAAATCTCATACTTAATATGGTATCTTCAGCGCAGATGGCTGATACAATAACATCCATACTGATATTTGTTCCTGTATGGCCTGTGGTCACATGCTTTGCCCTTGCTCCAGCTGAAAACCGACATCTTGCACTGTGGAGAATAGGATTTGTTCTGTTCTGGGTTGTGATAGCCCTGCCCACAATCTACTCATCTGTGGCAACAGATCTTGACCTCGGACAGTCAAGGATAAATGTGCTCAATGCTGTCAGAGGCATTGTTGAAAAGGCCAAGAACAATCTCTTGATGTTTGGGGCAGGAGTCAAGGCTCTTCCCAGCACTATTATGGGCGGTGTGGAACGTCAGATACAGTATGCTACTGGAGACTATTATACTGGCATGGTTGATGAGAATGCTGAAGAGCCGTTGGGAGTGTATCTGCTTAACATACAGACTGCAAGAGACAGGGTATTCACTGACGAGGCCATTTACCTGTGGGGCGTGATAAGGGCAAGGACACTCAATCCTGACAATCCTATTGATATCACAACCTCCTGCTACGCGACTCATGAGGATTTCAATCTTGATTATTATGCCAGGATAACAGGCAATCCTTATGGGACATTCATTGCAGAGGATTTCCTTGACAGCCCATCTGGATCTTTGTCTCCTTCTGAAGGAAGTGTTGATGTGTCCGGAGCAGGAGTGTCTGCAGGAGCTGACGTTGATGCTGAATTTGATGCTGAATTCATGAAGACCCTGATTGTGAGAGGTGATGCTGATTCCACAGGGCATGATGATGTCCATGAGATGTCTGTTGCTGTGATGGATGAGAAGGATATAAGCTGCGAGTTCCCTCCTGGAAGCATGAAGCCTGGGGTATGGACTGCTTACTTCTCCTCAAAATTCAATTTTGATACCCATTCATACCTGCAGGCATATTTCATTGACCAGGAAAGGCTGAGATCAATAAGGAGGCAGAACAATGATCCCTTCAGTGTACTGGGCATAACCAACCGCAATCCTTCCTCTCTGTCTACTAACGGCCCTGTGCAGGTGAACCTCCAGGTAACTCAGCCTCTCACAAGCCTTAGCAGGGATGAGAAGAGCGAGCTTAGGCTGGGGATAACCCTGCAGAACAGATGGGAGGGCAGGATAATGGAGATAGATGACCTTTACATAAAGGTCCCTCCTTCAATGTCAATAGCATCCTGCGACCATAATATCAGGCAGGAGCCATGTGCAGGAGATGAGTGCGAGCAAGGGCAGTATAGTGTAGTGTACAGGCTTCAGCAGAATACAGCAGAAGGAAGGCGCGGAGCAGATAGCTTAAGGAACATAGAGTACTTCCAATCAATAAACTGCAAGGTCAGCATCAACAATGCCAACGCCGCTCTTGGAGTAGCTCCTTATGCTACACACTTCTTCAAGGTCTCAACTGAATACATCTATGAGCTGAGAAAGTCAATACCAATCACTGTTGAGGAATGAGATATATGAATAATATTGAAAAGATTAAACATGAAGAATATGAGAGAACATCCAGAATAAGGCAATCCCGAAGATTATCATATCAGAATTGCTGTGCGTGCAATGGCCATGGAAAAAGTAAAGCAGCATTCTTAGAAATAACACTCTTAGCATTGATCATATGTTTAATGATATCAGGATGCGGAATGTTATCTGGAGGCGATGGCGTTCCGTCAAGATTCAGAGGCACTACTGCATTGACCATGAGCTTCATCAAAGGACTCCCTCCTGATGAGGTGTACTCGCCTCTTGAAGGAGAGCTGATGCCTTTCCAGGCTGCGATTGAGATGCACAACCAGGGAGCGCATGACATAGAAGGAGGTTTTCTTGTTTTTGCTGTTGACGAGCCTTTCTTGAGGATAACAGGCTGGGATAGGGAATCAGAGGTGACTCCAATAGGGGCATCTGGAGAAAGAATAAGATTCTCACTGCAAGGCAGATCAGATATAGACCCTTTTGGCCAGAATGATCTTATAACAGTAAATCTCCTGCCTTTGTCAATAGGTGAGCAGAGAGTCCAGCACAGGTCATCAATAGTTGCTACAGTATGCTATCCCTACAGA
This sequence comes from Candidatus Woesearchaeota archaeon, assembly GCA_014729495.1. Taxonomy (GTDB): domain Archaea; phylum Nanobdellota; class Nanobdellia; order Woesearchaeales; family UBA12501; genus WJJV01. The sequence goes on from WJJV01000060.1 coordinate 8,650, forward strand.
ACAGAGCTTTCAAGGGATGTGTGCATTGATACAGACATCTATGGCATAAGACCCACTGAGAAAACATGCGAAGCACAGGATGTAAGCGTGTCCGGAGGGCAGGGAGCGCCTGTTGAAGTGACATTAATAGAAGTGAAGATGCTGCCTGGAGAGAATTATGTAAGTCCACAGTTCATAATCCATGTTAAGAATTCAGGAGGCGGACAGGTTATTGATCCTGACGCGGTCAGCGATGCCTGCTCTTCACTGCCCCTGACATTTGATAATGTTGATGTCATAGATATAGATGAGGTCAGTTTTTCCAGGTTCAGCTCAAGGAGAGGGCAGATAGAGTGCTTTCCTGAGACAATAAAGCTTAGGAATGGCCAGGGCAACACCAGGTGCCAGCTCAGGCCTGGCTTGATGGACGCCGAGAACATAATAAACTACAGGACACCCCTTTACATAGAACTCAGTTATGGTTATTATCATACTCTCTCCAAAGAGATAGTGATAAGAAACATCCTTGCTGAATAAAAACATTTATATATATTCAATATTTAAAAGTGACAAAATGAGGCTTGACAAAAAAGGGTATGCTATTGTTCTCATGCTTTTGGTACTCTCTATTGCTTCATGCTCAGGAGGGAGCAGAGGCAATCCCAGGTCAAGTGAGATAGAGGATCTCAATTATCACACAGGAAGCCAGGGGCTTGTGCTGAGGTTTGTTCCAGGAACACCTCCAAAATCAGTCTATGAGGGAGATCCGCTGAACATAATGGTAGAGTACTCTAATAAAGGCGCTTATGACATCTTTGGAGGGCAGCTTTACATAAGCGGCTATGATCCCAGCTTTATATCCTTCTATCCTCCTTACACAAGTTTTGATGCAAAAGGAAAGAGCGAATTCAATCCTCTTGGAGACCTTTCAAACACTCATGAGTTCTATGCAGACAGGGTGAGGGTTCCTCCAGGAGTGGATTCATACTCACCCAGATTCCTGGTGACAGCATGCTACAAGTACAAGACAGAGGCATTCAAAGAGGTTTGCATTGATCCTGATCCGTTCACCGTAGCTCCAAGAGAAAAAGTGTGCACTGTACATGATGTGTCATTCGGGACTCAGGGAGCTCCTGTCGCGGTCACAACAGCAGAGACAACCACATCAAGAAACCGGGTCCAGTTCAAGGTGCATGTCTCAAATGTCGGAGGAGGTACAGTAATAGATAATCGCGCACCCATAACAAGCTGTCATACTCTGCTCAGAAGATCTGATATAGACAGGGTGTCAATAAATGCAAAATTCAGTGATAAGTTCCTTGACTGCGAGCCAGAGATAATCCATCTGGTGAACGGCAATGGAATATCAGTCTGCACATATGAAGGCGGAGATATAGGAACAGAGGCATTCCTCACAGTACTCAATATAGAGCTTTTTTATGGTTACAGGACTTCAATCCAGACAACAACAAATGTTTATGATATGCCTGGAGACACAAGGTATTAAGGAGGTAATAAAATGAGAAGATCAATCATTATGATGGTCATAGCAGTCATGCTGCTGGGCATTGGGTGCGATCAGGGCCAGGAACCGGCTGTGACTGAGTCACCCTACGAGGGAGGATCGCAGGGCCTCCTTGCCAATTTTGAGGAATTCGGTGTTGAAGAGGATGGCATGGCAACGATATTCAGTGATGAGACTTTCCCTGTAGAGATAACACTCAAGAACAAAGGAGAAGAGGACATACCTGCAGGAGCAGTTGAAATAACACTTAAAGGCGTGTCACCCAATGACTTTGATGGAATGGTGTTTGAGGACACAAATGATGACGAGCTTGAGAAAGTATCTGAGTTCGCTCCTGAAGGAGGAGAGGAGACTGTGGACATGGGAGATGCCAGCTATGCTATTGAGCTTGCAGGATCATACTATGATGCCACTGTATTCGCATCTATCGCTTACCCCTACCAGACGCATGCAGCTGTTCCCAGAGTATGCTTCAATACAGAACCCACAGATACCACAGTCTGCACACTGGAAGGAAAGAAGACAGTATACTCTTCCGGAGCTCCTGTTAAGGTGACTGCTGCCAGAGAGGCAAGAGCAGGAGCCAACCTCATAGCTGTTGAGTTTGATGTGGAGAATGTAGGCGGAGGAGATGTCACAAAGCCAGGAGAGGAGTTTGATAACAGGTATGATCAGATATTGTTCTCTCTTGATGACACATCAGACCCTGGTATGTGGGAGTGCAGGCTCGGCGGAGAAGAGAATGGCGGAAGGCTTGTTGACGGAAAAGGAACAATAAGGTGCAAGCTTGTCAATCCTATGGAAGAGGATACGATGTATACAAAGCAGCTTGACCTTACAATAAGCTATGACTACAAGTTCCTCATAGAGCAGAGCATCAGAATCAAGAAAAATGTCTGATTGATATTTTATAATCTTTTTATTTCTTTTACTTTGATTGTTTTGATGCACTTAGATTAATCTTCAGAACCTGAAAGAACAAACCTGCTCAGCAATGCCTCTAATTGTATGTACTCATCACTTCCCTCTGAAAGCCTGAACTCAGCCTCGCCACACGCAGACACAAGCTCCATCTTCTTCCTCCCTTCTATATCAAGATTGAGGGTTTCTTTCTGTATCTGTTTTATGAGATCTGTTCCGCTCAGACCATATTTCAGCATTGTATCCAGAAGAAGCTTTCTTGACTCATTGAAATTGTTTGAGAGAGCCAGCTCCAGAACCTTCTTTACATCAGTAGGCCTTGCAACAGAAGCCATAGAGAACACCAGTTCCTCAGTGATATCCTTTGATATCACAGAACATGACTGCATTATGTTCTCAAGCTTCCTGCAGTCCCCTCCAGATATCTCATAAAGCGCCTGCTTTGCCTGCTCATCCACTTCAATACCCTCCTGCTGAGCTATATGATCGATCATGGCTATAATCTCATCCTTATCCAGGGGCTTGAACCTGAATATTGCGCATCTGGACTGGATAGGATCTATTATCTTTGATGAGTAGTTGGCTGAGAGTATGAACCTGCAGGTATGGGTGTAGTTCTCCATTGTCCTCCTCAATGCCTGCTGGGCCTCTTTTGTCAGGGCATCGCACTCATCAAGGTAGATTATCTTGAATGGAACTTCTCCTATGGCCTTTGTCCTTGCAAAGTCCTTGACCTTATGCCTTATTACATCGATGCCTCTCTCGTCGCTTGCATTGAGTTCAAGAAGATTGGATCGCCAGCCATCTCCGAACATCTGCCTGGCTATCACAAGTGAAAGTGTTGTTTTTCCTATTCCAGGAGGCCCTGCAAAAAGAAGATGGGGCAGATTGTTTGCCTTTACCATGGCCTCTATCTTGGAAACTATGTCCTTCTGACCCTTTATATCTGAGAACTGCTTTGGCCTGTACTTCTCTGTCCATATGGCTATGTTTGCGTCCCCCATAGTATCCAAATAAGGCAGCTAGTATAAAAAATTAACTCAGAAAACCTTATTGAAAATGGCACCAAGCCATTTTCAAGACTAAAAATTTGACCATCTGGAATGCAAGTCTGTTTATACAATTAATACTTTGAGCTCTGCTCAAATGGGAAGATATTTTTAGATTTTGATACCGCTTTTAGGGCGGGGTTAGGATTTGCTTATAAGATAAGGGTCAAATTTTTATTATACAATGTCTTCTTCAGCTATGACCATGAAGTCTCCAACAGCTATCACAGCAGAGAAGGGTATCAGAATGCTTCCTTCCTTGTCTTTCTCAAGCTCAAGTTTCTGAGAATACTGGGTTGGATTGGAAAGGACCATATGGATGAGCTCTCCGCTCTTTGTCTCGAATATGATATCTCCTACCTCTCCGAACCTTTTTCCTGTCTTGCTCACTACAGTCTTTCCTATGATCTCGTGTCCGAATTTCTTATCATCATCTGCCATGATTATATCACCAACATTAAGCTTATGCATATATAAAGTTATTTTATATATAAATCTTTTGTTTTTTGATTATCTGGCTTTAAAGACCTCTCTGATCCTCCTCTGCACCATATTCTTATCATAGCATATATCCTTCAGGCCGCATGCATCGCATTTCTTTTGGTTTCTTTCGAATCCAGGCGGAGTGTCAGAGTTCAGCATCATTGATGTCCTTTTTATAAGGTCCTTTATCTCTTCTTCAAGGAAAGGGTTTATTGTGATCTCAATCTCTTTGTCATGGTCAAGGTAGATGATCCTGCCTTTCTTTATTTCCCTCTTTTTCTCACTGAGCATGAGCATGTAGGCTGCGAGCTGTATCCTGTGTGAAGGCCACGCACCCTCTTCAGGAGCCTTGCCTGTCTTCAGCTCTATAGGTATCATATAATTATCATACATCTCAATCTGATCTATTATGCCCCTTATACCCAGCTTTGTGGATTCTATCCTGAACTCAGAGAGCATCTTTGGGGTCAGCATGCTCCATAGGTCCTCTCTGTATACCTTATGCTTCTGCATGAAAACCTCGACATTTGATGCCCTTCTCTCAGCCTCTTTGATGACTGAAACAGACATCTTGTTGAAAGCTTCCTGCTGGCTTATGCCAAATCCTTCTATCCTCTTTTTGCTCTTCCTGATTGCCTGATTGAGTATGGAGAGAAAAGTTGTCTTGTATGCTGAGGTGATATCCTCATGAGTATAGCCTTCCTGTATTGATGAGACTATCTCCTGTTCTGCCTGATTTGCTGATTCAAACACAGAATGCCTGAGAGTGCCCATTACCAGGGCTTCTTTTGGAGGCTCTGAAAGCCTGAGAGTGTACTGCAGATATGTTTTTCTTGCACAGTACATGCATCCAGAAATCATAGATACGCTCAGCATGATAAACTGATTTTCTGCATCCATTTATATAATTTTCTGGAGGCTTTGTCCAGTGGAGGATATCCTAAGCAACCTAAGGAGCATTAAGGCAGGCTATTGTGGTAAATTATTTAAAGGAATTGCATTAACATATCTGTATGGACACAGAGGAAAGGATGGGCCTCATAAAAGAGGTAGGAGAGGAAATAATAACAGAGGATGATCTCAGGACACTGCTGGATTCAAAGAAAAAGCCCATAGCTTACGACGGCTTCGAACCTTCAGGCAGCCTGCACATAGCCCAGGGAATAATGAGGGCAATAAATGTCAACAAGATGACAAAAGCAGGATGCCATTTCAAGATGTGGGTTGCTGACTGGTTTGCATGGGCAAATAACAAGATGGGCGGAGACCTTGAGAAGATCCAGACAGTAGGCAAGTACCAGATTGAGGTCTGGAAAGCCTGCGGAATGGAGATGGACAATGTTGAGTTCCTATGGACAAGCGATGCTGTGAAGGGTGAGGATTACTGGAAGATTGTCATGGATGTCTCGCGCAACACGACTGTCAAGAGACTTCTCAGATGCTCACAGATCATGGGAAGGACAGAAGCTCAGGCCCAGCAGGGATCCCAGGTGCTCTATCCTGCAATGCAGTGCTCAGACATATTCTATCTTGAGGCTGACATATGCCAGCTTGGAATGGACCAGAGAAAGGTGAATGTTCTTGCAAGAGAGGTAGGGCCAAAGCTTGGATTCTGGAAGCCGGTTATAGTATCGCATCACATGCTGATGGGATTGGGAAAGCCTGCATCTGACATAAAAGATCCTGTTGAGAAGGCTATAGAGATGAAGATGTCAAAATCAAAGCCTGACACAGCTATATTCATGACAGACAGTGAGGATGATATCAAGAGAAAGCTGAACAAGGCCTACTGCCAGGAGAAGCAGATTGAGGAAAATCCAGTTCTTGAGTATTGCAGGCATATCATATTTGAGAGATTCAAGCAGATGGACATAGAGAGGCCCAAGAAGTTCGGGGGAGACCTCTCTTTCTCAGACTACAAAGAATTAGAGGAGTCATTCGCTAAAGGCGATCTTCACCCAATGGATCTCAAGCAGGCCACTGCTGAATACATCAACAAGCTCATAAAGCCTGTCAGGGACCATTTTGATAAGAACAAGAAAGCAAGAGAGCTTCTTGAGAGAGTCAAGGGATTTGAAGTGACCAGATAATGCAGATATATAATAATTGAGAAACCAGGCAGTATGATGAGGAAAAAAAGAAGACATCTCAGGCATCATGTAAGCAAGAGAAAGCTGCACTGCATGATGCTCTTCAATCTTGGCATGTATCCTGATCCTAATTTTTATTATCTCACAAAGTATGACGGCTATGGCTGCCTTATCCTGCTTAAGGACAGGGAGATCCTCCTTGTGCCCCCTATGGAATACCAGAGAGCCAGGAAGACCGTAAAAGGCACCAGCGTAAAGATGTACAAAAAGGATTTCTGGGATGTGCTGAGAAAGCATGCAAGAGGGAAGAACATAGGGCTGGATTATAATTCAATCACCTTGTCTTTCATGAAAGTCATCAGGAAAGAGATGAGAAAGAAGAGTTTTGTTGACATCTCCCCAGTCCTCAGGGAGCAGAGAGCTGTCAAGACTCAAGATGAGATAAAGACACTGAAGAAGGCCTGCTCTATAAGCGACAAAATACTCAAGAGATTCTTCTCCAGCTTCAGCAGATTCAGGACAGAGAAACAGGCTGCTCAATTCCTGGAGACAGAGGCTGTCAAGGAAGGCTGCGGGCTTTCATTCCCACCTATAGTTGCATCAGGTTCAGGAGCAGCAGAACCCCACCATGCCCCCAAGGATACTCCAATCAAGAAGGGATTTTGCATAATAGACTTCGGAGTGAAATACAATGGATACTGCTCTGATACAACAAGGACAGTTTATGTAGGAAAGCCTTCAGAAAAGGACAAGGAGATCTACAATCTTCTGCTCAATGCGCAGAAGGATGTTGTAAGTTCAGTCAGGCCTGGCATGAGATGCTCAGAACCCCATAAGATGATCATGCATAAGCTTGGGGATTACGGCAGGTACTTCATCCACGGTCTGGGACATGGAGTTGGTGTGGAGATACACGAGCTTCCGAATCTTAAGCCAAAGTCAAAGGAAGTGTTTGAGAATGGGATGGTATTCACAGTTGAGCCAGGAGTGTACATTGGCAGTCGGCTGGGCATAAGGATTGAGGACACTGTGCTGCTTGATGCCAGACCAAAGGTCCTGACAAGGATAAGCAAAGATCTTAGGATAATAAAAAAATCAGGATAATCTACTTGATATCTGAGAATTCTATGAATATATTTTCCACTTGCCGTCCTTCATGACAAGCTTGTCATCAAAATATATCTCTCCACCGTTTCTCATATCCTTTATCATGTCCCAATGAAGAGCAGAGTTGTTCTCTCCTCCAGTTCCCTTGTATGATTTTCCTAGGGCAAAATGTATTGTGCCGCCTATCTTCTCATCAAATAGTATCTGCTTTACAAAATTCTTGATGTTGTAGTTCAGGCCTATGCCGAACTCTCCGATATATGATGATCCAGAATCAGTATTTATCATCTTCCTGAGATAATCTGGATTCTTGGTTGCCTTTGCCTCGACTACCTTTCCTTTCCTGAACCTAAGCCAAACGCCATCAACTTCCCTTCCTCCTTTTATTGCAGGGAAGGAGTATCTTATATGGCCGTTCACTGATCTTTTGACAGGCTCTGTGAAGACCTCTCCATCAGGCATGTTGTGGGTTCCGCAGCACTCAAGGGCGTTCTTGCCTTTGATTGAGAATGTGAGGAATGTATCCTTGTGGATTATCTTGACCTGGTCTGTATTGTTGAGCAGGTTTATGAGCTTCTGCTGCTTCTTCCTCTCTTTCTTCCAGTCAACAAGGCATGCCTTGTAGACAAAATTCTCAAACTCTTCCACGCTGGTCTCAGCATCCTGCGCAAGTGCTGCAGTAGGATACTCAAAGTATACCCAGTTGTCCTTGTCTATGATTGTGTCATGCACCTTTTTTGTTGTCCTGCTCCTGAGAGCCATCTTATCAGGATCAACATTGCTCAATTCCCTTGTATTATAATCAGTTCCTATTGATATCCAGGCATCTGTGTTCTTGGCCTCATACATCGCGATATTTGGCTTGTTTTCCAGCTGCTCTTTGGTAGCATGCTTGAAATACAGGTATGACAGCCCATGCACTCCCACCTTGACATTAGGATATGCGCCTTTCTTTAGAACAAGCCTGTATATCTCTTTTATGAGGGGCTCTGCTTCAGGGCCTGCACTGATGCTCACTACATCTCCTTTTTTTATCTTGACTGAGTAATTGACCAGTATCTCAGCAAGTTTCTTCACTCTCTCATCAACCATACTGTTGAGAAATTTCATATACTATTTAAAGGTTGCTATATGGTTTTTTCCTAGATTAATATCAGATGTTAATAATGCAAAGATAATGATGCATTATGTCTGTTTAAAACCCAGCAATAATAGAAATGCTTTGTTTTGCAAAACAACTTTGGATTCGTACATGATCAAGAATATATGTTATTTCAATCTCTATGGCAGCAACAACATTGGATTCGTACACGGTCAGCCCTTTCAGGTCTGCCCTATTCGCAAATGTTAAAACCACACTGCGTATGGTTTTAACATCTGCACTCAGTACTCATCCTTGTTGCTGCTGCCTCAACTATTCTGCCTGGCTAAAGCCAAAAGATAGCGCCACCTCGCCGATGTTGGGATAGCGGTGCCTTACCGGCGAGGCTAGGAAGAAACGTTAAGACAATCCCCTAAAAACTTTTGCCACCTCTCCGACATTGCGTTAGCAGCACATTATCGGAGAGGCTATGAGAAAAGTGTAATACAAACAACTCTAAGACATAGCCACCTCGCTGTGGTTGGATTTGCAGTGCATGTCAGCGAGGCTAGGAGTATATTGCAATAGAATAAACTAAAAGGAATGGCATCCTCTCCAATTTCAGATTAGCAGTGCCTGATCAGAGAGGCTGGGAGTTGTAGTGGTGTTTAGATAAGGTTCAAACAGCCCTAATAACCGCAAAGCTTATAAATGAGTTTTTTGACAGCATATCGCATGGAAACAGAAGATAA
>WJJV01000061.1 GCA_014729495.1 Candidatus Woesearchaeota archaeon
AAAAAGAGGCAGCAAGAAACAGAAAGCAAGGTCAAATGATATACATCTTGCAGGGCAGTGAAAAGTCAATTTATTTCTAATGACTCTGCAATGAAATTTATTACCATCAGATACTTTATATAATTGAGGGTGTTTTCAGCGGATTATGTTTGGGAAAGAGATCAAAGGATTCATGACCTGTGCACATACCTTTTTTGGAAGACATTATTATGCTTTTAGGGCTCTTGAGGAGGACATCAAGAAGCATCCAAGAGACCATATGGACTGCTTGGTGATAGGGCCTGGATATGATGGCGAAGTCACAGGACCTATAAGTGATATTGATGATTACATCCGCACATACCAGCCTTTTGAGCTTGCCAACGCAATGATAAATGCTGGCCTTGAGTCTTTTGTTATTAATGTGGTGGATATAAGTCCAGAAGTACTCTCTGAGATCAGGAAGAGCCCTCCTTTGATGAAGGTGAGTGAGGGCTTCTGGAGATCCCACCTTCAAAGATGTTTAGACAAAGAAGACAATTTATTCTCTTACTATGATTCATTCTTTCCAGACTGCACTTCTTCTTCAGCTCATGGATATAAGATTGTCCAGATTCCTGATGAAGTGATCAACTCCATAAAGACAGAACCCAGAGATATCATTGCAGATGGCATTCCAGAAAGGAAGTTTGATGCTGTTGTCTGCACAACTGTGATGAGTTATTATTTCATGCAATGTTTCAACAATCCTGAGATTTCAGATGAGGGCAAGAGACAGATGGAAAAGATGAGAGATTCAATATATCCTGGAGGTTATTTGATAACCACAGAGGAGCCTTTCCCAGGTAAGGAATGGGAGATTCTTGAATACAAGTGCATATCTGCTGGATCTGTTCACACAGAATCATCAGGACTGTATAGGAGAATTGAATAAGAGTTTGATTGATAGTCATATCAGTATATCAAGGAGTTTCCTCAAAGAACAATCTCATGTAAGGCTCTATCTTCAGTTCAAGAATCTCTTCTTTGGTTGCCCACCTGAAGTCAGTGTGCTCATGGCTCATCTTCACTTCTCCTTCAAGAACTTCTGCTGAATAGACAGCGAACCTATGGGGTATTGATTGTCCGTCTTTCTCAAGATCCATATCATATGTTCCAAGAACTTCTCTGGCATCTATCCTCAATTTGGTCTCTTCACTGACTTCTCTTTCAATGCCTTTCTTTGGATCCTCTGCCGGCTCAAGCTTTCCTCCAGGAAAGTCCCAGTGTTCCGGAAAGAATGCAGCATCAGGCGACCTCAATAATATCAGGAAACATCTTTCATTATTGCAGCTTTCAGGATATGTCTCCTATCCATGAGTTACTGTATTCAGATTATCTATTTAAATCTTTATGAGAGACAAGATTTATGATGAATTAAGAATGAATAAAGAAAAAGAAAAAAATAAAACAACAATCAACATCTTCAGCTCACGACAATCTCGAATTCCGGAGCTCTGTTAACGTCAAGCACAGTTATCTGCACTTCTTCGTTTGTCTGGCTCTTGCCGTCGCTTGCTGTGACTGTCACATCATACTTTCCGGAATCATCATATCCGGTCTTCTTTGAGCTTGAGGTCATCCAGCCTGAGTATGAGACTGTTACCTCGTCTCCGTCATTGTCTGAGACCTGAGGATCAAGACTTACTGTCTCTCCTTCCCTGACAGTCACATCAGATAATCCGCTTATGACTGGAGGAGCATTCCTCTGAAGCACGCTTATCTTTAATGTCTTTGATGACTGTGTCTTTCCGTCGCTCGCAGTCACTGTGACAAGATAATCTCCTGCATCGCCTTCCTCTGTCTGCCACATTCCATTCTCATCAAGCGGAGCGCTGAATGTGTAGGATATAGGATCTCCATCAGGATCGCTTCCTCTGACCTGAAGCTGCACCTTCTCTCCTTCATAGACTGTCACTGCAGATCCTGATTTTTGAGGAGGCGCTGTCTCCTGCTCTTCCTCTTCATCGTCTTCTGCTTCCTGAGTCTCTGTATCATCTTCCTCATCTGCCTCTTCCTCGTCGTCTGAGTCATCCAGGTCAACCTCATCTACATCATCCAGATAAGAGACCTGCTCTTCCTCTCCTTCTGCTCCTTCTTCAGCTGATTCTGCCTGGTAATAGCATCCGCTCAATGCAATCATGACCAGAATCAGAGAAACTAGCATTAATTTTGTTGGGGTTTTCATTATATCACCTTCTCCATAATATTATTTATGAGCATATGTCTTTTATTATTTATATTTTACTGTTTTTTCTATTTTGAAATAGTAAATCTGACTCTGTTTTTGTGACGGTCTTGTGACAAATAATAATAACAAATTATCTTCAGATTATCCTGATATTCTGATTCTGATCTTTTGCTTAATTCTAACAGGGGTTTGTCTTATTGTATGCTGATTTCTGATGTTCTTCTTATAATCTTTTAATTCTTCTAATAATACAAATATTTATAAATCTCCATAAATCCTGAGAAATCCGGTTTCAAATAGCCCCCCATAGCTCAATGGCTAGAGCGCACGGCTGTAGATAGTCTTGGACTTTCCAGTAAATGGTAGGGATGAAAAAGAACTCAGCTGTGACCGTGAGGTTCCCGGTTCGAGTCTGGGTGGGGGGACTTTTTTATTGAGTATTTACAATCTATCTTTTTGAGAAATATATCAGGAATATATCAGAAAATACGTAATATTTATATATGATGAAAAATTCTTGCGATTATGGCCCATAAATCTTTCTATAAGCAAATAGAGTTTTGAATATCCTCTTTTAAGCTTTTAGATGGATTTACGCCCATATAATGCTAAAATGCCCTGGTAGTGTAGTGGCCTAGCATAAAGCCCTGTCGAGGCTTTGACCCGGGTTCAAAAACAGCTTCAAAATGCTTTATTTCGCTAAAAAAACCCAAAACAGACGTTTTGGGCTATTTTGGGACTGTGGAATTTCCCGGCCAGGGCGTTTTGCATTTTCCAGAATACCAAAAAATGAGTTGATATCACACATAAATCAGGATGATTCAGATATGATTCAGATGATTGGGCCTGTAGCTCAGCCTGGTAGAGCACTTGAATCATGGTGAAACTTTTAATCAGGCAGAGGACATCAAGTGGTCGAGGGTTCAAATCCCTTCGGGCCCGCTCATGATAAATGTGTTCAAAAGAGCAAAGGCGAGTCAAGGCAAATCAGTTCGTGCAACTCGACAAAGTCGAGTTGCACCAGGTTCGCGTGTGAACGGAGCGAACCGTTCGTTCCGAATCCCTTCGGGCCCGCTCATGTTTACTCACAGAGATCATGGAAAATATCAGATCAAGTAGGTAGGGGATGCAAATTGGCTAAAGCAAAGACAGATGTTTCAAAACACATATTGGTACCAAAGCACGCCAAGCTCAGCGATAAAGAGAAGAAGGAAGTGCTTGAGAGATACAACGCAAGCGAGAGGGAGCTGCCCAAGATACTCCAGAGCGATTCAGGCATAATGAATCTTAATGCCTCTGCCGGCGATGTCATAAAGATAACCCGGGACAGCCCTACTGCAGGCGAGATAACATATTACAGGGTGGTAATAAATGGATAAACGGTCATCTGTTCTCATAAAGAAGTACTTTGAAGACAAGAGCACAGTCAATTCTGATATAGAATCCTTCAATAACTTTGTCGATAAAGAGCTGCAGCTGATAATAGAGGAAAACAAGGAGATAGAGCCTACTATAATACCTCATAATGTTGATGAGTTCAAGATAAAGTTTGACAGGATATGGTTGGAGAAGCCCACCATAACCGAGGCAGACGGGTCAAAGAAGAACATCTATCCTGTTGAGGCCAGGCTGAGAAAGATAACCTATGCTGCACCTATATTCATAGAGGTCAGCGCGCACATCAACGGAGTCCAGAGAGAGCTTTTCACCACTCAGATAGGAAGCCTTCCAGTGATGCTCAAATCAAAGTACTGTCATCTCAGAGGCATAAACAGGGATGAGCTCATCAAGCATGGCGAGGATCCTGATGATCCAGGAGGATATTTCATAATCAACGGAAGCGAGAAAGTGCTGATAGCAGTTGAGGATCTTGCAGCCAACAGGATGATGGTGGAGAAGACATCAATAGGTGTATCAGAGTATGTGGGCAAGCTATTCTCAGAGAAAGGCTCATTCAAGATTCCCCATACATTTGAGAAGATGAAAGACGGCATATTCTACTTATCTTTCACAAGAGTAAAAAGGATGCCTATTGTAGTAATACTTAAGGCGCTTGGACTGACAAAGGATGAGGAGATAGTCAAGTTTGTCTCGTCAAAAAAGCAGTATAACGAACTTATGGTCAACCTTTATGAATTTGTTGATATAAAAAATGAGGAGGATGCACTTGATTTCATTGCCAGAAAGATAGGCATAACACAGTCAAAGGACATAAGGGTCGAGAAGATGCAGGAGATAGTAGACAGGTATCTGCTTCCTCACATAGGCACAGACCCAAAAGACAGGATGATGAAGGCATATAATATGTGCAAGTATCTCAACAAGTTCATAGTGGTATCAAACAATGAGGTCAGCAGGGATGACAAGGATCATTATCTTAACAAAAGGCTCAAGCTGAGCGGTGACCTTCTTGCAGACCTATTCAGGGTAAATCTGAAGGTTCTTGTAGGAGACCTCATGTACAATTTCCAGAGGATAGTCAAGAGAGGCAAGTTCCCTTCAATAAAGGTGATAATCAGGGACAAGCTGCTGACCTCAAGGATATACAGCTCTATGGCCACAGGATCCTGGGTTGGCGCAAGGAAGGGTATAAGCCAGAGGATACAAAGGCTCAACTTCCTTGAGACAGTAAGCCATCTGCAGAGAGTGGTCAGTCCGCTGAGTTCGTCCCAGGAGAACTTTGAGGCAAGAGGCTTGCATCCCACTCATGTCGGCAGGCTGTGTCCTGTAGAGACTCCTGAAGGAACAAACATAGGACTCAGAAAGAACCTCTCTCTTCTCGCTGAGATATCAGGAGATGATTCAGAGGAGGAAGTACTGAAGAATCTTAAAACAATGGGGTTGGAACAAGTAAAATGACAGAAGTATACCTAAACAGCAAGTTCATAGGCAATGTTGAGCAGCCGCAGGATTTTGTGCAGAATGTGATTCACTCCAGAAGGAAAGGAGAGATATCATTCAACCTTAACATAAACTACAACACAGAAATGGATGAAGTGCATATAGATAACTCAAAGGGAAGGGTCAGAAGGCCTCTGATAATTGTCAAGGAAGGAAAACCTATTCTCACAGAAAAGCACATACAGCAGCTTGAGAAAGGAGAGATAACCTATAAGGATCTTGTCAATCAGGGAGTTATAGAATATGTTGATGCAAGCGAGGAAGAGAATGTGCTTGTGGCTTTCACAGAAAAGGACCTCACTCCCGAGCATACCCATCTTGAGATAGCTCCTATAAGCATAATGGGATTGTGCGCATCACTGGTGCCTTTCTCAAACCACAGTCCTGGAGCAAGAGTCAGCATGGGTGCAAAGAACCAGAAGCAGGCTCTTGGATTCTACACAGCTAACTTTCCTGTCAGGATGGACATGGATGTGAATCTGCTGCATTCACCGCAGGTACCTGTAGTCAAGACTGTTGTGAATGATGTGTTCGGTTATGAGAAGCATCCTTCCGGCCAGAACATAGTCGTGGCTGTCATGAGCTACAAAGGATATAACATGGAGGACGCTATTGTCTTAAACAAGGGATCCATTGACAGGGGATTCGGAAGAAGCTCATATTTCAGGCCTGCTATAATAGAGGAGCTTAGATATGCAGGAGGACTCACTGATGAGATATGCATTCCAGACAAGGATGTGAAAGGGTACAAGTCAGAGACAGACTATAAGTATCTTGATGATGATGGAATAATATACCCAGAAGCATTTGTGCATGAAGGCGATGTGGTCATAGGAAAGACTTCTCCTCCAAGATTCCTCAGCAGTGTTGATGAGTACAGCCTTTCAGCAGGAACAAGAAGGGAGAGCTCATTCACAATGAAGCACGGAGAGAGGGGAATAATAGACTTTGTCTGCATAACAGAGAATGAAGAGGGAAACAAGCTTGTCCAGGTAAGGCTGAGAGATCAGAGGATACCTGAGGTAGGCGACAAGTTCACATCAAGGCACGGACAGAAAGGAGTCATAGGAATAATAGTGCCTCAGGAGGACATGCCGTTCACAGCATCAGGCATAACACCAGACCTCATATTCTCGCCTCATGGAATCCCTTCCAGGATGACAATATCTCATCTTATAGAGCTGATAGGCGGAAAGGTCGGAAGCCTTTCAGGAAGACATGTTGACGGAACTACATTTGACTCAGAATCAGAAGAGGATCTCAGGAAAGAGCTTCACTCACTAGGTTTCAGGGAGAATGGAACAGAGACAGTCTATGATGGAGAGACAGGAGAGCAGTATCAGGCAAAGATATTCATCGGAGACATGTATTATCTCAAGCTCAAGCACATGGTCTCAAACAAGCTCCATGCAAGGGCAAGAGGCCCTATACAGCTGCTCACAAGGCAGCCTACAGAAGGAAGGGCAAAGGAAGGAGGCCTGAGGCTTGGAGAGATGGAGAAGGACACATTCGTGGCTCACGGAGCATCGCTCCTGCTCAAGGAAAGGTTTGATTCAGACAAGACAATCGTGCCTATCTGCGAGGGATGCGGAACAATAGCTATCTACAATGAGTTCAAGGAAGCAAGATTCTGTCCATTGTGCGGAGACAATGTGGAGATAACTGACGTGGAGATATCCTATGCATTCAAGCTTATACTTGATGAGTTCAAGTCTATGGGGATATATCCTCAGCTGAAGCTTAAGACAAAATATTGAGGTAACCAAATGGCTGAAAAAGAAAGATTCACTTACAAGAAGGTTAGCGAGGTACACTTCGGCCTACTCAGCCCTAAGATGATAAAGAAGATGGCAGTGGCCAAGGTAGTCACTCCTGAGCTTTATGACAAGGAAGGATATCCTGTTGACGGAGGCCTTATGGACATCCGTCTCGGGGTAATAGATCCTGGACTGAAATGCAAGACCTGCGGATCAAAGCTAAAGGAATGCATCGGCCATTTCGGATATATAGAGCTGGCAAGGCCGGTCATACATGTCAAGTTCATAGGCCTGCTCCTTAATCTTCTGAGGTGCACATGCAAGGACTGCGGAAGAGTCCTTATCCCCCAGAACAAGATAGACAAGTACACAAAGGAGCTGGATGATATTGAGCAGCAGCAGAGCTTTGATGCAAGAAGGAAGAGGGTCAGAGCAATAATATCAAATCTCAAGACAATCAACAAATGCCCTCACTGCAAGTCAAGACAGCAGAAGATAACACTCGACAAGCCTTACTCAATATTTGAGGCAGAGAAGAGGGTTTCTCCGATAGAGATTAGATCAAGGCTTGAAAGAATACCTGATGATGACTGCATGGTGTTCGGAATAAATCCTGAAGTCGCAAGGCCTGAATGGAATGTTCTTACAGTCATGGCAATACCTCCTGTAACCATGAGGCCTTCAATAACACTTGAGTCAGGAGAGAGGAGCGAGGATGACCTCACACACAAGCTCGGTGATATTGTCAGGATAAACCAGAGACTTTTCGAGAACATAAACGCAGGGGCCCCTGAGATAATCATAGAGGATCTTTGGGATCTTCTGCAGTATCATGTCACTACATTCTTTGACAATAACATAGCACAGCTTCCGCCTGCACGCCATAGGTCAGGCCAGCCTCTTAAGACAATAACAGAGAGGATAAAGAGCAAGGAAGGAAGGATAAGGCACAATCTTGCTGGAAAGAGGACAAACTTCTCAGCAAGGACTGTGATAAGTCCCGATCCTATGATAGACCTCAATGAGGTTGGAATACCTAATATAGTGGCGATGAAGCTCACTGTTCCTGAGAGGCTTACTGAATGGAACCGGGAATATCTTAAGAGATTCCTTGAGAGAGGTCCAAAGAAATATCCTGGCGCTAATTATGTGATAAGGCCTGACGGCAAGAAAAAGAAGATCACTGATGACACTCATGAGCAGATAATGGAGGAGATCCAGCCAGGTTATATCGTCGAAAGGCATCTGATGGATGGTGATGTTGTCATCTTCAACAGGCAGCCTTCACTGCACAGGATGTCAATGATGGCTCATAAGGTGAGGGTGCTTCCTCACAAGACATTCAGGCTGAATCCTGCTGTATGCCATCCTTACAATGCTGACTTTGACGGGGATGAGATGAACATCCACGTTCCTCAGACAGAAGAGGCAAGGGCAGAAGCTGAGATACTGATGATGATTGAGACACAGCTCATAAGTCCAAGGTACGGACTGAGCGTCATCGGATGCATACAGGATGCTATAACAGGAAACTATCTGCTTACAACAGGAATAGGGATGCCATATGAGAAAGCAGTCCAGCTTCTTGCTTCAATAGGGATATCAGAATTCTCAAGGCTTCCTAACAAGAAGACTATTGATGGAAAAGAGGTATTCAGCGCACTGATACCTGATGATTTCAACTTTATAGGAAGGTCAAAAGCGTGCAAGAAGAAGTCAAAGCCATGCATAGAATGCGAGCACTTTGAGAAGAACAAATGCAAGTTTGACGCAAGCGTTATAATCAAGAACGGAAGCCTGACTGAAGGGATAATGGACAAGGCCAATCTTGGCCAGGGATCAGGGTTCCTCCTGAGGAACTTGCACAAGAGATACGGCAAAGAGAAGACAATCAAGATTCTTGGAGACATATTCAGAATGGGAATACAGGTGCTTCTGATAAGAGGTTTCACCACAAACCTTTCAGATATGGATCTTCCTGAAACAGCATCCAGCAATGTGGAGAAGACATTAGTGAATGCTGAGGAAGAGATCGACAAGCTGATTGACATGTATCGCAAGAAGGAGCTTGAGGCATTCCCTGGAAAGTCCATTGAGGAGACGCTTGAGCTCAAGATACTTGAGGTCCTGAACAGGGCAAGGAATGATGCAGGAAACATAGTTCTGGACAAAGCTTCAAAGAAGACAGGCACTTTCATAATGGCAGACAGCGGGTCAAGGGGAAACCCCATCAATATGGCTCAGATGGCTGCATGCGTAGGACAGCAGGCACTCAGGGGAAAGAGGATAAACCTCGGCTTCAAGAACAGGACACTCTCCTGCTTCAAGCAGAATGATCTCTCACCTGATGCTCATGGATTCATAAGGAACGGCTTCAAGCACGGGCTAAAGCCTGCAGAGTTCTTCTTCGCAGCAATGACTGGAAGGGACTCCCTGATGGACACTGCGCTTAGGACACCAAAGTCAGGTTATCTGTACAGAAGGCTTGCCAATTCAATGCAGGATCTTAGGGTGGAGTATGATGCCACAGTGAGGGAAGCCAGCGGAAAGATAATCCAGTTCATTTATGGAGAGGACGGCATTGATGTCTCAAAGAGCGAGGGCGGTTCAGTTAATGTCAAAAGGATAATAGAGAACGTGATGAGAGAATAGGTGTGGAAAAATGCATGATGAATTATTCAAGGAATATGAGGGCAAGCTTAACCCAAAGATAATTGAGGACATAAAGAGCAATATGCCTGAGAAGATCACAAAGACCCAGCTTAAGCAAGTAATGGACCTGGTTGTTGAGGAATACAAGAAAGTGAGGGTGCAGGCTGGAGAGTCAGTAGGTCTTATATCAGCAGAATCAATAGGGGAGCCAGGAACCCAGATGACACTGAACACATTCCATTATGCAGGAGTAGCTGAGATGAATGTGACAACTGGCCTTCCAAGGGTAATAGAGATCCTTGACGGAAGGAAGTCAATAAGCACGCCCATGATGGAGATATACCTGCAGAAACCATACTCAACAGGAAAGGATATCAAGAGGATCGCGTTATCAGTAAAGGAGACAAAAGTAAAGGATATACTATCAGAGCTGAACATAAATGTAGTGGACCTCAACATAGAGCTGAGGATAAACGGAGATAAGCTCAAGGAGCTCGGCATAAACAGGGCTACTGTGCTGAAAGTGCTCAACAAGGAGCCAAAGACAGCAGTCAGGCAGTCAACTGTTGACAAGGATCTTTTCACAATCAGGTCAACAACCAAGGACATTAATCTTAATGAGATATACAAGCTCAGAGAGAAGATAAAGAACATATTTGTTCAGGGCATAAAAGGGATAACCCATGTTCTTCCTGTAAAGAGAGGCCCTGAGTTCATAATCATGACAGCAGGATCCAACCTAAGTAAGGTGCTTGATCTTGAGTTTGTTGATGCTACAAGGACAATCTCAAATGATCTTTTTGAGGTGGCTGGAGTGCTCGGAATAGAGGCTGCAAGGCAGTCCATCATAAACGAGCTTTTCAAGGTTGTAGATATGCAGGGACTCAATATAGATAAGAGGCACGTGATGCTTGTGGCTGACATGATGTGCTACTCTGAAGCGCCTCAGGGAATAACAAGGTATGGAGTGATATCAGAGAAGTCATCCATACTGGCAAGAGCATCTTTTGAGACACCTATCAAGTATCTCATCGAAGCAGCTCTTGTAGGAGAGAAGGACAAGCTGAGGTCTGTAGTTGAGAACGTCATGCTTAACCAGGCAGTCCCTGTGGGCACAGGCCTGCCAGGACTTGCTGTAAGGATGGCAGAGAAAACAGTTAAGGAGAATTGAATATGGAAGACATAAAGAAACTTGTTAAAGAGGACAGGGTGTTCATAGGTGAAGACCAGACACTCAAGAACCTGAGATCAGGCAATGTGTCAAAGATTATGCTTGCATCCAACTGTCCTGCAGAGATGAAAGAGACTATTGAAAGGTATGCAGGGATGGCAGGAGTGGATGTTGAACAGCTTGATGTTCCTAATGATGAGCTGGGCATAATGTGCAGGAAACAGTTCTTCATATCTGTCATAAGTGTCAAAAAATGAAGATAAAATATGATATTTCTCTAATGAAGTTCATGTCCTTGTTTGAGAATCTGACTCACGCCAGCCTAAAGGACTGTTTTATTGATGAGAAGACGAACACACTGGTTTTTGTAGTCCAGCCAGGACAGATAGGCAAGGCTCTCGGAAAGAAAGCAGCAAATGTCAAGAAGCTTGAGAACAAGCTTCAGAGAAAGATAAGGATCATAGAGTATCATCCTGACAAGCTTGAGTTCATAAGGAACATGATAATGCCTTTAAGGGCAGAGGATATATCAGCGGATGAAGAGGGGATAGTGACAATAACCGGGTCTGACACCAAGACAAAAGGGCTCATCATAGGAAGGAATGCGCAGAATCTCAGGAACCTTGAGGCCAATGTCAGGAGATACTTTGATGTCAAAGAGATAAAGGTTGTTTGAGGTTGCGCAAACTTTATAAATCACCTCAAAAATCGCATATCCAAGGGTTTTAGACTTCAAAATCATTTAATGCATAATCATTTAATGCATATCATACATCAATTATACGTCAAAATGGGAAGCAAATCAAACGGACTGAATGCTGGAAAGAAGCTTAAGAAGAGGAGAAGAGACAGCCGATGGCTTAAATCCAGTTATGTCAGCAGGCTTCTCAATCTTAAAGAGAAGTCAGACCCTCTCAAGGGAGCACATCAGGCTAAAGGCATAATCCTTGAGAAGGTACAGATGGAGGCTAAGCAGCCTAACTCAGCTATGAGGAAGTGCGTCAGGGTCCAGTTAATAAAGAACGGCAGGCAGATCACTGCTTTTGCCCCAGGAGACGGCGCTATAAAGCTAATGGATGAGCACGATGAGGTCATAGTGGAGTGCATTGGAGGAGTCAAGGGAAGGGCTAAAGGAGACCTTCCTGGAGTGAGATGGCAGGTCATAAAGGTCAATGACCAGAGCCTTAATGCCCTCATTAGAGGAAAGATAGAGAAAGCAAGGAAGTGAATATCTCTTAGCTTTAGAATCTCTTTTCATCTCTTTTCATCTTTTCTTATCTCTCAAATTCATATTCATCTCTTATGATATTGATCAAGGACATTATTTTCATATACAGCTATATATGGCTCAACACAAGATAAAAACGAAAGCTTTATATAATACCTATGCTCACAACAGGGTATAATTCTTAGAAATCTTCTAAGGGATAAATGATGGACAAACAGGATATGATGAAGACCGGGACTACCACAATTGGTATAGTCTGCAAAGATGGTGTTGTTCTTGCTGCTGATAAAAGAGCCACAGCAGGACACATGATTGTCGGAAAGAGATTTGACAAGATACATCAGGTGGATGACAGGATTGCTGTGACAATAGCAGGAATGGTGTCTGATGCCCAGCTTCTTGTCAAGCTTATAAGGGCAGAGATCAAGCTTAGGAAAGTAAGGACAAATGTTGAATTCAGCATAAAAGAGGCTGCCAACCTTATCGCAAGCATGGCATACTCAAATGTCAGGAAAATGACAATGTTTCCAGGCATAGTTGCATTTGTTGTGGGCGGCATGGATGAGGAGCCAGGGCTTTACAACATAGGGCCTGATGGAAGTGTCACAGAAGAGCCTGAATTCACCTCAGACGGATCCGGTTCAGTATTCGCATTCGGTGTGCTTGAGACAGAATACAAGAAAGGCATGAACCTTGAAGAAGGCCAGAAGCTGGCAAAGAGAGCCCTCAATGCAGCATTGCAGAGGGATTCTGCTTCAGGATCAGGATACGACATATTCACAATAACAAAAGAAGGCGTTAAGAAGACAGTCACAAAAGAGCTTTTTCCCAAGATTGACTAAGTTCTTTGGACTGAAAGTTTTTTGAAATTATCTGATAGATAAAGTATCTTGAGTCTAAAGTCTGAAATCTGAATCTAAAGATAGAATTGAAATAAAATAATCAAGGAGTGATTCAAATAATAGTCAATAAATCGGTGTTAAAATGGCAGATATAATAAAAGAAATGATGGAGCACCTTCCTGCAAACAAGATATCTGATGCAGGATTTGAAGGAGCTAATATAATGTTCTACACAAAGGACAAGGACTTCTTCCTGAACAACAACGGAATCATCAAGAAGATAGTTGATGAGTTCAAGAAGAGAGTAGAGCTTAGGCCTGATCCATCAATAACAATGGAGCCAGAGAAGGCAAAGAAGACAATCAAGCAGATCATACCAGAAGAGGCTGGCATAGGCAACATAATCTTTGACACTTACAGGAGCCAGGTGATCATAGAGACAGAGAAGCCGGGCCTTGCGATCGGAAAGCAGGGAAGCATACTCAGAGAGATAAAAGAGAAGACACTTTGGGTTCCTCTCATAAGAAGGACGCCTGCGATAAGGTCACAGCTCATAGAGAACATAAGGGAAGTGCTTTATCAGAATTCTGAATACAGGAGAAAGTTCCTCAACAAGATAGGCCACAGGGTCTATGACGGCTGGCTGAGGGAGAAGAAGAATGAATGGATAAGAACAACCTTCCTCGGAGGAGCAAGGCAGGTCGGAAGGAGCTGCATACTTCTGCAGACACCTGAATCAAGGGTGCTTCTGGACTGCGGCATAGATGTTGCGAATGATCAGCAGCCTTACCCATTCTTAGAGACTCCTGAGTTCAAGATAGATGAGCTTGATGCAGTCATAGTGACTCATTCCCATCTGGATCATTCAGGACTCATACCTTATCTGTTCAAGTTCGGCTACAGGGGGCCTGTCTACTGCACTGCCCCAACAAGGGATGTGATGTCGCTTCTCCAGCTTGACGCAATAAAGATAATGATAAATGAGGGCAAGGATCCATTATATTCACAGGATGATGTAAAGGAGATGGTAAAGCACACCATCTGCCTGGACTATGATGAGGTGACTGACATAACACCTGATGTGAGGATAACACTCTATAATGCAGGCCATATACTTGGTAGTTCAATGGTGCACCTTCACATAGGCAATGGACTTCATAATCTTCTTTATACAGGAGACCTGAAGTTCGGAAAATCACAGCTTCTTGAGTCAGCAGCAACATCATTCCCCAGGCTTGAGACATTGATACTGGAGAGCACGTATGGAGGCAAGGAGAATGTGATGCCTCCTCTGCAGGAAGCTGACAGGATGCTTAAGGATACAATATCAGATACTCTTGGAAAAAAGGGCAAGGTTCTTATCCCTGTGCTTGGTTCAGGAAGAGCCCAGGATATAATAATACTGATTGAGAAGCTCATAAGGTCAAAGGAGATCCCTGAAGTTCCTGTCTATATAGATGGAATGGTCTGGGATGTAACTGCAATACATACTGCTTATCCTGAATTCCTGAACTCTTTCATCAGAAGGCAGATATTCCACAAGGATCAGAATCCTTTCCTGTGCCCTGTGTTCAAGAGGGTAGGTTCAGCAAAGGAGAGGAGAGAGGTCATTGAAGAGAAAGGGCCTTGCGTGATACTTGCAACATCAGGTATGCTTGTTGGAGGGCCTTCAGTTGAGTACCTTAAGTCTCTTGGAGACAATCCAAAGAACACTCTAGTATTCTCATGCTATCAGGGAGAAGGTTCAATGGGAAAGAGGATACAGAACGGAGAGAGATCATTCTCATTCAGGGAAGGCCAGCAGACAGAGATGCTGGATCTCAAGATGGTGGTCCATAAGGTTGACATATCTGACCATTCTGACAGGAAGCAGCTCATGAATTTTGTATCAAGATGCGATCCAAGGCCAAAGAAGGTCATAGTCAATCATGGTGAGAACTCAAGATGCCTTGATCTGGCCTCTTCTATACACAAGCAGAACCGTGTTGAGACCACTGCGCCCAGGAACCTTGAGGCAGTCAGGATTAAATAATAAAAATTTGACCATTATCTTATAAGCAAATCCTAACCTCACCCTAAAGGGTGAGGTGTCGACATCTAAAGGACGTCTTCCCCTTTGAGCAGAGCTCAAAGTATTAACGGATTTGCATTCTAGATGGTCAAATTTTTAGTCTTGAAAACCCTCAGAAATCAAAGATTTCTGGGGTGTCAAAAATGCACAGCATTTTTTAACATGGCACCTCTCGCACTAAAGTGCGGGGTATTTAACCCAATGAAAATAGCTTGGTGCCATTTTCAATAAGATTTTTCTTTTGATACTATCTAAAGCAGCATATCTTATGCATATGTTAGTACTATTATGATTATAATATATAACTTTTATAGACATAACTTATAACTATATTATATATGAAAATAAGTATTTTTGAGCAAGATTTCTCAATTATTTTTCGTGATCTGCCGTCTCTTCTTGTTCCGTTGCTTGGCACGTTCATTTGTCAGAATTCGTCTGCAGTCCACACACCATTTCCTCAGCTTGTTGAGACTGGGAATCTCGTTACCGCATCTCTGGCATGTGACCATTGTTATGCTTAGTAAATAGCATTGGTATTTAAATATTTCTATAGTTTAGTACTTTAAAGTGGTATAAAAACAAAAGATTTATATAATATTTAACCACTTATTAGTAGTTATGGTATTTGGGAAGATTTTCATATACTCAGAGATAGCTGTTATTGTGTTCCTGGCAGGCATAGCCATGGGATCAATTCTTGAAGACAGCAGCACTCTTCAGATGCCTTCAAGCCTTTTCTTATCCAGAAGCGCAGAGCTCTCATCACCATCTGACCACATCCCAGAAGAGTCAATAAAAGTATACACAGACAGGGTTGTTCTGGATATCTCAGATGCTTCATGGGCATCATTCACTGACACAAATTCCATGGATCCATTCATTGATGCCGGAGCAAACAGCATAGAGATAAGGCCTAGTTCTCCAGATGATATCAATGTCGGAGATGTTGTGTCATTCAGGACAATGCTGGCTGATGGAATAGTCATCCACAGGGTGATCAGCAAGGGAGAGGATGATAAAGGCATATATTTCATAACCAAAGGTGACAATAATGACCTTGCAGATCCAGGCAAGAGGAGATTTGAGGACATCACAGGAGTTGTAGTTGGAGTAATCTATTGATCATATCTCTGCAGCAATAGAAATGATTTGAATTCTCTTATTGAAATTTTCGACTTTAAGGAGAAATTTTCAAGAATAAAAATTAGATATGTGAAATTCAAGCCTGTTAATACTGCACCCTCAAGGGAGTGGTTAGGGTTTGCTATACTATTGATGGTCAAATTTTTATTATGCAGAATGCAGCATCTTTTGTCAATGACTCACTCTAATTTTATTACTTGATGTCTTTTTCTTAATTGCGTTCTCTCCTAATTCCTTTGACAGAATAAAGTCCAGCTCTTTAAGTTTCTTCACGACAGGAGAGCTGTTATTCAGTCTGTACAATACTGCATTTGCTATAGTCCTTTTAGGCACTATAATCTTTTTCTTTACTATATCAGGCCACAGGACATTAAGCGTTACTCTTGATATTCCTGTCTCTTCTGAGACTTCGCTTTTTGTGTAATCAAATATATTATTTTCCAGGAAGAAGTCAAGCAATCTTATCTTAGGGGATCTTCCCAGGGTCTTCACAAATGCTGATTCTGCCATTCTAATCATAGTAATGCATGATTATATTTAAGTGTTTCTATTATATACATATGGTGTATAATTACTGTACATATGATTTCCGGAATATCCGGAAGATATCACAGGTCACTGGACATCTTAAGCCAGTATCTTTATATTATCTCTAACATAAACAAGAGCATGAATGAACTGGAGATTTATGTTATAAAAAAGCTATTCAGAGGAGGTTACTGGGGAAGAAGACTGCTTAATTTTGATGACATCAAGAATCCAAAGATATCAAGAAGAGATCTGGCTTTTGCGCTGAAGCTTCTTGTCAGAGACAGCTTTATTCTTATGAAGAAAGGAGACAGATCAAGTGTTTTTAGGTATTCTTTGAACCCAAAGAAAAAGAAAGAAATAGAGGATATTATCGCAGAAGAGTTCTGTTAACAAAAACATTATAAATCCTGCACTAAAACTTAATCCTATGCAGATAGAAGGCCTAGAGCAGTACAGGAAAGCCGGAAAGATAGCCAGCCAGGCCCGCGAGTTCGGAATTGGCCTGATAAAAGCAGGAGCGTCTCTCTCTGAAGTGACTGAGAAGATAGAGAGAAAGATACTGGATCTTGGAGGAGAACTTGCTTTTCCCACCCAGGTATCACTTAATGATGTTGCTGCGCATTACTGCGCAACACCAGATGATGAGAAGGTATTCTCTGAAGGAGACCTTGTGAAGCTTGACCTTGGGGTGCATATTGATGGTTATGTGGCTGATACTGCTATTACAATAGACCTGAGCAAGGATGGAAAGCATGAGAAACTCGTAAATGCTGCAAAAGAGGCACTCCAGAATGCAATAAAATCAGTCAAGCCAGGGGTCAGGACTGCTGAGATAGGAAGAATGATCCAGGATTCCATATCAAAGTATGGTTTTGCTCCTGTGAGGAATCTCGGAGGCCATGGTGTGGGAAGATTCACAGTGCACGGCCCTCCTTCAATACCGAACTATGATAATGGAGATGATACAATCATAGAAGAGGGCATGGTCTTTGCAATAGAGCCCTTTGCCTCTACAGGTGCAGGGATAGTCTATGAGAGAGATGATGCCAACGTATTCATGCTCACTGGAAAGAAGCCTGTGAGGAACATGATGACAAGGAGCGTGATGAAAGAGATTGAAGGATTCAATGGGCTTCCGTTCACAGAGAGATGGCTTGTGAGAAAAGGAATGTCTCTTCCAAAGATAAACTTTGCGCTCAAGGAGATAGACAATCTCGGCATACTCAGGAAGTTCCCTCCATTGCCTGACAAGAACAATGGCCTTGTGAGCCAGGCAGAGCATACTGTTATTGTGACAAAAGACGGGTGCGAGGTCACTACAGAATAGATTACTGTATACTCTCGGAAATCCTCCATAAATCAACAGAAAGACATATAAATGATTCTTGCATGATAATCTATCATGAATCTTAACAAAACCATGGATCTGCTTGAAAAAATAGATTATGTGCAGATAGTGGGCTGGATACTGTTAATTGTGACAATAATACTCTTCCTTGATGTTCAGGGGATAATATGAGAAGACATAAAATAAATCAGATACTGCTTTATGTAATACTCACAGTACTTGCTGCTATCTTTGTCTATCAGGCCCTAAGAAAGGTATTGGGCCATTCATGGCAGGTGGAAAGCCTTGTCCTTGTGCTTATTGCATCAACACTTGCGGTTGTTATGTCAGACAGGGCAAAACTCAGCCAACTAAACGGAGAGTTCAGGCAGTTCAAACGAAGCTTCAATGCTCTCTGCCATGATTTCAAGGGAATGAGACAAGAATTCCATGATTTCAGGGCAAAGCAGGAAAACTTCAATAATTGGACAAGAGTGCAGTTTAAAGATATAAAACAAAAGCTGTAAAATGAAATGCCCCAAATGCAAGGAAGAGATGGAGAACAAGAGAAGCCCCACAGGCCAGATACTCTGGCATACATACTACTGCCCAAATTGCGGTTATGATGAGGATTGACTTATCAATTAAATTATATTATGTGCAAAATCATATCATTTGCAGAATCAAATCTTGTCTATCTTAATCTTCCTTTCCTTGCCTGTCTTCATGTCCCTGATTTTCATCACTTTCTGCTTCAGCTCATCATCACCAAGTATTATGACATTCTTTGCATTTATCCTGTCAGCATACCCCATCTGCTTTGATATGCTCCTGCCCATAAGGTCCAGCTCAACTGAAGCTTTTTTCCTCAGCTTGTCGGCTATCTTCTCAGCTTTTCTCAGGGCCTTGTCGCCTATAGGTGCTATGTAGTAATCTACTGACACCTCAGCATCAGGCAGTCTGCTGTTCTCTTCAAGAAGCAGGGCCAGTGTAGAGAATCCAATCGCGAATCCTGTTGCAGGGCAGCTCTCGCCTCCAAACAGCTCAACCATGTTGTCGTATCTTCCTCCGCCTGCAATGCTTCTTAGTTCTCCTTTTCTGTCAAATATCTCAAATACTGTGCTTGTGTAATAGCTCAGTCCTCTCACTGTGGAGAAGTCAAGCTCTATGTAATCCTTCCTGTCCTTTAGGAGGGTTACCATCTTCTTGAGGTCATCTTTTCCTTTTGAATCTATGCTCACCTTGTCTATGTCCTTGATCTTAAGGAATGCTTTCAGCTTCCTGATATCTTCTTTGTTAAGAGATGCATTCTCCAGCTCCTTGTTCCATGCTTCTTCTGGTATCTTGAGCCTCTTGTCTATTGCCCTGAATACCTGCTCAAAGTTATCAAGCTCAAGACTCTTTATGAAATCCTGAAGGAGGACCCTGTTATTTATCTTTATCACAAACTCCTTGCTCTTAAGTCCGAGATTCCTTAGGCAGTCTATAGCCATCCTGATGATCTCTGCATCAGCCTCAGGCCTGTCTGAGCCGAACAGCTCCACGCTGAGCTGATAGAATTCCCTCTGCCTTCCTGCCTGAGGCCTCTCATACCTCCACATTATTCCTGTGCTGAACCATCTCACAGGTTTTGGCAGCTCCTTCTGCTTCTCTATGAACATCCTTGTCATGGGTACAGTGAGGTCAAACCTCAGGCCGTACTCCTCTCTCTTCTTGCCTTCACCTTTCTTCTCAAGAGTGAATATCTGTTCTCTGATCTCATCTCCCTGCTTTGCTGTGAGCAATTCAATTGACTCAAAAGCAGGTGATTCAACCTGCATAAAGCCATAGCTCTCTGCTGTCTTTCTCAGAGATTCCTCTATGTTCTTCAGCAATGCCATATCCTCTGGATAGTAATCCTTTGTGCCTTTTGGTTTCTTGAACATAATATCAATCCTCGCTGTTTTTGTTTATATAGTTTGTGGAAACAATCAATAAAAAATAAAGCAAAAATGATTATCTACAGCAGGCCTTTGGTCGAGGGATACCGGGACATCTATCCCTGACCGGAGCATCTTTCCTTTGCTGGCTATTTCTGCCCTAACCCATGTCTCCTTTGTTTTCCTTTGCATATTATCACCCTCTGCTTGATATCCTGCATCCTGCATAATGCATCAATCTATTATCTGCACTGGATTCATCCTTACTATATCCTCTGCACCATTGCTTCTAAGGCCATAAGCAACCTGCGTCCATCTCGACCTTGCTATCTCAATTCCTACCTGCAGGTACTCCCCATCCCTTATGACTGTGGGCTCCTTTGAGAACAATCTCTCTTTCTGCAAGTAGTCCTTTATTTTCTCTTCCCTGCTCTTTCTCACATTGAAGATTATGTAATCTGTGTCTCTTGCCTTGACAGCACCTTGCAGCAGAGTCCTGACAAAACCGATCTTGTCTGCTTTCCAGGGATCACTGAGAGCATCCTCTGTTGTATAAAGTCCTGCGCTTGATTGCAGCAGAATCTCGATAGGCTTCAGTTCATTCTTAGCCAGAGTCTCTCCTGATGAGATGCACTCTACAATGAAGTCTGCTGAGCCTTTGGCAATTGCTGATTCTGTGGCGCCATAAGATTCAGTTATCCTTATCTTCTCATTAGCTCCTGTAATCCCATACTTCGCTATTAACAAAGGCTTCTTGTTCCCGAAACTGAGGATGTAGCTTTCATTATTCTCAAGCCAATCCTGTGTTATAAGAGGATATTCTGTTGCTAATCTAATCTCTTTTTCCCTCTTAAGGTCTGCATAGAATCCATCTCTTGTGATACATGATGGTCCTGCGAGCACCAGATCAGCATACCCATATCCAAGACTGCAAAGCCTGACCATTCTAGCGTCAGCAAGATTCCATTCTTCAGCTATATCCTTTCCCATTATGGCCAGGTCAATTATGCTGTCCCTTAGATCCGCAGGCATGTTCTGGGGCCTGTCAACTATGGCTTCCAGCTCTTCATCATTGGCTATGATCAGCGAGTATGACCTGCTCTCAGGACTGTATCCCTTAATGTCAAATCCAGCCTCCTTAAGAAGCGATTCTGTGCTCCATCTTCCAGTTGTGTTGAGACTTCCTTTTGGAAGCGCGAATCTGAGTCTTCTATTCCCTTCTGCATTATTCTTTTTCATCTTGTATTCCTCCGCTCTTACAGCATTTTTTTACTATCTCATAATCTCATTACTAGAGACTCCTCTCCATCCTGCTCTTCTATCCTCCTGAAATAGCAGGTATCCATCGCCTTTCCGTCAATCTTTACATGGCATACTCCTTTGCCTTCTGGTTCTACCATGTAAAGCAGTGAATCCTGATTGCAGTTGATGTATCTCTCCCTGACAGCAAGATAATCTCCGCTTGTCGCTCCTTTCTCCCATAATTCATTCCTGCTTCTGCTCCATAAGAAAACCCTTCCTGACCTCCTTGTGAGATCATATGCTTCCCTGTCTGTTGAAGCCACAAAGAGCACATCTCTTGTCTCATAATTCTGCAGCACTACAGGTATCAAGGGATTCTTTTCCCAGTCAAGCCTCAGTTCAA
>WJJV01000009.1 GCA_014729495.1 Candidatus Woesearchaeota archaeon
GAATACTGAGTGTAGAGGGAAA
The DNA here is from genome assembly GCA_014729495.1 of Candidatus Woesearchaeota archaeon. Taxonomy (GTDB): domain Archaea; phylum Nanobdellota; class Nanobdellia; order Woesearchaeales; family UBA12501; genus WJJV01. The sequence continues at coordinate 23 of WJJV01000009.1, forward strand.
ATCCATACGAAGTGTGGATTTTTCCTTTACGAATAAGGCAAGTCCGAGCAGAGCGAGGACTTGACTGTGTATGAGTCCAATGTTGTTGCTGCCGACATAAATAGAATATTGCCTTATCCGATGTTGTTGTTGCAAATGCAGAGCCTTTGCAACTAAGAAAATGCAAAGCATTTTCTGTTGCTGCCTACTTTAAAATAGAACTATTCCAACTTCCAATCTGCTGCCTAGAATAATTATAGATACACATTCATCTTATCTGCATTCTTATTCCGAAAGTAATAAATATAAGGGCTTATTATTCTCCATCATGGTAATAGATATCAGCGAGATAAAGCATATACGAAAGAAGCTCGGCCTGACCCAGAATGATCTGGCAAAGCTTTCAGGAGTGTCGCAGTCGCTGATAGCCAAGATAGAGGCGGACACTCTTGATCCTGCTTACACAAATGCAAAGAAGATATTCAATGCTCTGGAGTCATTCAGCAGGAAGAAAGATATAAAAGCAGATGAGATAATGACACCAAAGCTTGTTTTTGTCTCACCCTCTGATTCTGCAAAGGATGCGATAAAAAAGATGAAAAGGCATGAGATATCCCAGATGCCTGTGATAGACAATGGCCGTGCAGTAGGGATGATCTCAGAAGCAATACTCCTTGATGCTGTGCTGAATGGCAAAGCTGACAGGATAGAGGATATCATGGATGACGCACCTCCTGTGCTGTCAAAGGATTCTTCTGTCAATGTGATCTCTGACATACTGAGATACTACCCTCTTGTGCTGATAGGAAAGAGAGGGAATATTAAAGGCATCATAACAAAATCTGATCTGCTCCGAAAAGTTTATAATAAGTGATTCCATAACCCTGTATCAAGAGGTGATTTCATGGCTAAATCAAAGGAAAAAAAGAAGGACAGCTGCAGCAGACTGCCAAAATCAGGAGGTATGGGGCTTGCGCTTGTACTGTTTGTTATAGGCCTTTTCTGGCTGGGCAAGGATATGGGCTGGATAGCCACAAAGATATCAATATGGCCTGTCCTGCTTATTGTGCTGAGCCTTTACTGGATACTAAAGGCAGCTATATGGAAGGACTGCTGCTGGTAAGCATACCCTGATATCATAAAGACAATAAGACTGCTTATGCAGTCATCAAAGAGGTGCTCTAGTGCTCGCAACAGGAAAATCAATACTTGACAAGGCAAACAGAGGAAGGTATGCTGTAGGCGCTTTCAACATAAACAACATGGAATTCTTGCAGGCAATAATCAATGCCTGCGACAATCTAAAGAGCCCGGTCATTATAGCCACTTCTCAGGGCGCTATAAAATATGCTGGAATGGATTATCTCAAGTGCATGACATACACTGCTGCAGAGAACACAAAAGTTCCAGTGTGCCTGCATCTTGACCATGGCACTGATATGGAAGTGATAAAGAAGTGCATAAACATGGGCTGGACATCTGTTATGATCGATGCATCACATTATGATCTTGAGAAGAATGTAAAGCTTACTAAGAAAGTTGTATCAATGGCACATAATAAAAATGTCAGTGTTGAAGCAGAGCTGGGCACTATAGGCGGAAAAGAGGACCAGGTTTCTGCCAGAAAGATAATCTATACTGATCCTGACAAAGCTGTTGAGTTTGTTGACAGGACAGGATGCGACAGCCTTGCTGTTGCTATCGGAACATCTCATGGCCCAAACAAGTTCGCAGGAAAGGCAAAGCTCAACTTTGATGTGCTGAAAGAGATAGACAGAAGGCTGAAGATGCCTCTTGTGCTTCACGGAGCATCAGGACTTCCAAAAGACCTTGTCAGCCTCGCTAAGAAATGGGGTGTCAAGCTGGGCAATGCGCATGGTGTTGATGATACATCCATCAGGAAAGCAGTAAAGCATGGAATCAACAAGATAAACACAGACACTGACCTGAGAATTGCCTTTGACGCTGCAGTCAGGAAATATCTCAAGCAGAATCCAGCAGACTTTGACCCGAGAAAGATACTTGCCCCTGCAAGGGATCTCATACAGCAGGTAGTTGAGCACAGGATAAGGGTATTCGGCTCAAAAGGAAAAGCCTGACAGAATTCTTAGATGCTTATAACGCATCAGGTGCCTGGTTCATGAAATCATTCATGTCAATATTGTAGGATTCTCCTTTGTATGCTATGCTTGAACTCAGAACATCTCCTTCACGCATATCAATGGTCATCTTTGCTGATTCCCCCATGCTGATTATTCCACCTATGTCATCCATCTTCTCTACTGGCATTAACCTTGCAGAGTTGATGAGCTGCAGGATCATTGCTTCAGTCCTTCCCCCATGAGATATTATGACACCAAGATCCTTGTCTCCTCTGAGCACCCTCTCTATGTTCTCTGAAGCTGCATTGTAAGTGTCAGATAATGCTATCCATCCAGGCACTATCTTCTCTCCATCATGCATCTCATCATGAGGATTTGACAGCCAGAAATCTATTCCAGGCTTTGCCCCATGCTGCTTGTATAATTCCAGACTGAAATCATCTCTTCCATCCTGAAAAGGATAGCCATATATGAGCCTGGAATCCTCAGAAGTATCTATCAAAGATAGCCCATCATAGTTCTCAAGATCATCTGCTGTCTTTGGAGGATGATCACCTTGTTCAGGCTCCATATCATAAGCTCCGAGAAGTATCAACTGTCCAGTATGCCTTGTCCTCTGCTTTGGTGTATGCACAAGGAATGTCCTTTCTGGAGTGTATCCATGGTCAAGTACA
>WJJV01000010.1 GCA_014729495.1 Candidatus Woesearchaeota archaeon
GAATACTGAGTGTAGAGGGAAAATCCATACGAAGTGTGGATTTTTCCTTTACGAATAAGGCAAGTCCGAGCAGAGCGAGGACTTGACTGTGTATGAGTCCAATGTTGTTGCTGCCGACATAAATAGAATATTGCCTTATCCAATGTTGTTATTACAAATGCAGAGCTTTTGTAACTAAGAAAATGCAAAGCATTTTCTGTTGCTGCCGTATAGATTATTAACCTCCTTATTTGACCATGTACAAATCCCTAGTTGCTGCTGCCAATATCACCAAGATATCTCTTTAATTGTTCTGAGTCATACTGTTGTCTTGATATTACTGACAAACTTTAAATATCAATAGATATTAACTATTTTAGAAAGAGGTGTAAAATGGTCTTTATCCGAAAGATGAGCAAGCAGGAAAAGTTGATTGTAGAGGAGATCATAAGATTTGTTGAGGACAAGCATAATCGTTCTGAAGGCCATGATTATTCTCACATAATGGAAGTATGCAGGTATTCTATTGAGATAGGAAAGAGGATAAAGGATCCTGTTGACCCGTTCATACTCATCTGCGGAGCACTGCTGCATGACATAGGAAGGATAAATGCGCCTAACGGACTGTTCCATGGCATTGACGGAGCATCAAGAACCGAGGAATTCATGGAAAGCCTGATTGATGACCTCAAGACAATAAGGAAGATAAGCAGGATTGTAGTGAGGCACACCCCAACCTCAATGATACCTCCTCAGGCTCCAGAAGAGAAGATAGTGTTTGATGCTGATGCCCTTGACAGGCTGGGACTCATGGGAATGGTCAGGGGAATCATGGGCAAGGAAGGCACAATGGAGCACATCCTTGAGAACCGGATAGCAAAAAGGATGGCTGATTATCACAAGCTCTACTACAAGGAGAGCAGAAAGATTGGAAAGCCTCTTCACAAAGAGACGCTTGATATTGTCACAAAATTAAGGAAAAGCCTTGCAAAAAGGGCAAAGCAGATACATGAGATTGAATCATACAAGCTGATACTTGAAGAATGAGCATATCAAAATCAGATTCAAAGAAGATTCTTGAAAGAGCTTCACAGCACATTTTCTCAACAGGTGTTGAGGATTCTGCCACTGAGCTAGCCAAGGCTAACATGCAGTTCGGCCTGGCGAAGATGCACCTTGCCCAGGAGCATTACGGCCTTGAGCCTGATGCTACATTCATATCATCTCCTGACGAGACCATAACAAGGAACAAAGGCAGATGGAACCAGGGAATAGGATACGGAGGAAAGATATCCTGGGGAGCTGGCAGGGAAAAGCTCATGGTGCTTGATGTGAAGCCCAATGCGTGCGGAATGCTTGTCGGAGGGATAGATAAGGTTCCAGAGCCAAAGGAGCTTCTCAAGACTATCTATGAGTTTGAGAAAGATGATACCTTCATCAAGAATGTCAAGGTCCAGTGGGACTTCAACAAAGGAAATCACTTCATAGATGTCTTCAATGTAGAAGGTGCTGTAACAAAACTTCCTGATCATATTGTCATACTGCATGCAGGATGCCCTGAGATGAAGACAGAGAATCAGGCAGGTCACGGGCTGTATTTTGACAATAATCCTGCGCTGCAGCAGATAGCTGATACAATAAAGACTCCATTTGGCCCTATCTACTGCCTTGAGGGCAGGAATGCAGATGAATACTTCAAGTTCTGGAATTTTGCTGATGAGTTCGCAAAGAAGAGGCGAGAGATAGCATTCAAGGCATTCTTCGGAGGAAAGATTATATGTAACAGGACACATCAGGGACTTGTCAACATGAATGAGATTGCTCTTGGATGCCATGTATGCGATGACTTCAAGGGATTCTATCCATTCTCCATAAGGGCGGACCTTCCCTCTTATCTTCTCAGGGCAAAGAAGAATTTCACAGACAATCAGATAGAGGAGCTGGGATTTGCTGAGAGAGCAGAGGAATTTGGAGTGACCGGCAGGCTGAAGAAAGCCAATCTTCTTCCTCATGGAGGAGGATACACCTTCAACGATTCCTTGTCTGTTGACAGGATATTTGAGGTCAACAAGCTGAGATACTTCTCAGTTGACATGCTTGATGGTGTAGGAAAGAAGATAATCTCTGATCCAAGGGATGTGCAGTATTCCTACCGCGGAAGAGAAGTGCTTCTTAAGACCCTTGAGATAGGCATGGGAGAGGAGCTTGCTTCATTACGGCCTATCTACACCCTTAAGGTATGATTCTTCTGGATGCATTATTATCTTAAAATTAATCATGAATTCCCTATTTAAGAATACAGAAAAACAGTTTATACCTGCTGATTATGAGCAAATCATGACAGCTTCTTGATGATCTTCTTTATGAAGTCCTCATACTTGACTTCAGCAGCGAGATGCTGTATGCTCTGGTTTATGTTGTCCTCATGCTCCTTGACTTCCTCAAGGTGCTTTTCAAGCGCTATCTTTATTGCTTTCTTCTCATCATCTGTAAGATTCATTGTATCACCTTTTATTGCCAGTCTAATTCTGCTTTTTATTATTTGTCTTTTTTGTGCTTATGCCCAGAATCCAGTATACAAGGCAGAATCCGTCTGCTGCCGTTATCAATGAGATCGCTGCTATGATATACAGCCATGGCGAATAAATGTATCCTAAGGCTATGAACACCAGGCCTATAATCACTCTGATGATCCTGTCTGCTTTGCTCTCATTCGGGCTGAATAATTTTGGTCTTTCCATGATATCACCTCATAAATCAATTGATATCCTAAAACTCGCTTTTTGGAGAATATTTTGTGTGGAGAAGCTCTTCTGATTTCTTGCTAAGTGGCTTGCCGAGCATATCCTTATATATCTTCTTCACAACAGGATTCTCATGGGATCTCCTTAATGGAAGACGCGCATCTTCCCTGTAGATTGCATCCATCCTCTTATGTATCTTCTCCCACTCAAAGGGCAGCGGCTGTCCGCCTCCGCCTATGCACCCTCCTGGGCAGGACATTATCTCAATGAAATGATAATCATTCTTTCTCTCAATTATCTTTCTTGCATTGTGCAGGCCGTTAGCAGCAGCGAACCTGATCTCTTTTCCATCAACCTTTATTGTACCTTCCTTGATGCCTTCCATGCCTCTTATCTGGTCAAATTCAAGCTTGTCCACTTCCTCGTCTGTCGCGAGCTTGTATGCTGTCCTCAATGCAGCTTCCATCACACCTCCGCTGGCTCCAAAGACAGCTCCTGCTCCTGTGGATATTCCAAGAGCAGGATCAAATTCTTCATCAGGCAGGTTTGGAAAGTCTATCTTGAAATGCTTTATCATCCTGGCTGCTTCTCTTGTAGTGAGCACATAATCAACCATGCTCTTGAGCTCAGGCCTTGTTGACTCAAACTTCTTTGCAGTGCACGGCATGACAGATACCACAATAATATCTTTCTCAGGTATGTTCTCATTCTTTGCATAATACTTCTTTATCAGAACTCCGAGCATCTCATGCGGACTCTTGCATGATGACATGTTGGGAAGGAGGTCATGTTTGAAGAATTCCATGAACAGTATCCATGCAGGACAGCATGTAGTTATCATGGGGAAAGGACCTTTATTCTTGACTCTCTTGAGCAGTTCAGATGCTTCCTCCATTATTGTCATGTCTGCTCCCAAGTCTGTGTCAAATACCTTGTCAAAACCGCATCTCCTCAGCGCAGTCACCATCTTTCCTGTCACAAGAGTGCCGGGTTCCATGCCGAACTCCTCTCCAAGAGCAGCCCTTATTGAGGGCGCGGTCTGGACAATAACATGCTTCTTCTTGTCTGCAAGCGCCTCCAGCACTTCCTTTAGATGCTCTCTTTCATGTATCGCTCCTACAGGGCAGGCTGCGATGCACTGTCCGCATTTTGTGCATGCTATCTCATTAAGATCATGCTCATAGTATGGAGTCACATGCTCTTTGTGACCTCTTCCTGCAAAGTCTATTGCCCATGTTGCCTGCACATCTGCGCATACCTGCACGCATCTTCCGCAGTTGATGCACAGGTTGTTATTCCTTATGACAGCAGCTCCGAGATCCTGTTCATAATGTTTCTTCGGATCGAATCTCACTTCTCTCAGGCCCATATCTGCTATTATCCTGCAGAGGTCATGCTCCTTGTTCTCAACCATGCATTTGTTCACATGCTCTGACATCAGCAGCTCTGCATTCACCATCCTTGCTCTCTTTATCCTGTCAGAGTCAGTATTGACTTTCATCCCTTCAGAAGGCTTTGTCTCGCATGATGCTACCAGCTTTCCATCTGCTTCTACAAGGCACAGCCTGCACCTTGCAGGAGGGTCAAGGTTCTCCTGATAGCATAGCGTCGGAATGTTTATATTGTTCTCTCTTGCGATATGGAGCAGTGTCTTGTTCTCGTCGCATTCTACTTCCTTTCCATCTATCTTTATCTTCATTTCACCTTCTCCTCAAATTCGTGCCTGAAATACTTCAATGCTGTAAGCAGGTGCACTGTAGCTGTCTGCCCCAGACCGCAGAATGATGTCTCTTTTATTATCTCTGCAAGCTCCTGCAATGTATCTATATCCTCATGCTTTGCCTTTCCCATACTGATATTCTGAAGAATGGCAAGCGCTCTCATCGTGCCTTCCCTGCAGGGGGTGCATTTTCCGCATGATTCAAACTCATAGAATTTCGCAATGTTAGTGGCCATGTCTACAATTGATCTGGTATTGTCGACAGCTATGATTGTGTTTGCTCCGAGCATGCATTCCATTCCACAGATGTTCTCTGGAGTCAATTCAATCTCACAATGAGGCAGGCATCCTCCAAAGCATCCGAAATACACTGCCTTCAGCTCATTCTTTGGCTCTGCTTTCTCAAGCAGCCTGCAGAGATCTATGCCAAGCTTTTCTTCATACACTCCTGGCTTTTTAACATCTCCTGAGAGCGAGTAAAGCCTGAGGTCAGGATCCCAGTCATCAAATGCTATGGCAAGGCTTGCATTTGCCAGTGTCTCCACATTGTTTATCACAGTGGGCTTGCCGAACAATCCCCTCACTGTAGGAAAAGGAGGTTTCTTTTTTGGCTGTCCCCTGTATCCCTCGATTGAGCTCAGGATTGCGGTCTCGTCTCCGCATACATACGCTCCTGCACCTACAATTATATCTATCTTTGTGTCTGCTTCTGTCTTCTCAAGTATCTCCTTTATCCTTTTCTTAAGATCCTTCTCAAGATAGTCATACTCTCCTCTAAGGTATATGAATGCATGGTCTGCTTTCACTGTGAGGCAGGCTATGAGTATGCCCTCAATAAGAGCATCAGGATTCTTTATGAGTATCATCCTATCCTTGAATGTCCCTGGCTCTCCTTCATCAGCATTGCATATCACATACTTCTGGTCAGAATCCTGATTCAGCACAAACTCCCATTTCTTTGCAGTGGGAAAGCCGGCTCCGCCTCTTCCAGTAAGGCCCTTTTTGGCAAGAAGGTC
>WJJV01000062.1 GCA_014729495.1 Candidatus Woesearchaeota archaeon
TAATGGTTTTTGCCTTTTTTTGATTCTCAATCACCCTTAAAATGCTTTCATCAGCCGAGAAGACGCGTTTAGGGCGTTATTTTCTCTTCTCTCTCTCAGGATTCAGAGAATTTTAGGGTTTATAAAGGTGATGGTTTTGAGGGGTCTGTCCGGAATCTCCTTTTTTCTGCGAAAAAAGTTCGGGTCAGCATCGGCTCAGCTCTTGATTGTTTATACTAAAGGCCTGCGTCCCCGGAGGGGGCTTCCCCCCGCAACGGCCTCGATAATATATATCATAGAGCTTCGCATATTGATGCTTTCAGCATGCAATGCTGAAAGGGGAAAAAATACGAATGGAATGAGTATTTTGACACAGACCTTCATTCCGGACAGACCATTTCTTTTCATAACCTTTATATATGAAGCAAATATACCAATATATCATGATACCTCTTATGCAGCAGATGAGCCCTGAAGCAGGAGTTGCACTGGGTTTTGGGATGCTCATGGCCATAATCATCGCAGTGCTTCTGTTCTCTGTGATCGCATTGCTTCTTTTTGTGCTGTGGATATGGATGCTCATTGACTGCGTCAAAAGAGAATTCAAGGATGATATGGAGAAGGTTGTATGGATACTTCTTATGGTATTCCTTGGAGCGCTCGCTTCGATAATATACTATTTTGTTGTGTACCGGGAAACAAAGAGGAGAAGAAAGTCTTGATCTGTTATTATGGCAAAGGAAAAGATATTCTCAGCTGGCGGACAGGCTGTAATTGAAGGGGTCCTTATGAGGTCCCAGCATAATCTTGCCATTGCTGTCAGGAAGCATGATGGAAAGATATCTGTAAAGAAGGAGAGGATAAAGTCAATCGCTGACAGGCATGCATTCCTGAGATGGCCATTCATAAGAGGCATCTTCAATCTGTTCCAGATGCTTGCAATAGGCATGAAAGGCCTGATCTACTCAGCCAATGAGTCAATGGATAAGATTGAGGAGGAGCTGACATTCCTTGAGATACTGCTGAGCATAATACTTGCAGTAGGATTTGCGCTTCTATTCTTCAAGTTCTTCCCTCTTCTTGTTGCATATCTTCTCTCAGGAGTATTCCCTATTGTTGAGAAGCATTATCTCATATTCAATCTGATAGATGGAGTGACAAAGATAGCATTGTTCGTGGTATATGTCTTCATAATCTCACTTATGAGGGATGTGAAGAGGATATTTGAATATCATGGAGCAGAGCACAAGACAGTTAACTGCTATGAGGCAGGCGAGGAGCTTGTTCCCAAGAATGTGAAAAAGTATCCTACTCTGCATCCAAGATGCGGAACAAACTTTGTGCTGATAGTGCTTATATTCAGCATTGTGGTCTACTCATTCATACCGTCTTATGCATCATTCTGGTGGAAGTTCGGGCTGAGGATAATGCTGCTGCCTGTGATAGCTGCGATATCTTATGAGATACTCAAGCTCTGCGGAAGGTATAGGGATAACTGGCTCATGCATCTTATTGCTATGCCAGGCCTGGCAGTGCAGATGATAACCACAAGAGAGCCTGACAAGAAGCAGATTGAGGTTGCCATAGCTTCGCTGAAAGGTGTGATAAGAAAGAAACGATCAAGGCAATAAGGTATGATGAGAATACGCCATATTTAGTCACTCCATAGTGGTATTGGTAGAAAGCTTTATATACTACCTCTCATACTGCCTATAATATTGATAAAAGCATATAAGAGAAAGCACTTGATCATTGATAAATCATGAACATTTCGCTTTTTCTGCAAAAAAAGTGCTTTAAGAGGTAGTAAAATGAATACATTCGAAGAACTAGGACTAAACAGAGATATTCTTGAGTCCATAAAGAGACAGGGTATAGAGACACCAACACTGATACAGGAGAAGTCAATGCCTCATGTTCTCAAAGGAAAAGATGTTATAGGAGAGTCAGCAACTGGCTCAGGAAAGACTTTGGCATTCGGAGCAGGAATTGCAGAGAATGTCCAGCCAGGCAAAGGCCTGCAGGCACTGGTACTGACACCTACAAGAGAGCTTGCAGAGCAGGTGACAGGATCCCTGAAGACTCTTTCAGGAAAGAGATTAAAGATAATGTCTGTATATGGTGGAGTGTCAATAAACAACCAGATAGACCACATGCCAAGGGCTGATGTTGTTGTCGCAACACCAGGAAGATTCCTTGACCATATGGAAAGAGGCACTGTCGATCTTTCAAGAATAAGCATACTTGTTCTTGATGAGGCAGACAGGATGCTTGATATGGGTTTCATAGAGGATGTCGAGAAGATAATCATGGAATGCCCTAAGCAGAGACAGACACTATTCTTCTCAGCCACGATCTCAAGAGAGATAAGCGACCTTTCATCAAGATACATGAGGGATCCTGTGCAGGTGCATGCGCAGAATCAGGTAGATCCATCAAAGATGAAGCAGGTATACTATGATGTCACAAGAGGCCTCAAGCTTTCATTGCTGGCGCATCTTCTTAAGAAGAAGAGTGAAGGCCTGTCAATGGTGTTCTGCAACACAAGAAGGAGCACTGAGTTTGTTGAGAAGACGCTCAAGTCCAACAGGGTAAATGCGATAGCGATACACGGCGGTCAGTCACAGAACAAGAGGCTCAAGATGATCAGCATGTTCAACAGCGCAAAAGTCGGAGTACTCATCTGCACTGACGTAGCTGCAAGAGGTCTGCACATAGAGAATGTCAGCCATGTATATAACTTTGACATACCCAATGATCCAAAGGACTATGTCCACAGGATAGGCAGGACAGCAAGAGCAGGAGAGGAAGGCAAGGTGGTCAATCTGCTATGCCAGAATGACTATGACAATTTCTCAAGGATACTTGATGAGTATACATTTGAGATAGACAACTTGCCTAAGCCGTACATCGATAGGATAGATGTGAATCAGAGCAGGCAAACTCAGAACAGGCAAAGGCAAGGATCAGGCGGAAGGAGGCAGAGAAGGCCTAACTGGAACAGAGGCCCTGTGGGCTGCTGAGTCTTTATCTAATTTATTATTATTATTTATTATCTTTTTTTTCAGAGTTCTTTCTCTATGATCTCTCCTTGAGGCTCCCTTTCAGCAAATATCTGGGCCTGGAACTTGTAGAGCCTTGTGCTGGAGTCTTTCCATGCATCATCAGGCAGGCCTGCCTTCATGCATATGTTCCTGAGGAACTCTTCCTCATCCCAGCCCCACTCAACAGGCACCTGCGGAAGGAGCAGGCCAGAGCCAAGACTTCCTTTTATGACCAGACCATCGCTTCCTATGATTATCCTGTCTTTATATTCTTCTGGATCATCAACTTCAATGAGTTCAGGCACAGTCAGGACAGAGATCTCTACTGTGATGCTGTCCAGCTCGTCCCTCTCCAAAGAAGGGAATCTTGGGTCTGAGAATGCAGCAGACCTTGCTGCCTCTACTATCGCTCTCTTCAGCTCATAGATGGGCTCTGTAAACCCTATGCATCCCCTAAGCTGGCTGTCTTTGTTCAGGGTAACGAAAACTCCCTGCTTTTCTGAGAAATTATCATAGTCATCCAGATCTATCTTATCTTTGGTGAATGCTGTCTCAATAGAATTCCTGGCAAGCTTCACAAGCTTCCTGCCCTGCTTCAATGTGAACATCTTACCTGAATATGATGCTGAGCAGGGATGCGTGCGCAGGCTCAGCAATAAGCCCCCTCTTTTTCATCCTGTAGACAAATATATCCCATCTCAGGTCAATTATATCCTCATACACATCATAGAAAAGTTCAGCTGCATCTGAAGCAATGACATAAAGCACTGATTCAACATCAAAGAACATATCCCTTAGAGTATGTCTGATACCTTTCTTTTCAGCAATGCCTTTTCTCCTGATGTACAAACTGAAAACCCCCAATAATCATTATCTGATGTTTGTAGTTTATAAATTTTGCTGTTCAGAGCCTGTTCTGATTCTGCAAATCTTCCGGATTCTACTCAGCAAGGCTTATAAAAGATAAGAATCTGTTTTTATGCATGGAAGAGAGCTTTCTTCTGAAGACAGCTGTTGTGTGCAGCATTATGGGGGTAATTGCGCTGTATATCATTGCAGGCAGGATAGATGCAGGAGAGACAGATATCAATAGGATAACCAATGGCCAGGCAGACGGCGAGGTTGTTGTGAAAGGCAAGGTGAGCAGGATAACAGACAAAGAGGATTTCATGATAATTGAGATTGAGAAGAAAGAGACAATCCCTGTCTTTGTCTTCAAAGATGATTATTCTGTGAATGTGAGAGAAGGACAGTCTGTTGAGGTCAGAGGAGAGGTCGAGGAGTATAACAGAGAGAAGGAGATTGTTGCTTACGAGCTGAGGGTGGTCTGAGAATGGCTACTCAGGACAATTCCTGCATACAGAGATGCGGTCGCCATATTCTGAGTAGGTATCAGGCCAGGTCTTGAATGTCTCAACATTATTGAAGTGCATCTCAAGAACCTGCATTCTCTTCTTCAGTGCAGAAGGGCTCTTAAGCGAGGATGCTGGGAGGAAGATCTCTGATATAGCGGAAAGGATCCTGGGAAAGTTAGGATGAACGATCAAGTCTTGCTAAAATTTAAGAGGATTAGATTTTTATACTAACACAAATTAATCACTTCTATGAAAAGATCAATACAGCAGAAGATTGCTGATGAGATAATTGAAGAGCAAAAGAAAGATGGATCTGTAGTAGCTATTAATATATTTGGTAGTGTAGCTTTGGGATTGGAAAGACCAGACTCAGATGTGGATATTGAGATAATCTCGTCCAAAGCAGAGGAGTGGCAGCTGATCAAGAAAGAAAGATATGGGATCAAGATTGACCTTGAGATATGGCCAAAAGACAAGCTTTTGGAGAGGATTGAAGATTATCCTTTTCTATCATATGTTTTCCTGAAAGAAAAGACTGTTTATGATCCAGAAGGATTTATGAAAGGGATAATGGATATTTTGAGAAAGTATTTTGATAAGCATCCAGA
>WJJV01000063.1 GCA_014729495.1 Candidatus Woesearchaeota archaeon
AGCATTTCTGGGGTGTCAAAAATGCTGTGCATTTTTGAACATGGCACCTCTCGCACTAAAGTGCGGGGTATTACTTGCGAACTTGTTCGCAAGTCTGATAATCCCAGACGAGCCTGAGAGTCGGGATTATCTTTAAACCCAATGAAAATGGCTTGGTGCCATTTTCAATAAAACTTATGGATCGTAAGAAAATTTATAAATACTATTGAAATGATTTATTGAAAATGCAGAAATCAGGACAAATCACTCTATTTATCATCTTTTTCATCGTATTCATATTTATCGCTATGTTCTTTCTGCAGCACAGGATGAAAAGCGCAGAGGTGCAGACAGATGAGCTGCAGGTATCAGGTATCTCTGATTCTCATGTCAGGGGTTTTATAGACAGATGCATCCATGAATCAGCCAAGACTGCAATATATATTACTGCTGCAAATGGAGGATACCTCGATCCTTCAGGCAGTGAAGCTTATGGAGAGGAAGGTGACGGAGCTAATTTTAAGCATTATTATTTTGAGAATTCAGAGCTGCCTTTTGTCATGAAAGGAGACACAATACTCCTTAGAGATAAGACAGAGATTGAAAGGGTGATCTCTAACTATGTCAGTGTAGAGTCTGACAAGTGCATAAATAATCTTGAAGCATTCTCTGGACAGGGAATCAGGTTTGAGTTTGAGAATTTCTCTCAGAATGCTGTTGTTCATACAATGATCAATGCTGAGGATGTTATGGTCACAGCTGACTGGAAAGTAAGTATTGCAGAAGGGAATAGCATAAACACGATTGAAAGGTTCTCTTCAGATTTAGATCTTAGACTTGGTATTCTTTACAGTACATTGGAATCCATTCTCACAGGAATCTCATCTGAAAACAATTATGATATAAGGGAGCATTGCCATGAATACTCATCTGATCCTCTCATAAATATATACCTTGAATCCAACACCTACACATATGAGTATGTCATAAGGATAATAGATGCCGGCCCTTTGCTAAGAGCAGACATCCCCCTTAAGTTCAAGGCTGCTGTAAAGAACATGAACCTAAGCGGTGATTGCATTGGATAAGCGAATCATTTCAACAAATTCAGCAACTCTGCTGATTATGTTTATCTTAATTCTGATGTCCTCAGCATGCATAGTCTCTGCTGAAGAAACTCCTGATGAGGATCATAATCTTGAAGGGACTGTAAAGTTCAGGATAGATTCAGATAATCTGAGGATGTTATCACTGAGTGATACCTCATTCAGGATGAGCTATCCTATCAAACAGGAGAATGATGATGCAGGATCCATAGAAATCATGCTGACAATCAATGATGATTCAGGACAGTTCAGTTTTGTTGAGGGTTCAGGAATAGAAGGTTCTGCAGAGATATATAATGATGATCAAGAGTCCGGAATTGTATTGGACATATCAGCCAGCATAATCAGAGAATCAGATATATGCAATATTGAATCTGGCATGCTTATCTGCCAGATCAGCAATGCGGAAATGACTGATATTGAAGGTGAAACAGCATACCTATCAATCACAATATCATTAAGCGAAGCAGACATTCATTCTGCTACATCATATTCTCTTGACCACGGGATGGGAGAGCTAACAGCAGATTTCACAGGGATTGCTCCTAAAACACCTGATACAAGCATGATTACAGAAAGCTTCAAGGGAAAGGCTTACAGGCTGATTCAGGGGGACAAAAAAAGCATCAAAGAGGGCATACTTGAGATAAGATATGATGATAGGGTCCGGACTTACCAGATAAATGATGGGAAATGGGGAGAAAGTGAGATTATAGAGATAACTGCTCTGGAGGGCACAGAGATAAGCTTCTTCATAGGAGGGAGGCCAGCAGGATCATCAATAATAGGTGAAGGGAGTGGAGGGGTCAATGATCCCGATTTAATGATTGAATCAGGACCTGGCCTTGGATTCTCTGATAATGATAGGGATGGTGTTCCTGATGAAATGGATGAATGTCCTGACTCCACAAGCTTCAGCGTCAATGAAAGAGGATGCGGATGCGAAGACATAAGCATGGATGAGAATCATATCTGCGAAGAAACAGAGCTGGGATCTGTAATCATCTCTGATAAGAAGAAAAAGAAAGAATCAGGAGATGATACATCTTCAATAATATATTCAGAATCCAAATACAATAATGATCAGCTCTGCGAAAACTGTCCTGAATGCTCCTGCAGGAAGGGATTCACCTGCTCAGCAAAAGGTAAATGTGTCATGAGCATTGACCTTGAAGGCAAGAAATGCATGGTCAACAATTTCCACAAGTATTCCAATAAAGTTAAATGCAAAAAGAAACTAGGGGATTCCTGGATTAAATTCAATCATAAGAAATATATAGATATTGATGTAGATGGGCATCCTTTGATAGAGGATATTGTACAGGATATTATAGATGATGCAATTGAGGAGTACACTATCTGTGTGGACACTGATGATATGGGATGTGTTGTAGAAAGTGTCAAATGCTTTGGAGAGAATCAGGTTACAAAAGAGAACAAGAAGATTGCAAGCAAGATAATAGATAAAGAGATAGAGAAAGAGATATGGGATTCAATATCAGAAGAGACCCCTTATTC
This sequence comes from Candidatus Woesearchaeota archaeon, assembly GCA_014729495.1. Classification (GTDB taxonomy): domain Archaea; phylum Nanobdellota; class Nanobdellia; order Woesearchaeales; family UBA12501; genus WJJV01. Next base: position 2,604 of record WJJV01000063.1, read on the forward strand.
ATGGGTTTTACAAAGACTATTTGATATTGAGGTGGATACACAATTAGATGATTTCAGGATATATCACCCATATGCATGCGATCAAATACAGATAGATGAGGCACAATCCTGCAGAGAGCTTATAAAGAACGGTCCGGAAAGCTCTAAAGCAGACATACTTTTCATAGGAGATGGTTTCAAAAGCTACCAGCATCTTAAATATGAAGTATTGACAATGATAGATTATGAGAATGATTATGAAGATTCCAAAAGATCAGGCTTCTTCTCTGAGGAGCCTTTTAGGAGCCATAAGGATAAGTTCAATATATGGTATATGGAATCTGGTGATGGTGAGATAACCTATGAAGAAGACTCTGCAAATCCTTCAATAGGAGAACAGCCTGCGTTGAGAAGCATAGCTAATATAGCAAACAGATGTCCTTGGTTTGATTATATAGTCTTCATTTCAGCAAATAACAAGTTCAGGGCCAACTGCATGCTAGGGTCTCCTGGTCCCTGCAGGTTATCCCTAAGAGGAGAGGACTATCCTGGCAGGCTGCTGGTTCATGAGATGGGACATGGTTTTGCATCACTAGCTGATGAGTATTATAACCTTGTTGAAAGAAGAAAGAGTGATAAGTATCTTGAACAGTTCTTCTCAGCTTTTCAGACAGGAGCCAACTGCATCTCAAATACTAATGATGCAATGGACAAGTGGGGAGTTCTTGCAGACAGTAATCCAGATATAAACTTCTTCTATGGATGCGGTGGAGATTGCGATTCAACATGCAGTAATTTTGTAAGGCCAACAATAAACAGCGTAATGAAACATCAGGAGGTTATATGTTCAAGCGAAGATGAATGCCATAAAGGCCCTCCATTTGATGGATTCTATGCTGTCAACAAGCTTGAGATAATGAATGTTCTTGATCAATATTCATAGAATAAGCATATACTCTGATTTATTTGCTTATGTTGATACCATCCAAAGTTTCAGAAAAACCTGAACCTCGGCTTCATTGATGAGTCCAGCTTTCCTCTGTATATTGCATTTCCCAGGAAGATGTAATAAAGACCCCCCATTATGAATATCAATATCCAGGGATTTCTCAGGCCTGCAAGATATGTAATAGGGGGAAGCAGTATAAATATTATTCCTGCAAGGATTATGAACATCCCGTCCAGCCTGCTTCCTATTTTCATGGATGGCAGGTTTCCTGTAGTGAACTTATATCCAAGCAGGATCAGATAAAGGCCGGTTATCAGGCCGAGCAGGGTGATTATGAGAACTATTGGCCTGTACTGAGCCAGCGTAGGATACACATATAATGTAAGACCGCAGAGCACAAATGTTATCACTCCTGCGATGATAGAGATGGTTCCTGCTATCTCTTTCTCCATAGAACAAAGAAATCATAAAGAATATAAAAAGATTTTGTGAAAAACCCTGAAAAAAAGGATTGTTCTCACTTCTTGACAAGCATGACTACTGCGACGATTATGACGATTATCAGCAG
>WJJV01000064.1 GCA_014729495.1 Candidatus Woesearchaeota archaeon
GAGGAACAGGGATGACGGAACTGTTGAGGTGGTTGCTGAGGGCGAGGAAGACAAGGTTGATTCTCTTGTTGATTTCTGCAGGAAAGGTCCTGCTTTTGCAAGGGTTGATGATTTAGAGCTAAAAGAGAGCAAGCCTGCTGGAGAATTCAGTGACTTCAGTGTAAGAAGATAGGTCTTGCTATATTCATATGAACTCTGAAAAGATGAGTCTTCTTCTAGTGCATATCACACTTCGCTTGAGTACCATTCCTCTTCATAACCCTGGCCCTGGCAGAATTCCGGAGTCTGGCAGGTTATGTTTGTGCAGGCAGGACATGGTGGGCATATCCAGCAGTCTTCTGGGCATTCCTCCCATGAGTACTCATTGCAGTTCTCTGTTTCAGAACATGCTGTGAGGAGTATTGAACTCAGAAATAATCCCAGAACAATAAGAACAATGTATTCACCTCTCATGATATGTATTAATCAAGGATTATATAAAAATTTAACTCAAAAAAGTATGTTCCGCCTAGAAATCAGTTATCTTCTTCATGCTGCCGGCATGCTTGACTATTGTGGTGGTGCCTTCTGCACCGCCCATTATCTTCTTTACTGTTATGAACCTGTCCTCTGCAAGCTTGTTGACCTTTCTCTGGAATGTCTTGTACACTGCCTTGCCTCCCTCGTTCTGGTATTCCTTGAATATGTCTCCTATCTTATTGCCTGAATGGTTCTTTATTATCTCAAGTATGAACTTTGTGTCATCCTCAAGAGATTCTTTCTTCTTTATGCTGAACTCCTCCAGCTTGCCTATGGCTTTGCTGACATGCTCAGCATTTATCTTCTTGCTGCTGGCATCCTCTGCTGCATTCCCTGATTCCTTGAGCAGGTAAAGTCCTGCTCTTATATCTCCCATATCATATGTCTTCTCTGCTGCAAGATTGAAGGCATCATCATCCCATGCTCCAGGAACAAAAGCATACTGGAGCCTGTCCTTGAGCACTCCGAATGTCTCCTGCTTATTGTATGGTTTGAACTCCATCAGCTCTGCTGTGAGCCTTGATTTTATCCTCTGGTCAAGGTTGACTATCCATTCCTTGTAGTTTGTTATCAGGATGACTGTCTTCTTGTATATCTCTTCAAGCACATTGTATATAAAATCCTGCTCCTCAAGCTTGTCAACCTCATCAAGCACGAATACCACTGATTTTTTGTTGAGATTCTCCTTCACTATCTTGAACAGCTCATCGCTCTTCTTGTTGTGGGTGAACCTGTAGCCTATCATCTCGCATATGCCAAGCACTATCTTGTAGAAAGTGTTCTTCTGCCAGCAGTTTATGTATATGGGCACTATATTCTCAGCTTCCTCTATATCCTCCTCTTCAAGAGCCTTGAGAAGATGCTTGCACACCACAGTCTTTCCCACTCCAGGAGCGCCGTGTATGAACATGTTCCTTCCGTTCCTGCCTTCAAGAAGAGGCCTGATGCACAGGGATATCTGCCTCTGCTGTGATTCCCTGTAAGGCACAAGCTTTGGTATGTAATCATAATCCAATGGAATAGGGTCTCTGAAAAGCGTCTCTCCAGATCCGAGCATGTCTTTTATTACCCCCATAATCACAAAGAAAATGCTGTTGTTTTATATAGTTTTTGATGCCTTATTGAGTATTCTGCTGTATGCGATATATGCCATCAGTATGGCCAGTGTGCCTATCCTGCTCGGCTTGATGCTATAATACTCAAGATACAGTGTCAAAATCCTGTTTATTCTTTCAAGAATCATCAGTCAAATCTGCCCTTAACCTTATGCTCATCTGACAGTATTATCTTCTTGTACATCATCCTCACTTCATTATCCTTATTGCCTGTCCTCTTGAGAATCTGTCTCAGCAGAAGGACTATGGCAAGGACTGCAATACCCAGAATCAACCCTTCCATCATCTCCATATCAACACCATACACAACGCATATATTTAAATTTAACTGCTCTCTTTCTGCTTTTTCTGCAGATACTTGCCAGCATGCTCGTCAGAGCAGAAGAAATACAGGTCTCCATCAATCTCTCTTTCCACCACATTCTCTTTCTCTATGAGTATCTTTCCGCAGTACCTGCACTTGGCATCCCTGCCGCCTTCTTCAGCACCTTTGGCAAAGCCTTCTTCCCAGTCTTCTATCTCTCCGTCTTTCACAAGATTTTCTCTGCCCACATCTGAGTAGACATCCTCCTCAAGCTTTCCTTCTTCCATCATCTTATCCTTTTCATCATCTGTCTCTGGTCTTTCATCTGTGTCCTCTATGAACTCGTTCTTCTCATCAATCGACTCTTCTTCAATGTCTTTTGGCATGATTATTACCTCCTTATTTCCTTGATTTTATGATCTTAAGCCCGTTCATGTAAGGCTGCAGGACCTTTGGTATATTAATGCTTCCATCCTGATTCTGGAAGTTCTCTATTATTGCCACCATTGTCCTTCCTGTGGCCACAGCAGTGCTGTTGAGTGTGTGAAGCATCTCTTTCTCCCCTCCTTCCTTGCCTTCCCTGATGTTCAGGCGTCTTGCCTGATAGTCAGTGCAGTTTGAGCATGAGACTGCCTCTCTATAAGCATCCTGAACAGGCATCCATACCTCCAGGTCATACTTCTTAGCAGCCACAGTACCTATATCTCCTGTGCATATATTGACAATCCTGTACGGCAAGCCCAGTTTCTGGAATATCTCCTCTGCATTCTTCAGCAGCTCTTCATGATGCTTCCAGCTCTCTGCCGGTTTTGAGAATATGATCTGCTCAACCTTAGTGAACTGATGCACCCTGAATATTCCTTTCTGATCCTTTCCATGGGCTCCAGCCTCTTTTCTGAAGCACGCGCTCAGCCCTGCGTACTTTATAGGAAGGTCTTCTGGTTCAATAGTCTCATCCATATGCATTGCAGTCAGCGGATGCTCTGATGTCGCGATAAGGTAGAGATCCTCATCCTCTATCTTGTACATCACCTCCTGGAAGTCTCCCAAATCTGTCACTCCCTCATAAGCTTTCCTGTTCATCATGAATGGAGGGTATACAGGAATGAATCCTTTTCCTCTCAGGATATCAAGAGCGAACTGCTGGAGAGCGAAATCCAGCATGACCAGATCGCCTTTCAGATAATAGAATCTTGATCCTGCCACTTTTGCAGCCCTTTCTGTATCTGCTATGTCAAGCTGTTCCAGTAGGTCTACATGGCTCTTTGGCTTGAATCTGAAATCAGGCTTCTTGCCCCACTGCCTAACTAACTCATTCTCAGTATCATCCTTGCCCACTGGAACAGATTCATGCAGGATATTGGGAAGATCCATGAGAATGCTGTCAATATCTTCCTTGAGCTTGCCGATCTCTGCTGAGAACCATTCTATCTTCTGAGGGATATCCTTGAGCTTCTTAAGCAGATCGTCTGCCTTCTTGCCCTGCTTCTTTCTCTCAGATATCTCCTTTGATATAGAATTCTTCTCTGACTTGATGTTCTGGAAGTCATACTTGAGCTGCCTCCATTTCTTGTCCTTCTCAATGAGTTCCTTTAGCTTTTTCAGGCTCTCCTTGTCACCTCTCTTCTTTAGATCTGCCTTTACAATCTCAGGATTCTCCCTTATCAGGTTTATGTCAAGCATAGGCATAAGTTGATTACAGCTTTATATAAATATTTCTATATACTATGCTTCTGTTCCTACTATGTTTCTATTCCATTTTTATGCAGAACGAACCTAACATACCATAAAATTTAAATAAACCTATTGCATCACTAACCTGAATCACATGGTTGGGGGTTCCGAGGAGGAACCGATAGTGAGTCAAGGATTTCAGACAGTGCAAAAAGAGGATAGGGAATCTGATTTGAGTGCTATTATATCTAGGCATTTTTCTGAAGCAGGAGTCATGGGAGCTGTAAGCCCTCACTTATGTGGTTGTGATGTCAATGGAGCCGGAAGGACAGTGCATACCTATGATTTTGTTGATGTCAGTGGAGATGATGAGAGGGACAAGGCAGCGCTATTCTATCTTGAAGACAAGATACTTGTTGTTCTCAGGGATTACTCGCATAATGCTTTCAGGACTGTGGAGCTGACAACCTATGCTGTTGAAGGTGAAGAACTGGCACGATTGCACAGGACAGATTATTCTAACAGGGGTTACAGGGATGGCAGGCCAGAATCAAGAAGGGATTTTGAGGAGCTGATATGCTTCCTTGGAAGCGGCTACAGGAGATTCAGTTCAACTGAGGTTCTTTCTCATGATGGGGACGGTTTCCATGTGCATGGCCATGACAGGCAGCTCTACTTCCACAATTCTTATGGTCATCTGTCAGATCCTGACCTCAAGCTATTCCCCAGTCTGCTTAGAGAGGCGCGTTATGAAGCAATAAATAATGGACATACTGAGCTGGTCAAGCACAAGCTGGCAATAGTGCTATACAAGAATGAGATGGAAGTTGAGAAGGAGATAGCAAGCAGGCCTGAATTATATGATCAGATATGCAATGTCAGCATACCAGGCGTACATCCTCACTAGAATTCAGAGCATCAATGATGATGCTTCCTATCTTGTTGTCCTTCTTTATCTTTATGATAGCCTTCTTTGATGACTTTGCTGTGAGAAGATACTCTCCATTGACAAGAATGTCCACATCCTTGTTCTTGTCTTTTTCCATGAGGAAGAATACTATGTTCTTCTTGCCTATCTGGGCTTCGTACTCGCAGATGTCCTTTTTTATGTTATCCTTGTCAGATGACTTTGACCTTATGTCAAGATTGACTCCAAGGCGTTTCTCTATGAAATCTATGTTCTGTCCTTTCTTTCCTATTATGCCTGCGATTTCGTGCTCAGGGACATACACAACAGCCTTGTTGTCTGACACCATATCAATCACAATATCCTCAGAATACCTGCTCATCTCTCTCATTATTGATTCAGAAGCAAGCTTCTGTAATGGAGAGCTATGGTCAGCTTTCACAGGGATCACTACAGTCTCCTCTCCATACGAGTACATCTCAAATTCCAGCTTTCCTGTCTCAAAGTCATGAACAGTGACAACAGGCCTTGCCAGGTCAGCCTCTGTCATGCCTGAAGGCACCTTGACAGACATCTTAATATTGAATACCTTGCTTACTTTCCCATCCATTATGAATATTACTGTGTCGATAACCTGAGGTATGACGCCAAGCTCTATCCTACCTATGAATCTCTGGATTGCATCAATAGGGTTTGTCGCGTGCACTACACCAACCATGCCCACTCCCGCAAGCCTCAAGTCAGAGAACAACCTGAAATCCTCAGTGTTCCTCATCTCATCAAATATCGTGTAATCAGGCCTTGAAAGCAGTAGTATGTCATGTATCTCCTGGGATGAGCCGTGGCTTATGGCATACTGTGTTATAGAGTCAGGAAGCTGAAGGTCCCTTGGAGCCTCTACAGTCTTCACGATCTTCTCCTGGTCTGCAAAATGCTCTGCAAGAGCCTGGGCAAATGTGGATTTTCCCATTCCAGGGGATCCTGCAATCAGCATGCCTTCTGCCTGGACTGATATCCTCTGCTTGAGCTTCTCGCTGAGCTCGTACTCTGCGATTGTCATCTTCTTGATAGGCCTGACTGCAGTTATCTCATAGCCGTCTGCGAATGGAGGCCGTGTTATGACTATCCTGTACCTTCCAAGCTGGACTATTGTGGAGCCTTTTCTCTGTATCTCAATGAATCCATCCTCTCTTAGTCCTGCTTCCTCTATTATCTCTTTTGATATCTCCCTTATCTCTTCTCTTGAGAGCTCTTTCCTGCTGATGGTCACGAAATCCCACTTGCCTGGCTGACCTTTCTTTGCTGAAGGGACAGTGTTCTCCCTTATGTGAACAGACATTGTGGTGTCATCAAAGAATTCCTCAAGCCGTATCTTCCTTGCCTTTTTCTCAAACTCTATCAGTATTGTCGTTATGCCTCTTGATTCTGCTACCAGGCCCTGAACCCTGTCTGCTGTTATGAGAGTGGCGTTCTCCTCTTCAGCAAGATTCCTGATTATATTGTCTATCTCTCCTGCCTTTGCCCTCTTTATCTCGAACTCTGCAGGCCGTTTTCCCCTGAATTCTATTGAGAACTTCTGTTTTGAAGATATGTCCCTTAGCTTCTTGACCTCCTCTATGCCGAGGTAGCCTGTCTCCCTTCCCATGTTGGCCTGGTTCTCAAGCTCTGCAAGCACTGCCTCGTGTATGAGGATAGTCTTTAGCTTGAGTTCTTTTGATTCTATCTTCTTTGAGATCAGGCCTTCTACAATCACAGATGTGTCAGGGACTATGACTGGATTGTCTGAATTCATTATCGTGCCTGGCTTTGCTTTGTTTGCAGCCTTGTCTGCAGAAGAGCTCTCAGCTGTCTTATTAGCTGCTTTCTTTTTTGCCATGATATCATGCTGTAATGGACCTTTTATAAATCTTTTCTCAGAATTCCCTTATCTCTCTCATCTCATTGAATCTGGCCTCAATATCATCTTTGGTGAGCGTCTTCTGCCTCTCAAGCGAGAAGTCTTCTGCATTGTAGCTTGCCAGGACACTGCCGTATATAACTGCTTTCCGAAGATTTGCGTCTGAATGGTCTTTTGTCTTTGCGATCCATCCAATGAATCCTCCGCCGAATGAGTCACCGCATCCTGTTGGATCCTTGACAGTCTCAAGAGGGTAGCCTGGAGCATTGAAATGCCTTATGTTTCCATCCTCTTTCACGAACAATAATGCGCCGTGCTCTCCTTTCTTTATTATCACAGCCTTTCTTGCGTATTCAAGAGCCTTGTTGGCTGCTGTTATGAGATTGACAGTCTCAAATAGCTGCCTTGCCTCTCCATCATTAAGTACAATGACATCAACTTTCTTCATGACATCTATCAGCTCATCCCTCTTGTGCTCAATCCAGAAGTTCATTGTGTCCATGACGATGAACTCAGGAGATTCCATCTGCTCTACAACCTTCAGCTGTATGTCAGGATCGACATTAGCAAGAAAGAGGTATTTTGCCTTCTTGTATGATTCAGGGAGCTTTGGGTCAAACTCAACAAGTGAGTTCAGCTCTGTCCTGAGTGTCTTTGCCTCATTCATGTCAAACTCATACAGGCCTTCCCATCTGAAGTTCTTTCCTTTCCTCTCAACACCTTCAAGAGAGATCCCTTTGCTCTCCATTGTCTTTGTGTGGGATTCAGGAAGGTCCTCTCCAGCTATTGACACTACTCCAGGTCTTGCAAAGAATGATGCTGCATATGCAGAGAATATGCTGCTGCCTCCTAAAGCTTCTTTCACCTTGCCGAACGGTGTCTCGATATCATCAAGACCTATTGTGCCTGCGAATACTATATCTACCATGATATCATCCTAAAAATAAATAAAGAACTCAAAGGTTCTCATCCTCCTCTTCATCAACAAAATCCGAATAGTCCTCGTCGTCGTAATCCTCGTCCTCTATGGATTCCTCATCGTCTTCTGTTTCCTCTTTATCCTTATCTTCCTGCTGCTCTTCCTCGTCCTCTATCCACTCTTCCTCTTCTTCTACCCACTCCTCTTCTTCGTCATACTCATCCTTTTCGTAATCCTTATCATCATCACCCATAAAGACCACCTCGCAAGGAACACTTCAGGATAATGATATATAAATATTTTGGTGGATTAAGGCATGTCCTGCATATTTATTGAAAATGGCACCAAGCCATTTTCAAGACTAAAAATTTGACCATCTAAACTGCAAATCCGTTATACTTTGAGCTCTGCTCAAAGGGGAAGACATCCTTTAGATGTCGACACCGCACCATTAGGGCGGGGGTTAGGATTTGCTTATAAGATAATGGTCAAATTTTTATTATCTTTTCCGGACAGGTCATGTGTTTTGGGTCATAGTCAAGTAGTGTGCGCTGAGACATGCTCACATTACATAAGTTGGATGTGTTTTCCTACTTAAATTGACTGCACAGTGTTTTGGAAAAGTTTTTAAACAGCAAATATTTTTCATCTAAGATGGGGTTTTATATAGGATATTTGGATTTTGAGATACCCTATGGACTGCTGTCTTTTTCTGCTGCTTTCGCAATCTTGATTTTTTTATTGACAACCATAATGCCTGACTGTTATGGCTATTGCTCAAACGGCGTATCACAGTTTATATTCTTCGTATCTTTATCTTTGATTATCCTGTTGGCTGTAGTGTTCTCTGTGCTTCATGCTGTCAGGGTTTTAAGGTCAGGTTCTGGCAGGCAGCGCAGGCCATTCCCCTTTTATGCTGTAGATGCTATAATCGGGTTGATTGGCATATCTGCGGGTCTGTTGATCATGGCGATTGGAATATATTACTTGAGGTTTGCTGAGAGTCTTCTGCTTCTGATACCTGTAGTCCTAATAAGCTCAATATTTCTGGTTCCTGGTCTTGCGATGCTCATCAACAGGATCAAAAGAGTGAAGATGAGGAAACTGCTCATGAATCGCGGCAGGAAGATCACTGCAAAGACAGTAAGTGTAGAGATGAATCAGAGATACAGTGTCAATGGAGTTCATCCTTATTATATCATAGCTGAAAAGGATGGAGAGAAGTATTACAGTGATAATATCTGGTTCAACCCTCAGTATGTGCCGGATGAAGTTAAGGTGGTTATTGATCAGGATAATCATAAGAATCATGCGATTGATCTCACCTGGCTAAAGACAGACAAGAAGATGGTGACAGAGAAGTTCAGGATTGTACTTTTTGACTGAAAGTTTCAATAGATTTACAAAGTTCCAAATTCCTCAATGAACTTTCCAGCAATATCCTTATGATGGATTGCCAGGATGTTCTCATCATTTATTATTCTTCAGGAACAGGTATAATACTGGAACTGTAAACATCAATCCTGCACTTATCTTGAATGCAGTGTTAATATTGTATAACTCAGCAAGATACCCTATAAATGGCGCAAGTATGGCAACACCCACCCTTATGAAGAGATTATACACTGAGATTATTGTGGCTCTCCTGCTTGATGGAACTTCGAGATTTATCCTATGGTCTATAACCGGATTTCTCAGGCCAAAGAAGTAAGAAGGTATGATCCATAAGACCGCTGTTAAATAACTTTCTGTCAATGTGGCTGTCAAGAGGAATGCTGCTGTTCCTAAAGTTGAGACTATCAGTGTTTTTTTATCACCTATCTTTTCAGATACATCATGGGCTGTGTAATGCCCTAATGAAGACAACCCAAAGATGAATGAGGATATGGCTCCAAAATATATCAGAGGTATATCCTTAAATGTAAAAAATAACGAGTTTAGTCCATGCATCGACTCGCCGAGCCCCCATATGATAAATCCGCCAATAAACAAAATAATCAACTGGTAATCCTGTATCACTATCTTTGATGAATTAATCATGTGCTTCAATATGTTCCTCTCTTCCTCTTTTTCATACTCTGGTTCTTCCAGGAAGAAGATTACAATAGTTGCGAGCACCATAGGTATAAACGTGAGCAGGACTGTTAATGACAAGGAGAAGGTTGCAATATAACCTCCAACTAAAGAACCCACTACAGCCCCAAATGGCCACAATGCGTGGTAGGTCCCTATTATCTTCTTGTAGTATTCTTCTTTATTCTCGCTCTTTAATGTATCATAGATGAGTGCGCTTTCTGTGCCGCTTCCAAGGCTACGGCCTAAAGAGTTCAACACAGCAAATAGTATGAATACAAGCATGCTGCCTCCGATATAAAGGAAGACAAAACTTAGAAGAGCCAGCATATGCCCTATTATCAGTGTTTTTTTCCTGCCGAAAATATCCGCTATTGCCCCTGTAGGAATCTCAAACACAGCCCACAGAATAGCTTCAATTGAGAAGATGATAGCAACATTTGTAACAGTAAAAAGATTTTTCTCAAGATAAAGTGCAAGTACTGGAAGAAAGAACAGAAGACCGCCGACTATATTGAATATGTACATCAGGATTATATTCCTTGATTCAATCCCTACTTTCTTGTAAAACATTAAGAGAACTTAACTGGATTATTTTATAAAATTATTGAAAATGTTGCCAAACTCTTGGAGATAAGCTTTGGCAATCCTAGGACCATGCACTATCAGCACATTCTCATCATTCCTTGTGTCTCCGCTCTTTGTGGGATTCATACTTCCGGTTATCACAGTCCTGTTGTCTATGATGAATACCTTGTGGTGCATTGCAGCAGGATTTGTGTCTGTCATGACGTGAATGCCTGACTTGTTCAGCTTGTCCATCTCAGAATACTGCCTGTTCTGCCTGGTCTCAAAGATGCCCTTCACTTCAACACCCTGCTTGTGCTTCTCTATAAGAATATCTCCTATATCGTCATGGGTGAATGAGAATGTCATGAAATAGATGCTTTCATTTGCCTGTTCAAGAACATTCATTATCTTGTTCGCGCACCAGTCCTCAGGGCAGAACCAGTTCTCAATCCTCTGGTCATTCAGCATGATCACAGGATTTGCTGTCCTGCCTCCTTTTCCGAACTCTCCATTCCACATCTCCTGGAACTCTGCCTCATAATTCTCTGCAAGATACGATGATGAGATGATGATCATATTATTATTGTTCCTGTTGTTTCCATTGTGCGTAGGATTCATGCTTCCTGTGAGAATAATGCTGTTATCGAATATGCAGAACTTGTTGTGCATGAAAGCAGTCCGGGTATCCTTCTTAAGATGAGTTATCTTTCCTTTGACAAGACCATGGTTGTCTGCATCAACTATAACGCTGGCATTCTTTGCTTCAAGCGCACCTATAAGCTCTGGGATGTCAAGATCAAAGAAAGCGCAGTGTATGGTGTCTGAGTTGTTTATGATAAACTCAAGTGTATGCGCGCAATCATCCCTTGGACAGAACATCACCACAGGATCAACTGAATATTCTGAAGGAATCCCCTGTTTATCTGGGTCAAGGACTGACCTTCCTGTATAGTCAGCAATCCTGAAATCTGTCATATTGAGATAGCCAAGTATGGCAATCATCAAAAGCATGGCAAGAATCACTTTTTTTGATTTCATACCTGATTGCAGAATCAGTTCATTTATATGTGTTTTTGTCAGAGAATGGAGGATTTCCGGAATCAGAGCCTGTTCAGCTCCTCAATGCTCTTCAGCAGGCTGAACCTTGTCTCCTTATGTTCTTTCTCAAGCCTGTCGATCTCTTTCAGTATACCTTTCTCTTCTTTTGTCCTCTTCCTGCTGAACTTCAGCCTCTTGAGATTTGCATATGCCTCAAGCTCCCTGTCATTGACAGTCCTGAAAAGCCTTATCCTGTTCTTTGCAGGCCTCTTGTGTTTCCTGCCTCTGAACAGTGCTGTGAGAAACTCAAGCAGTTCGTCATCCATTGTCCAAAGCAGGACCTCTCTGCCTTTTCCTGATCTTTTTATCTCCACAGGAACATTGAGGACATCCTCTATGAAATGCCTGCATAAGGGATCCTTCACTATGAGCTTCTCATTCTTCTGTATAAGGCTGTTCTGCCTAACATCCCTCTTGACTCTTCTTTCAATGTTCTCGATGAAGTGCTTTTTGCAGAAACTGTTCATGAATTCTTTTGATTTGCATTTAAGGCAGGCCATCTTCTTTCTTCATCTAATATCAGTTCATACAATATAATAGTTCATACAATATAATACTTCCCTTCATCAACTATCACATCAACCCATTCCCCTGCCTTGATCTTCTTTGTGTTCTCGACCTTCACAGGCTGGTAGGTGTCAGGGTCCATAATCTCAATCTCAGGGTAATCCTTCACAACCTCTGCCTTTCTCTTCTCAAGGACCTTGACATCATCTTTTGAGGCGAATGATGTCCTCTTGCCTGTTTTTATGTTAACTCCAGTCACGTGCTTTCCTGTTGATGTCACCTTAATGAGCTTGTTGTCTGTCTTCACAATGTCTCCTGTGTTGTAGCCCAGCATCTCAAAATAGACATTGACCCTGAAGACATCCCTGCTGGTCTGCCTGTCTCTTGAGTATATCCTTGGGCTTATCTTGAGTATTCCCCCGAATCTCTTGTGCAGCCTCTTGCCCAGGTTCTGGAGGTATCTCTGTGATGTTATCCACATATCAATGCTGTTCCCTGATTTCCTCTCCTTTGTAATGAAGACTCCTTTTGAACTGTGCTTCTTTATATCATTCCTGACAAAATCAATAACTTCTTTTGTGGTATTCCTTAGCTGAAGTATGCCTTCATAATATTTTGTGCCCTGTCTGTCGCATTTCCTGCATCTCACCATCTCAAGGACTGCCGGAAGATAGTACTTCTCTTTTGGAGACAATGCGACTTCAACCTCAAAGCTGTACTTCCTGCCTGGCTTGAACTCTATCTGAGGGAGTATTGGCTTTATCTCTGCATGTAGATTCTTCTTTATGTTCTGCTTAGCCACTTTCCTTATGACTGTAGCTATGTCATCGAACCTTACCTGTCTGTTCTGGAAGAAGTATGTCATGCACAGAGGGCATACCTTTATGTGGATCTCCTTGAACTCAAGCATTGAATTGATTATCTCTTCATAGCATTTGCTGCAGAAATCCCCTTTTATTCCCTTTTTGCCGCATTTTGGACAGAATTTCATTTTATAAAGGCTTATGGAAGCCATTTAAATAACTTTTCCCTCTTAAAACCACAACATTTTTATTATATAGCCTTACAGCAAATCTTCATATATGGGAAATGATCTTAATCACTATATGAAGCGTTTGAAAGAGCTCTGGAAACGTTTCTGGCACTTCTTCTGGGAGGAGGATACACTTCTAAGCTGGGCAGTCAATATAGTTGTTGCATTCATACTCATCAAATGGGTCATATACCCTGGGCTTGGCCTTATACTGAGCACAGACTATCCAATAGTTGCTGTTGTGTCCAACAGCATGGAGCATGACGGCCTTGACTATGACCAGTGGTGGTCGCGCAGCGGTTCATGGTATGAGAGCCATAACATATCAAAAGAGGAGTTCGAGAGCTTTGACTTCAGGAACGGATTCAACAAGGGTGATATGATGGTGCTCCAGGGTGTGGATGATGTTGAGGCAGGAGATGTTGTGGTGTTCTGGGGAGGAAAGAAAGAGCCCATAATACACCGTGTTGTAAAGAGATGGGTCCCCAATGGACAGCTTCATTTCATGACAAAAGGAGATCATAATGCAAAGCCAATAGAGTCTTTCAATGGCATTGATGAGACTGATATAACAAAGGATGATCTTGTGGGAAAGGCATTCTTCAGAGTGCCTTATCTGGGATACATAAAAATACTGTTCGTGGATCTTTTGAGGTTCATGAACATAGTAAACTGAGGAGGGATCTATATGAACTTTTGTCCAAAGTGCGGAGGCATACTGATGCCAAAGAAGGAAGGTAATAAGAAATGGTTTGCATGCACATGCGGGTACAAGACAAAGGACATCAAGGAGGCAAAGCTCACAGAAGAGGTTGAGAAGTCTGAAGATATCCATGTGATAGAGAAATCAGATGCACAGCAGACCCTTCCTGAAGTGGATGCAGAATGCCCTAAATGCGGCAACCAAAAGGCATTCTTCTGGCTTGTGCAGACAAGGGCAGGAGACGAGCCGGAGACAAGATTCTTCAGGTGCACCAAGTGCAAGCATACCTGGAGAGAGTACAGCTGAATGGATATCCCTTCTGACAACCTGATGAGGATAATAGTGAAGCCCAACTCACCGAAAAGCGAGATAATTGCAGTTGATGAGGCAAGGAATGCTCTTCGTGTCAACATAAAGGCCCCTCCTGAAAAAGGCAAGGCAAACAAGGAGGTTGTCAAATTCTTTTCAAAGCTTCTTAAGAAGAAGGTTGAGATAGTATCTGGCAAGACATCAAAAGAAAAATTATTAAAGATAAGCTGATTTTTTTGTCTGTAATTGTCTAAAAGAGGTTCTGAGGTGTTTATGGGCAGATATGAATTGATAAGACTTCCGGACATAAAGATAAAGGCAGGGCTGTTTGATGTGGATGATGTGCTTGCTATGTCTGAGAGCATCCATGCGCAGGAAGCAGTGATATTCTTCAGAAAGTACGGTCTTGACCTAACAGAAGAGGATCATCAACATTATTACATGACAGAGCATGGAGGAGGCACATTTGGAATACTGCATGATTATTTTGCAGGAAGGCATGGGCTCTGCAGACAGCTGATAAACCAGAGTAAAGACAGGATATTTGTCGAGCAGCTGATCCATCTTGCAGAGGAGAATCAGGGTGCATCAGGTCTTCTAGATCATATGAGCAGTAAAGGCCTTCCTCTGGCTTATGTCACATCAAATTACAGGATGAGCACAGTCAGGATGCTGGAATCTCTTGGAATGCACAGGATGATTCCAGTCGGAGTGGACCATGAGTACATTCTTGACAGGGGGCTTAAGAAGAAGCCTCATGCAGATCCATGGATTCAGGGCGCAAAAGTCTTGAGCGAGCATTATGATATCAATGTAAGAGCGGGTGATTGCATTGGGATTGAAGACACTGACAAAGGCGCATTATCAATGAAAAGAGCAGGTGTAGGTTACAGGGTGGTTCTGCTCCCTGACTTTGATGATATGGCCAGATTCTCTGGAGAAGCTCAGCCTGACCTTTTTGTTGAGACACTTGACACGCTGATAGAACTGGATAAGGAACTCAATCTTTTCTGATCTTCTCAAGAATGTCATCAATCTGCTGGTATAGGTCATCATATGAGGCATTGTTTGTTATTGTGAAGTCTGCAAGCTCCATTGTTTTCTTTATCTGCTGGTGCCTGCTTCCTTCTCCATTATATTCTTTTTCATCAAATTTCTTGAACTGTTCAAAATTGACTGCATCAGTCGCTCCTCCTCTCCTGCTTGTCCTCTCAAACCTCTTTCTCTGGTCTGCGTCGACTGCAATAAGATAGAAATCCCCATGCTTCCTGAACTCCTCAATCTCCCACGGCTGTCTGATTCCTCCGACAGCAGATTTATCTATGCCTTTCATGTCAATCTCTGCTATTATCTTCCTTGCAAAGATAGGATCATTGCCATGTTCATTTCTCAGTGCGTCTCCGGCATCTTCCAGGCTTTGCCTGTCCATTGCAAAGCCCTTTTCCTTTGCATATTCCCTTATCAATGTAGAGAAAGAGAATCTTGCAAACCCCATATTGACAAGATAGTCAAGCACAGTGTCTTTTCCAGAACCTATAGTGCCGGTGATTCCTATTATCATGCTATAC
>WJJV01000065.1 GCA_014729495.1 Candidatus Woesearchaeota archaeon
CTTTGGGACTGGCCTTGCTTTTGATTTCCTTGATGATCTTGAGTTTCCAAAAGGATGGTCTACAGCGTTCTGCGCAGCGCCAGAAACCTTAGGCCATAGCTTGTTCTTTGCCTTCATCTTGAAATGCTTTGTTCCTGCCTTTAGTATAGGCTTGTCAAGCCTTCCGCCTCCTGCAACAACACCAACACATGCCCTGCATTCAGGGCTGAAGGTTCTCTGCCTTTTAGATGGAAGCTCGATTGTTATCTTCTTGGATGTCTTTGTCACTATGCGTGCGAATGTCCCTGATGACCTTACGAACTTCCCTCCATCTCCTGGAAGGGATTCTAGATTATACACCAATGATCCTACAGGCAGATTTCTCAGTGCTGTTGTGTTTCCTATATCTACATCAGCTTCAGGGCCTGAGGATACCTTATCGCCTACTTTTATTCCTTCTGGAGCGAATGACAGACATTCCTCTCCATCTTCATATATTATGTATGTCAGCGGGCTTGTATGTCCTGAGCAGTGGAGTATGTCCATGACCTGGCCTTGGACAGTCTCTTTAGTCAGGCCTTTATGGGCAGCCCTTCCTTTATACCTGAAGCTTGGAGCCCTGTATCTTGGGCCTCCTTTTCCTCTTGCCTGCTGTATAAGTCTCTTACCCATTTTCTTACATAAGTCCCATCTGTGTAGCTATGTCTATTGCTGGATTCTCTGGTGAGAATTTGACATAAGCCCTCTTCTCACCATTTATGCTGTTAAGTATGTTCACCTTCTCAACCTTTACATTGAAAGTCTTCTCGATAGCATCCTTTATCTGGCTCTTTCTTGCTCTCCTGTCCACTACAAAGATCAGCTTGTTCTCTGCTTCCATAAGCCTGATAGACTTCTCTGTTGACAGAGGGTATCTTATTATCTCCTGATGTTCCATTGTTATCATGCCTTGCTGTTCTTTTCAGCGCTTTTGGATGCACTGCCATCATTCTTTTCTTTGTCTGCACTGACAGACTTTTTTCCAGCATTTGATGATGCTTTTGATTTTGAATCTCCCTTTTTCTTGGGTTTCTTCTCTTTCTTGCTTTCTTTGTTGTCCCTGCTGTCTTTTTCTGTTTCCTTGCTCTTGTCTGGCTTTGGTCCTTTGTATTCGTTCATGAACAGGCCTTCTTTTGAAAGCCTTTCTATTGCAGCATCTGTGAATATGGTGAATCTGCCTATGCTGGCTCCTGGAGCAAGAGCTTCTGTGTTCAATGAATCTACTGTGATAACATCAATTCCAGGTATGTTTGTTGCTGTATTGATCAGAGGGCATTCTTTTGAGACCACTATAAGAGGCCCTTTCTTTGACTTATACTTTCTTCCTCTGAGCTTGCCTCTTCCAGCCCTTATCTTTCTTTCTGATGTTCTTTCCAGCTCCTGTTTAAGTTCAAGCTTCTCCAGAGCCTGCTTGATTGTCTTTGTGCTTGTGATGCTTTCTATCTTTGATTCTACAATGAATGGGTATTCTTTAGGCACTGCATGGCCTCTCTGCTCAACAAGGTTCCTGAAAGTTGTTGCTGCCATGGCTGATCTTATTGCTTTCCTGTTCTCTTTCCTGTTTATCTTCTTTGAAAGGACTTTTTCTGATTTTGGGGGATGCGCTCTTCTTCCACCAACAGTTCCTGGGCTGAAAGCGCCTACCATGTACATCTGGGTTCCTCTTCTTGTCATGATCTTTCTCTGAACCCTTGATATGCCCTTGCCATAGCTTCCTCTGTATTTCCTTCTTCTCCTTGAGAGCTCTGCTGAAGCCCTCATGCCTGCATGATCCTTTGCACCATATGGGACTCTCCTGTTGGCCTGAAGGCTCTCTACAGCCCTCTTTATGAGGTCTGGCCTGATAAGCTCAGCGAACTGAGCTGGAAGATCCTTCTTCCCCATACTGGTTTTTGTCATGCTTAGCACTTCGACTTTCATTTGCTTTCTGTCCTCTTGATCATACTATTATCTTCTGGATAGATGGTGCTTCTTTTGGGATCTTCTTGCTGTCCCTAAGGGCTGCATTTATCCTCACCATCCTCTTTGAAGGTCCTGCAACAGACCCTCTTATTATTATGAAAGTATTCTTTATCTTGCCATACCTATGGAATCCCTTCTGAGGGTTTATCTCCTCTATATCTTTTGATTCTGATGCTATCTTCATTACCCATTTGTTGTACTCTGTCCTTGTATGGCAGCCCATCTGGCCTGCACTTGAGATCCTGTACATGAAGTGTCCCTGGCCTTTCCATCCTCCCAGAGATCCCGGCCCTCTTCTTTTCTTCTCAGACTTCTGTGATGTAAGGCCTATGCCGAATCTTTTCACAGGTCCCTGCAGGCCTTTGCCTTTTGTGACTGCATGTATGTCAAGTAGCTGTCCAGGAGAGAATGCATCCTCTATCTTGATCTCTTTTCCCAGATTCTGCTTCAGATATTCAAGTTTTGAGTTTAGGTCTCCTCCTATACCTACCTCAAATATCTCAGGCTTCTTCTTGCCTATGCCTGTTAGCTTTGGTTGTGTGCATATTATCGCTTTTATATCAGAAACATCATCTGTACTGAGGCCTTCAAGCTCTTTCTCTGCCTTTTTCTTAGGAACAGAGATCTTCCTCTTCAGTTCCTTGTCAGCATTTACTATTATATCTTTGAATGCATGATTGCCGTAAGAATCTTTCTTGTAGAGCCTTGCACCCATTATCTTGACAGGAGGGCACTCGACAATTGTTATTGGGCAGGATATGTCCTGGCCTTTTGTCTTTGATGTCTTCCTGTTGTCAGTATACATTGCATGGGCCATGCCTACCTTATATCCGGCAAACCCTAGCAGGGCTGCATCCTTTCTCTGTGCCCATGCTCTTACCCTTGGGTAATGGCGCCTGGCCCTCTTCCTTGGCCAGACCTGCATGGATCCTGATCTTGATTGTCTTGTTGTTGGCATTTGAAACCTTTGAGTTTGTTAATAATGCTATCATATGGCTTAATTTAAGTAAAAAGGCAATTTTACCGTTTTCTGGAATAAATTAAGCCTATTATTAAGCCTTTCTTTCAGAATAAGTTTATTAAGGCTAAACTTGTACTGAAAGACTTTTTTCAGGCTTGTTTAGTTTTTCTAACGCATTTAAACTGCTTTCAGCTTGTTTAAATACGCTGTAAGGTAAGAATGCAGGTTTTTTGGGTGGTTTATAAAGGTTGTGGTGTGTTATGGGATCTGTGCGGAATGAAGGGCATTGTCAAAATACTCATTCTATTCGTATTTTTTCCCCTTTCAGCATTGCATGCTGAAAGCATCAATATGCGAAGCTCTATAATATATATTATCGAGGCTGTTGCAGGGGGAAGCCCCCTCCGAGGACGCAGGCCTTTAGTATAAACAATCAAGAGCTGAGCCGATGCTGACCCGAACTTTTTTCGCAGAAAAAAGGAGATTCCGGACAAACCATGTGTTATGCAGAGATATCAAACCAAAAAATTTAAATATATGTTATTACATAATGGTGACAAAATGCTTAAATTCAACCTGAATAAACCGCCTTATAAGAAACAGGGGCATGTGAAAAGAGGTCTTAAATGGCTTCTCTACTCAGGTTTTGCTGTGTGGATGACTGCATG
Organism: Candidatus Woesearchaeota archaeon; assembly: GCA_014729495.1. Classification (GTDB taxonomy): domain Archaea; phylum Nanobdellota; class Nanobdellia; order Woesearchaeales; family UBA12501; genus WJJV01. Next base: position 3,610 of record WJJV01000065.1, read on the forward strand.
TGATGACATTCCCAACAAGCAATATGCCACCAACATAAATATTAGGCTCCAGGAGCCCAAGCCAAAGACAGAGATCATATCAGAGCCTGTGACACAGGGAAAGGTTGATGAGCCTTATTCTTATGCTGTTGAGACAGACCAGCCTGATTCAGAATGCTATATTATTGAGGCTCCTGACTGGCTCCAGATGGAAGAGGACAATACACTCTCAGGAACACCAATGCATATAAGCAATGAAGAGCCAGGAGTCGGACTTGACCATGTTCTGCTGGAATGCATTGCGCAGGATGCAGACCCGGGCTCCCAGGAGTTTGACATAACAGTTGAGCCAGGAGAGCTGTCATGGAGGCCTGGTGAGACATTTGACCACATACAGTATCTTTATGTTGACAGCAGGATGGATCCCCAGGCAGTTCTGGTCGGCAAGACAGGATTCTGCCCTCCTGTGTACAGGAATGAGAGCGGAGAGAACATGATGATAAGGTCTGATGGAATAGAGAACCTTCTTGAAGAGCTCTTTGCAGTGACAGGAATAGGATTCACAGACGAATCATACCTTCCAGTGGAGATAAGGCTTGTAGGAGAGGATCCCACAAAATCAGACTTTCTTGGATATGCTGATCAAGACAGGGTATTTGACCAGCTGATTAACTGGATTTATGACTATCCATCAATACTTCCTTATTATGGTTTCAGCAACTGCATAAGCGACAAGCGTGTTGACCCTAATGATCCTGATTCAGAGCTTCTTTATCCAGACACATGCTATGATCCTTCAACAAACATCGCAGCAGACTCGCTTGCTGCAAATGCTATTCTGGGCCATGAGCTCACTCATGCTGTCCAGGCACAGGTGAATCTAAATGGAAACCTCAGCGAGCATGCTGCTTATGCACTGGGGATAGTTATCACAGATGAAGGAGGCCGCAGGCAGGTTGACTCATTCTGCGACCTGCAAATCTCAGGATTTGCTAGCAGTTGGGACATCGGCCTTTTCAGGGAATTGTGCCAGGACTACAAGATTGACGGCCAGCCCACATTTGATGTCCAGGACATGCCGGATTTCTTTGCTCTTCTGAAATACGAGAATGACTCAAACCCAGGAGAATACAGGCCTGACAGGCCCCAGCCTCCAGTGAATCTCAAGTGCATGGCAGATGCGATTACAGGACAGAACACAATAGCAGCATTTGACAGGTGGGTGTGCAACTGGTCATCCCCTCACAGATCATACTGCAGCTCAAACCCTGCGAGTTCTCTTTATGTGAATCCAGATTGGTGCGGATATAAATATGAAGAAGTTCTTAATGAGTTTTAGATGACTTTATGCATTATTCTGGC
>WJJV01000066.1 GCA_014729495.1 Candidatus Woesearchaeota archaeon
GTATAAGGTATCTCAACAAGCTCGCCCCCCCATTCCTTCAATGCCTCTATGACTCTCTGCCTTGTGTGCTTCTGAACTCCTGTACGCCAGTCATCTCCATGTAAAACAAAGTCAGGCTTCAGTTTCTTTAGATTAGGAACATAATCCAGGGTATCCTGTGGGACAACTTCAGATACTCCTTTTATATTCTCCACAACAATCTTTCTCTGCTCATAAGGCATGTAAGGAAGGCGCTTGTAGTTTGCTATTGCATTATCTGTCAGCAGACCTATGACAACTTCCCCAAGCTTTCTTGCTTCTTTTATTATATTAAGATGCCCTGGATGTATAAGATCCGCGCTCATTGCCACATAAACTTTCTTCATTTACCATCCTCCCTCTTCCTGCTTGAACTGTTTATCTTCTTTATTATGTTTTCTGTTGAGAGCTTCTCATAGAACTCAGGCTGGACAACTTTAGCCCCTATCTCATCAATGTATTCCCTGCCAGGTACATCTTTCCAGTTAGAACCATAAACAACTATTATATCAGCATCAGGGAACTGCTCATGGATTTTTCTTAGATTTTCTGAAGGATTAAGGCTGTACTGGGTCATCACCATATCAACGCATCTGAGCGCAGAGATAATCGCTGATCTCTCCTTAAGTCCTGCCACAGGCTTCTGCTTGTATGAGCTTATAGCTTCATCAGTAAGAACACTGCATATGTGCAGGTCTCCAAGCTCATTAGCCTTTTCCAGAAGCCTTAGATGGCCGTAGTGGAAAAGGTCAGCAGTCACAGATGAATATACCACTGTGTTTATTTTATCTTTCTCTATGCTGACTATATCCCCTTCGCCTATGCCTGAATTCTTAGGTATTGTCACGCATAATTGGCTGTTTGACTTGTTTGCCCACACAACACGTTTCATCATAGCACCATTCTTAATCTCTACTAGTAACAATAGTAGCATATTCAATCAGAATATATAAATGTTTTGGTATATTTGATATATTCCTGTTGAAACAATTTCAATAATTATATAAATAAGTCAGATGAATCAATATCCAGAGGATGGATAAGAAAAAAATAAGGAACATACTTCTTACACTGGTAGGCATCGCCATATTCATAGCAGTATACTCATACATAGGTTTCGCCGAAGTCGCTTATATATTGCAGCAGAATCTGACATTATCTGTCATTGTTCTTGCTCTTGCGCTTACAACAATCAACATCATGATAAGGACATATAGGTGGGATATCATACTCAAGCACCTCAAGCCATGCAAGGTACCTTATGCTTCCATGCTAAGCTATACTTTTGCAGGATCCTTTCTGGCCAATATCACTCCAGGAAAGGTAGGGGAACTTGGAAAATCATACTTCCTGAAGAAGACTCATGGAGTCGGCCTTAGATATGGGCTCTCATCAATAGCCATTGATAAGGTATCTGACATACTCGTCACAGGATGTGTTGCAGTGTTCTTTTTCCTTTATTTCGTGCTGAAGGTAAAACTTATATTCACCATCATGTGGATGGCGGCATTCATAGCTCTCATAGTTACAGTCATAATTGCTGCCAAGATATTCTCTGGAAGGATAATGAAAATGGGTCTTGCCAAGAGATTTATGAAGAAAAAGAAGCTGACTCCTGATGAGGTCAATCAGATATTCAAGGCAATGGCCAGCCCGCATTTCCTGGCAAAGGTAATACTCATCTCAGCTGTCCTCTGGCTTGTAGGAGCATACAGGCTGATGATCATAGGGAATTCCATAGGCATTGAAATGGCATACATCTATTATGTCATGGTGCTTTCGATATCCCTCCTCATAGGAGGACTGTCATTCATACCTTCAGGAATAGGAATCAATGATGCTGTCATGATATTCCTTTTCAACCTTATGGGAGGAAGCCTTGAACTGTACGGAGCTGCGACGCTTGCCAATACAATACTCAGTGTGGTGTTCGTGAACCTGGTAGGTGGAATTCTGTTGATAACTCTTCTCGGAAAAGTCAGGGAATCAAGAATCAAGAACAGACTCAGAAAGGATTCAAAAGATTTATAAAATAACATTGTTGATTAGATACTATGCTTCCATTTGTATCAATAATAGTTCCTGTAAAATCTGAGGCAAGGTACATCATAGAGTGCGTGGCTTCTCTCCTAAATCAGGATTATCCAAACAATAGGTATGAGATAATAATAGTACTTGACAAGAATGCCACAGATGCTGTGAAGAAAGCTCTTAGGCCTTACAGCAGGAAAATTAAGGTTCTGCAGTCAAGGAAAAAAGGTTCTGCTGCCAACCGCAATATTGGCACTTCAAAGGCAAGCAGCAAGGCAAAGTATTTTGCTTTCACAGATGCTGACTGCATAGCTGATAAAGGATGGCTGAAGACACTTGTCACAAGGATGGAGCAGGTAAGGAAGAGCGAGAAGGACATCGATGTGATCGGCGGACTTAATCTTGTGCCAAAGACAGACAATAAGATGGCTAAGACAATAGGGGCAATGGAGCAGACTCTTCTAGGCGGAGGAGGCTCTGCACAGGTCGCTGTCTCAGGCGAGGAGCAGATAGTGCCTTCGCTTCCCAACTGCAACTCAATGTACAGGAAAGAGTTATGGAAGAAGAACAAGCAGGACGAGAATCTTATAGTAGGCCAGGATGGAGAGTTCAATTACAGGCTCAGCAAGCAGGGAGTGAGATTTCTTGCAATTCCTGATGCTGTTGTATGGCATCACAGGACAAGCAGCATTAAGGGATTTGTGAGGAGGATGTTCAAGTATGGCGAAGCGACTGCCAGGATATGGAAGAAGCACAAGAATATAGAGTTTCTCAGGATAAGATGGTACGGGCTTGTGCCTGTTGCAGCACTCATAATATTCACAGGCATACTGATCTGGTCATTGTTCAGCCTTACAGGACTTTACATACTGGCTTTTGTATCAGGTGTTTATGCTGCAGCTGACATCCTGACAGCAGCTAGTGTTATCCAGAAGACAAGGATGAAGCACTCAATAATCAGCCTGATATTGCTGCCTCTGCAGCATCTTATGTATGCATTGGGATTCATAAGAGGGATAATATGGCCAGGATAAGTTTTGACATTCTGAAGACAATCAAGAAAGGCTATAAAAAGCCTTTGGAGAATGCAAGAGTGCTTGATGTAGGATGCTGGAATGGAAGGGTATCACTGCCTCTTCTGCCTTACATAAGGTCTCTTCATGGAGTTGACATAAGGAGAAGCCCTGAGTTCAGGGGAAAGAAAGTCTCTTTCACAAAGAGCAGTGTATTTGACTACCTGAATAACTGCAGCAAGAAGTTTGACATAATAATATGCTCTGAGGTCATAGAGCACATCGAGGATCAGATAGGATTCCTGAAGATGATAAAGAGATGCCTTTCTGATGATGGCATTGTGTTCCTCACTACAAACAACAAGTACTGGTGGAAGGAAGGCCATTACGGTCTGCCATTCCTAACATTCCTTCCAAAAAGAGCCCAGAAATCATACATAAAAGCTTTCAACAAGGAAAGGACCTGCGGTTATGAGGTCACAGAGCTGTTCTCATACAGCAGACTAAAGAGGTATTTCAGGAAAACTGGTTACGAGCCGGAATTTGTTATCCCAGAAGGTCTTGGATTCCTTTACTCCATAATGAAGTATGTTATGAAAGGGCCGATGTGGAATCTGAGTGTGGGATTCATGGTCATTGCCAGAAAAAACAAATGATGCTAAGCATATAGGCTCAAAAAGGCAAAACTTTCTGAACTTATAAGGAAATAGCCCATATTATATTCCAGTCAGCTCTGGAAAACCTTTTTAAATCAAGGTGCATCTTCTGTTGGCATGTGCGGGATTGTAGGTTTCAACTGGGATGATAAGAGTCTTGCCAGAAGGATGTCTTCTGTGATATCTTATAGGGGACCTGATGATTCCGGCATCTTCACAGACAGGAATGTATCACTGGCTCATCAGCGTCTTTCTATCCTTGATCTCTCAAAGAAAGGCCATCAGCCAATGGCAAATGAGGATGGCAGCATACAGATAGTGTATAATGGAGAGATCTACAATTTCCAGACAGTAAAGGCAGAGCTTGAGGAGAAGGGCCATAGGTTTGTTTCAGACACTGACACTGAGGTGATTGTACATGCATATGAGGAATACGGACTTGACTGCCTTAAGATGTTCAATGGCATGTTCGCTTTCTGCATCTATGATTCAAATAAGAAGATCCTGTTTCTTGCGAGGGACTGGCTTGGAATAAAACCTCTTTATTATTATAGCAAAGACGGGAATTTCATATTCTCTTCTGAGCTGAAGGCCATACTTGAGCATGAAATAAGCAGAGAGGTGGAGCATAAGGCGCTTAATAAGTTCCTTGCATTCAGGTACAATACTGATGAGAGCACTATGATGAAGGATGTATTGAAGCTTATGCAGGGGCATTATGCAATATATGACCTAAGCAAGAAAGAGCTTTCAATAAAGAGATGGTGGGATATAAATATTGACATCCAGAACAAGAGCGAGGATTATTTTGCAAGAAAGCTCCATGATACATTGAAGGAGAGTGTCAGGAAGAGGCTGATATCCGATGTGCCTCTGGGAGTCTACCTTTCAGGAGGCATTGACTCAAGTTCTATCGTGGCCATGATGAAGGAGCTGGGAGCTGATGTCAAGAGCTTCTCTGTTGACTTTGGCAATGACCGGAGAATAGAGGACATAAAGTACGCAAGAAAGGTAGCTGAGTATTTCAACACAGACCATAAGGAGATATACTGCGAGCCCTCAGTCAAGGAGCTGCCCAGGATATGCTGGCATCTTGACGAGCCTCTCGCAGACCCTGCTGTGATACCAAGTTATCTTCTCTCAAGGCTTGTGAAAAAGCATGTCAGTGTTGTGCTGAACGGAGCAGGTGGTGACGAGATATTCGGAGGATACCAGCACTTTGATTTCCTAAAGCACAGAGGAAAATTCAATCTCATGCCAAAGCAGCTTAAGAAGAGCCTGCTTCCTCTTGCAGTTAGGGCAACACCTGACTTCCTTGTAGAGCGATTCTCAAAGTTCCTTACTGCATTCGGAGAGAAAGGAGCAGAGAAGTTTGTTGATTTCATAAGCTCTTCTGGCAACAAGGCAGAGTTCTATCTTGCTATAATCTCAGTCATGGACGAGGAAGAGAGGAAGAATCTCATCAGAAAGGATTTTGATGTAAGCCTTATAGAGAAATACAGGAAGAAGTATTTCCGCAGTAAACACAGCTACATGGATCAGGTAATGTATCTTGAAAGCAACCACTTCCTTGTAGACAACATATTCAACCATGTTGACAAGACAACAATGGCATGGGCTGTTGAGTCAAGGGTCCCAATATGCGACCATGAAGTAGTCAGCCTTGCCTTCAGGATACCCAACAAGATGAAGTTAAAAGGCCAGGGAGGGAAGTACATTTTCAAGAGAGCTATGAATGACAGCCTTCCAAAAGATGTGCTGACAAGAAAGAAACAGGGATTTTTTGTTCCCATAGACAGATGGATAGAGAAAGACATAAAGGAGTCTGTGGAATCCTTACTGTCAGAGAAAGAGGTCTCAAAGCACGGTCTGTTCAACCAATATCAGATCAAGAAGATGTTTGATGGATTCTCAAGATCAAAGATGTACTATGCAAGGCAGATGTGGACTTTGATGAACTTCCAGATATGGCACAAGATCTATATTCAGGGAGAAAGGCCTGAAAGTATAAATATTTGAGCAAATTTTATATATTCTATTATATTACCCAAGGATATGGAGTTTGATTATCCAGGTGCAGCTGAAGATAAGGAGCAGGAAAGTCCTCATACCCAGGATGAGCCTCCTGCAGAACCAGAAGAGCCTGAACCATCTGAACCTGAGCCAGCAGAGCCCCAGCCAGATCCTGACAAGCCGATCTCTCAACATGCAGAGCCTGACAGGAAGAGACCATCTGACCCTACTGAGGCTTTTGTGCAAGAGATGGTAGAGAGCGGAAAGAAGCCTTTTGAGCCTGGCAAGCCCAACAATGCTGACGAGGATCCTGAGAAGATAGAGGATATCACCAACAGGATAAGAGACAGGCTTCAGAAAGGCCAGTGAATCCAGCACACCTGTTCAGTAAGATTATTTGTTCTCTCGCTATTCAGTATAGCATAAACAATATAAATACAGGCCATTATAAGCGTGGTATGAAGACACTGATACTTGTCTCAGAGCCGAGAGCAGCAAAGAAAATCAAATCCAGAAAAGATGATATTGTTGTCAGCCTGAATGACTCAACCTCATCAGCTATGAGATCAGAATTTCTGAATTTCATCACAGTAAGTGATTTTATAACACCAAAGCAGGCTGAGAAGATAAACAAGGATTCCATGCTATGGCTCAAGAGATGGTCTGATACAAGTGGTATAAAGAATATCACTTACAGGAACATATCCCTGTGGTGGTTCTTTGACTTCTGGCTCTATGACAGCTTCTTCAAGTGGGATATGACAAAGAACATGATATGGTATGTGAGCAGCATTAAGGCAATAATCAAAAAGGTCAATCCTAAGAAGGTGATTGTTCATGGCAACAACATAGTGGCATATATTGTGCAGCAGCTTTTTGATGAAGCAGAGAATAATATCTATAATAATCATGAGATTATGCATGCAACATTCATTGATTATGCACTGAAAGCAAAGCATTTGATAAGAAAGTGGCTTGTCAAAGCAAGAAATCCAAAGATGACTCATAAAGATATCATATTCTCTACATATACATCATGGACAAGAGAAGTCATCAAAGAGGATGGATATAAGATAAAGGAGGATTCTGTGCTGGGGTATATAATAAGAAAAGCTGATAAGAAGTACAGTACAATGGTGGCGGATATTGACTATTCCAAGAAACTGGAGATGTCAAAGTTCCCATTTGAGTATTTCTTCACAAGTAAGATAAAAAGATACGCAAGAAAGAAATGCAAAGAGATCTATAAGAGATGGAAGCGAGCAAGAATAAAGCAAGCCACATATGAAGGGGTTGATCTCCTACCTTTGCTCAAGCCCTGGCTTGATTTTGCATTCAAGAGAAGGACTTTTCTGGCCATATTATACATTGAGGGAGGGCTTGAGATGTATGACTATCTAGCACCTAAGCTGGCTTTTGTGATAGATGAAACAGGATTATATGGTAGATCCATAGTCACGGCAGCGAGAATAAAACAGATTCCAATAATAGCTGTACAGCATGGTTATATAACAGAAGATTCTTTTGAATACATGCATATTAAAGGAGAGATAGGGCACAGAATTGAGAAGCCTTTATGCCCTATAGCTGACAAGACTGTTGTGTATGGACCCTACACAAAGGAGATACTCATAAAGCAAGGCAATTATCCTGCTGACAAAGTGGAAGTTACAGGACAGCCGAGATATGACTGTCTTGTGGGGGATCATCTCAGAAAACGCAGGGTATTCAGGGACATAGATCTTGATAGGAATAAGAAACTCATACTATGGACAACACAAGACGTTCCTGGCCAGGCAGACATAGTATTTAGGGCAGTAAAAGGTATGAAGGATGCACAGCTTCTTGTAAAACTTCATCCAAGAGAGCTGGGAGGCATGAAACCATACTATGACAAGGCTGAAGAGCTGGGAATCAAGATAAAAGCTGTACAGGAAGGCAACACTCTTGAGATGATATATGCATGCGATACAATAATAACAATGCACTCAACTACAGGGCTGGAGGCAATAATGATGGGAAAGCCTGTTGTAGTCTTGAACACATCCGGAAGGCCGGATATGGTACCTTATGTGTCTGAAGGAGCAGCCCTGGGAGTGTACAGGCCTGAGGATCTGGAGAAGGCTCTGAGAAAGGCTTTGTTTGACAGGAAGACAATCAGCAGGCTGAAGAAGAACAGCAGGAAATACGCCTACAAGCATTCCTATAAGATGGATGGCAAGGCCACGCAAAGGGTAATGAAAGTAGCTGAGAATCTTATGTCAGGAAAGTGATTGGTTATTTAGTCTAATATTGAATTTGGGTCTCAGAATGCATTCTGTTTTATTGCTATTTTCACCTAGCCTCTCTGATACGGTGCTGCTATCCCTATGTCGGATAGGTGGCGATGGATTGAGTTGTTTGTATTGCAATCTTCTCCTAGCCTCGCCGGTCAGGCACTACTATCCCGACATCGGCGAGGTGGCGCTGACTCTTAGCTTTAGCTAGACAGCAACAACAAAGTTAAGGCAGCAGCAAGGATGAGTACTGAGTGCAGAGGAAATTCCCGTTACGCAAGTTCGGGAATTCCCTTTGCGAATAGGGCAAGGCCGAACGTAGTGAGGTCTTGACCGTGTACGAATCCAATGTTGCTGCTGCTTATAATTTATAGAATCTTCTTTTTAGCCGTCTGCTGGCAATATTGTTGTTGCAAATACAGAGCTTTTGCAACTAAGAAAATGCAAAGCATTTTCTGTTGTTGCTGCCATATAAGTTAAAAACTTTCCTCTTTGACCGTGTATGAGTTCTGGGTTGCTGCTGCAGTTAATGCCTTAAACTTTCCTTGCTGACCATGTATGAGTCCATTGTTACTGCATAAAAACAATATAGAAATCTTACTTCATCTCTTCCTCAAGCTGCTTCTGTACCTTGTCTATCTCGCTGTCAAGCTCATCCTCAAATGACTTCTTCTTTGGAGCTGGTGCTTCCGGCTTCTTGGGAACAGGGACTTTTGGCTTCTGCTTTGAGGTATCTTTCTTCCTGGGCTTCTCTGCTGTTTCCACAGCCTTCCTGAGCTCAGGAGTCCTTATCTGCTTCTTTCCTTTTGGAGCGAACTTCTCTACATATGCTATCAGGCCGCCTATAAGAGGGATTACTATAAGAGGGAGTATTATCTTCCATATGCTCATCCCCTGCTCAAGATCCAGCCCCAGCTCGTCAGCTATTCCCATTGCAGCTATCTGCTTCTTGCAAGCCTCTGAAAGGACCCCTTTGACCTCGTAAGAGAACTCCTTCTCTGATGCCATCTCATCAAACTGCCACATCACAAGAGGGTCAGGATTCAGCACCTTTATCTGCTGCCTTATTGCCTCATCCATCTGGATGTCATCAATGTGCTTTGCCAGGCACTTTGGTATGCGCTCGTATAATGAGAGCCCGTTCATCTTCTTCTTGGGATTCAGCCTGAGGCTTATCCTGGTGTATCTCTCTCCATCCTTGTCATACTCCTCAAACATCCTGGATATCTTCAGTGCATCTGCAGTTGCCTTCTGCTTCGCAAGCAGTGCCTCAAGGTCTATGTCAGTATCCACCACAATCCTGTCAAGCATGTCCTTTGTCACTGTGCTGTTGATTATCAGCCTGATGCTGTGGGTCTTTTCAGGAGCAAGGGAGCTGACAGCAAAGCTTATTATCGGATCATCATCTATTATGATGAACTCCTGTTCTGACTCTATCTGGGCTGCGCTCTCTGCAACATCCTTGGGTATCTTGAGCGTAATGTTGAATGACTGGGCATTGAGAGGCATTGAGTTCTTGATATTGAACATTAGATATGATGAACCCCCTATGTTCTCGACAATCTTGGTTATTGTGAAGTCAAACTGGTCAATTAGGTCAAGCAGGAACCTCTGCGCTTCCTCTTCTGAGAGCTTCTGCTCAATGCCCTTGTCTTTCAGTGAGTCGAATATGCTGTCGTCTGTCCTGTTGCCTTTCATCTCATCAAATACATTGTCATCATCTGTGAACACCCTGAACTGCACAGATGCTGTCCTGTTCTGGCATTTGATTGTCAGGGTGTTGTCGCCTTCATTGGCTGATATTGAGTTGGTTTCAGATTGTATTGTGGTGAATGTGGGATTTGAGTTTATTGCGTTCTTGAGCGAGTAAGAGCACTGAAGGTTGACTGGAATTGTAGAGTACTCAAGAGGCACTGCTGCCTCCTCATACAGCTGGCTTTTAGGAGAGAGTATGCTTATCAGTGTCTGCTGCTCTTCTGGATCCTTCTGCACGCATGTTCCATCAATGCATTCCTGGCTTATGGCGCAATCACTGTCTGAAGTGCAGCCCCTCACTTCTATCTCTGCAGTGTCTGTTCCAGAGCATTCATTATTATACCATCCTACTAAAGTGACAGTGTAGTTGCCCGGGCTTGTGTATACATGGGATGGGTCTTCCTCTGTGCTCGTGCCTCCATCCCCAAAGTCCCAGTTGAACCTTATCGCATCACCAGAGCCAGAGAAAGATGCCACCTCTCCTACGCTCGCTCTTCCAAAACTGCCTGCACTTCCTATGCTGACAGTATAAGTGCTCAGTGCATCCTTTATGAAATTGCACGAGCAGAGGTTTGTGAAGTCAGACTTCTTCTCCTCATAGTCAGGTATGCCATTGCAGTTAGAGTCAATGCCATCGCACTTCTCCTCAGCCTTTGGATGGAATGTCTCATTATTGTCATCGCAGTCACCAGAGCCGTTCAGACAGGAGGAAGGCTTGTCCACTACCTCCATGTTGATATCGCACCAAGAGTCATCGTCGTCATCACATCCCTCATCAGTGCTTCCATCACAGTCATTATCAAGGTCATCGCAGGTGTTCTCTGAGGATTCATAATTGGGTATATCTGAGAGAGTGCAGCCAGGCCATACTCCATTGGTGCATGTCTGCCTGACCTGAGAGCACACTCCAATGCCGCAGTTATTTGTATCTCCTGTTGTGCAGGAGCATTCAACAGTTCCAGTGCAGTCAGAATCAGCGCAGTCTGTGTTTCCATCGCAGTCATTGTCAAGATTGTCAGAGCAGGAAGTCTCTGCAGTCTCCTGACCAGTTGTCTTTATGCAACCAGATTCACAGCCATTATTCCACTGATCATCAAAGTTATAATAATTGATATCGCAAGTTACAATAGAGCATTGTTCATCAGAGCATGAAGCAGTTGCAATATGAGAGTCAGAAGCAGTAGGTTCATAGCATGACGCCCCGCATGATCCGCAGTTGTAAGGGTCTGTGTCAAGATTCAGTTCGCATCCATCGCCTGTATCATCATTGCAGTCACCATATCCAGGACTGCATCCATCAATCACACAATAGCCGCCAAAGCATGAAGAGCTTTCAACATTAGACATCAAAGTGCAGTCATTTCCGCACCAACCGCAGTTTTCAGTGTCATCAACTATTCTTACTTCACAGCCATCTGAATCAGGATTACTGATGCTTATGTCATCATTGCAATCAGCATAAGCGACAGCACATACAAAGTCGCACTCTCCAACATTGCAGCCCACATGTGAAAACTGAGGCAGATTAAAATCATATACCACCTCACAATTACGCTCGCACTCACCGCAATTCCTGTTGTCAAAGCTGGTGTCAGTGCAGACATCATTGCAGCAAGTCTCATAAGAATCGCATGTCACACTCCCACAGAGGCCAGTAGTGCATCCTTCATCAACAGTTCCATCGCAGTCATTATCATAACCATCGCAAAGACTCTCTGTGGACTGGTAATCAACACCATATACTGTTGTTGCATGATCATTGTAGGTTGTAGAAGTGCATCCTGGCCAGGTGCCCAAAGTGCAGGTCTCCTGGCTTCCAGAGCAAACACCATCCTGCTTAAGGCAGTCCCGAGTAGAACCAGGAGTGCATGACTGGACTGTGATCGGGAAAGAATATTGGTGTGACGCTCCTTCAGAATCCTGTATTTTTATAGCGACATTAGTAGAAGTAGATAAAGATCCTGAAGTATACCTAGCGCATTGAACATTTGTCTGAGGAGAAGAACATGTTATTTTAATTGTAGAACCTGGATCAGTGCCTTCAACAGAAAAAGAGATATCCTGACCCTCATCATCACTAGCAGCGATCTCAAGAACCAGGCTCTCGCCAGGCTGGATAGGATTATTATTGAACAGAATTGTGATATCAGAGTCACTAGGATAGAATGATGGGGCGGAGTTAGATCCAACAACATTTACCGTAATAGAAGTACCATAATCAACTATGCTGTTATCAGGATTACTATCTCTGGCCTTTGCATTAAAAGTATACACACCAGAATTTAAGTTAGTCATAGTCCAAGTATGTTCACATGTTATATCTGTAGATCCTGTACAATAGAAATCATCTATTGTTCCGGTAACA
>WJJV01000067.1 GCA_014729495.1 Candidatus Woesearchaeota archaeon
ATAATGACTCTTCCGCAGGTATTCAAGATATTCATGGAGAAAAGCGCGGATGCTGTTTCCCCCTTCACCTGGGGTTCTTATTTTCTTATTTCACTGATATTCGGAATCTATGGTATATTGCACAGAGAGATTCCCCTGATAATAATGTATGTCTCGCAGGCACTGCTCCAAATAATAATAATCATAGGGATTCTCATGTACTCTTAGGGCACACGCCAATACAACACCAAAAGCTTTATAAATGGCCTCAAAACATATATATGATATATTGCTGAGGCATCCTATATGGACAAGCTGTAAGAACAGCCTAAGCCTCGGGAGGAATAAAAATGGAACTAAAGATTGTAATTTCTGACCCTAAGACAGGGAAGAGTGTGCAGAGAGAGCTTAAAGATGATGCAGCCCTTGCTCTGAAAGGAAAGAGAATAGGCGATACTTTCAAGGGAGAGTCAATAGATTTCACAGGATACGAGTTCAAGATAACCGGAGGCTCTGATTATGCAGGATTTCCTATGAGAAAAGACATTCCAGGTGCAGGAAGATCAAAGGTGCTTGAGGTAAGCGGAGTAGGAGTAAACAACAAGAGGAAGTACAGGGACAAGCAGCTTAAAGGCCTCAGGACAATGAAAGGCATGAGGCAGAGAAAGACTGTTGCAGGCAACACAATATACGCAAAGACTGCGCAGGTAAATGTCATGATCACAAAGGCAGGCAAGGAGAATCTCTTTGCAGAGGCTCCTGCTGAAGGTGCAGCTCCTGAAGGAGAGTCGCCTAAAGAAAGTGAATCCAAAGAAGCAGTAACTGAAGCAAAACCTGCAGAAGAGAAGCAGAAGGAAGAAGCAAAGCCAGAGGAGAAGAAAGAAGCTCCTACTGAAGATAAGAAGGAAGAGGCTCCTAAACAAGAACCAAAGGCAGAAGAAAAGAAAGAAGAGGCTCCAGAAGAGAAACCTAAAGAAGAGACGAAAGAGGAGCCAAAGCCTGAGGAGAAAGAGAAGACTGCTGAAGAGAATCCAGAGGAAAAGTCTGAAGAGAAAAAGTAATATTATTCTGCTTTTTTTATGCAGGTGCCTTTTCCGGCATCTGTAAACAATTCTGCTACCAGGTTTCCTGGTGCAGTTATTTGTATTGAAGGTGTGTATCCGCACTCTGCTAACTTGATATATGTATCTATTGCAGTCTCTAGCTTCTTGGCCATGCCACCATAGAGTTCAGGCGCATCTATTGGATTATGGTCCTGGTCCAGCATTATCTGTGATACAATCTCTCCTTTCTCATCTAGAATCCCTCCAGTGTTTGTGACCATTACAATCTTTTCTGCTTTTCTTGTGTATGCAAGCACGCTTGTTGAGTTGTCTGCATTGCAGTTATACTTCTCTCCTGTATCTGCATGAACTCCTATGGGAGACACAACAGGCATTATGCTATCTCTTACAAGCTGATCAATCTCTCTTGTGTCTGCATACCATACCCTGCCTGTATAATGGGAATCATCAATGCCTGGGAGATTCTTCTGCACAGCATGGAAGATACCTTTACAGAGTCTTGCTCTGATTCCTTTATTCTGCAGAGCTGTCTCTATTATTCCCCCATATTCAGATGACATCCCTCTGACAAGGTACATTGTAAGCATGTCTGTTATCCTGTCATTTGTCTCTGGATGGAATGATGATTTTATGTCAACGCCATCCATCTCATTCAGCTCTTTAAGCCTTTTTGATAATGTATCTCCCCAACCATAGATTATTGGTATATTCAATCCAAGTCCTGAAAGAACACTTATCTGGTCTGTGAATTCATCAAGATGCTTTTCTATTGATGCTCCGCTTATCTTGACAACACCGAACCTGTTTGGCCCTACTTCAGAGTATTTCTTGAGCCATT
Source organism: Candidatus Woesearchaeota archaeon (assembly GCA_014729495.1). Classification (GTDB taxonomy): domain Archaea; phylum Nanobdellota; class Nanobdellia; order Woesearchaeales; family UBA12501; genus WJJV01. The sequence continues at coordinate 1,882 of WJJV01000067.1, forward strand.
TGACAGCTTCAAGCTTAAGCTTGTCAGCTTCCGGGCCTTCATAACCCTCTGATACTATGTCAAAAAGCCTGGAAATATGCTCTATCCTGGTGTTCTCTGCTTGACTATTTATCATTCTAGAGTAGATAAAAAGAATAAGTATATAAAATTTATTATATCAGAACATATCAGCAATCTTCTCTCCAAATTCTGTAGCCTTCTTCATGTCATCCTTGTCAGGCCTGCCCTTGTTTATTCCGCCGATCAGCTTAAGAGGCCCCCATGTGTCATATGCTTTGACAGAGAATGAGTCTGCTACGCACAGTCCTTTTTTGTTCATCTTAACCTTAAGAGAATTCAGCTGCATGTCCCTTCCGAAACCGCTTGTTGAGAAAGTGAATGCAACCTTCTCCTGCAATACAGGCAGGGATTCAACAAACTTCTTCAGCGGCTTTGCAGCGCTCCACATGTATATCCCTGAGCCCATGCCTACAATGTCAGCGTCCTTTATCTCCTTTACAGAAGCCTTTGATACTGGCGTTACATCAACCTTCAGCTTAGACTTTAGTCCTTCAGCTATGGCTTCTGCTACTTTCTTTGTGTTGCCTGAGGCGCTGAAATAGACTATCAAAGCCTTCTTTTTGCTTCCAGAGCCTTTCTTGCTTTTACCTGAGCTTCTTGAGCTCTTTGCCTTGTTTTTCTTTGTCATTTTATAATCCCCTCAATCTTATTCCTCAATGATTCCTTAGTCTGGAAACCTGTTATCCTGCCTTTCTCAACACCATCTTCCAGCAATATTATGCAGGGCACATTCTCAACAGAATACCTTTCAGCAATCTCATTGTCATCATCAAAATTGACCCTGAAGAAATCTGCCTTGCCTTTGAGTTCCCTGGAGAGCTCGCTGAACAGCGGAGTCATCATTGTGCATGATCCGCACCATCTTGCAGAGAACTTTATCAGGGCCTTTCCTCTTATCTTATCATCAAAATTGTCCTTTTTAAGGAGCTCTACCATGAGATTATCTCCCCTTTATAATAAACTTCTTTGACTTATCCATGTCTATAAAAAGATCAGCTTCATTCTTCAGCTTTGAGGATGCAGCCTTGCCGAAAGCAAGTACCTCTGTCCTGCAGCCGAGTGCAGAGGCATGCTCCAGAAGCTCCTGGAAGTCTCCGTCTCCAGAGACAAGAACTACAACATCAAGCTTTGAGGCCATCTTCATTATGTCCATCGCAATGCCCACATCCCAGTCTCCTTTTTTTGCTCCGCCGTAGAATGTCTGAAGATCCTTGGACTTCACTTCATATCCCATCTTCTCAAGAGCATCAAAGAACACATTCTTGTCCTCCTGAAGATCTGCCTTCACCACATATGCGATAGCTCTTATAAGCTGCCTTTGCTTTACAGCATCTTTCAGTATATTTGAGAAACTGACTTTTGCATGATGGAGATGCTTTGCAGAATAATACATGTTCTGGACATCCACGAACACGCCCACTCTTTGGTTCTTGTGCTGAGCCATTATATCACCTTTTTAGTTATCATCATTATTCCTTAATCAGAATATATAAATCTTGCGGTGAAAGACAGATCATGTCCTCTAAATATTGTTCTTGGTAATATATCTTACAATATATAATCTATGATTCATACTTCATAGTCTTAATTACCTGCGAAATATCCAAAACATTTATAAACTAACTATATCTCTTTATATTGTAATTCTCATACGGAGGGTGAAAAGATGAAGAAGATTATGATACCAATGTGCGTGTTTGCACTGATTATGATTACTTTTGCATATGCTTCAGAAGGGGAGTATATAAGCTTCAAGATAGAAGGTGATGACCGTGATTCAGCTGATTTCATAGTTCCTGCTGATCCTTGGGATGCTCCTTCAATTCTGAGCACACATTCAGGAGAGGGCAATGCATGCAATACTGGACAGGGCTGCTGGAGCAGATACCTTGATGAAGGAGTGTTTGAGTTTGATCTTACTAATGGAACAGATGTGATAGGAACACTTACACTTGACGGATTCTGGTTTGCGACAACAAAGAATCTTGATTATGCTGAATTGAATCTTGATAATCCTTATCATACAACCCAGATGTGGGGAAACTTCAATCTTGATGTTATATATCAGGGAGAGGAGCTTAATGGAGATTTCATAGGTATAATGGAATACTGGAATCCTGAGACTTCACCTGGCTATCAGGTTCTTGACATGCTGGATGTGAATGATGTGCTTCCATATGATGTTCTAAGATTTAGAGTTAACATGACAAGATCCCTTCCAGGAAGTAAGATAATTGTGAAAAACAAGGCTGAGATTGATGTTGATTCTCTTGCAGAGAACACTCAGCATTCTTTCAGAGTCAGGAAAGAGGGAGATGACTGGGGAACAATGAACTTCTCAAACCATGCTGTTGCATTTGACCAGATGATTGGAAAACCTGGATTCAGCAATCAGTCAACTTATGTAACTCAGATGAGGATGGATAATATCACAGATTATTGGATAGTTGAAGGATGGGCAAAGACATTCTATATTGAGTCAACACAGAAGTACAGGACTGTCATGACAGCAGGGATGGTTGTTGAAGAGGGATTAACAGGTATTGTTGACAATGATGGTGATGGAGTTTATAGTGACACAGACTGCAATGATGATGATGGATCTGTATGGGTATTGCAGAGCCTTTATATTGATTCAGATGGGGACTCATACACTGTGGGTGATGCAGTTGATATCTGCACAGACGGCACAATACCTGATGGGTATACAAAGACACACAATCCAGAGGATTGCGATGATACTGAAGACAGCGGATGGCAGAACCTCACTGGTTACTCTGATAATGATGGTGATACCTACACTTTGGCTGATCCAGAGCAGGTCTGCAGTGGAGAAAGCCTTCCTGCAGGTCATGAGGAAGCTCCAAGCCCGCAAGCTGACTGTGATGACAGTGATGCATCCAGGAATCCAGGTGAGACAGAGATTCCTGGAAACAGTTATGATGAAGACTGCAGCGGAGCTGATATGGCTTTAACAGGAGATGTCTCAACATCCAGTTATTCACATGGTTTATTTAATGTGTTGGTGGATGCTTATGTTGAAGGAAACATAGCTGCTTCATCCTATACTGGAGAATCTATTGCTGAAAGTGCTTTCAGTTCTTTGAGCAATTATGAGTACGGTGCTTATTCTATGCACTTAAACTCAGGTGGAGATTCTTATAATGATTTCTCAAAACCTGGTTTTATAACAGAGCAGAGTTCTGCTTATACAAGTGGATTAGGTTCAATCAACATTGCTGATCCTGTTCTTGAGCCAGACACCTCAATAGCAGGTAGCGTAAGCGGAACAGTACAGGATCTTACCCTTAGTTCTAAAGGGGCGCTTCTATTTGTTAACGACAGCACTGGAATAATCCAGAAAGTTGTTTCAGGATGGGGAACCTATTCTGTTGTTGGGCTTCCAAGCTCAACACTCAGCGGAGAGACCTACAGCATTCTAGCAGGTTATGAACTTGGTGATGGATACATAATGAATCCATGCACAATATATGGTGGGGAAGCAATATCAATAACAGCAGGGCAGACAACAACAAAGAACCTGTATATAGACTGCACTCCACCTCCAAGCTGATTCTAAAAAGGAGGTATAAAAAATGACAAGAAATAATAAATTGATGGCATGCTTGCTTTTGATGGTCATAGCTTTGCCCTGCGCATCTGCGTGGGTCATAACTGGCCAGGTCACAGGGCAGGGCACTCCAATATCTGGAGCTCAGGTTTCCATATTGAAGGTGCCTGGCAATATACTTGAGACAAGCGGAACAACTGATGGTTCAGGGGCCTATTCACTCACAATAACTGATGAGACTGCCCCTTTGTATACCATAAAAGTTGATTCTATAGGTGTGTATGCAGGAGACAGCAATACAACTCCTCTGAGTACTGATTCAACAGTTAAATTTGATCTTGTCCCTGTAGCTACAGTATCACTTTCAGGTTATGTGAAAAATACTACTGATCCTTTGAACAACGCTGTTGTGAAGGTTAAGCAGGGTTCAAGCCTGATAAAGTCTGTGAATACTAACAGTGCAGGCTATTATTCAACAAGTGTGGGTGATACACTCAATTACACTATGGTGGTATCTCTTGCTTCATACAGTAATCAAGAAAGAAACATCAGCGCTTCAGGATCTGCACTGCTTGAAAACTTCACTCTTTATATGTTGTGTCCTGATTCTGATGGTGATGGATATGATGATTCTGCATGCGGCGGAACAGACTGCAATGATACTGATGCATCATTATTCACAGAACTCACAGGGTATGCAGACAAGGATTCAGATGGTTTCACAATTCTAACAGCAGAGACTTTCTGCACTGGAGGATCACTTCCTGCTAACTACTCAGCATCAGCTACTGCTGGTGACTGCAATGACAATAATGCAGGAATATATCCAGGAGCTTCTGAGGTTCACTGCAATAATGTAGATGAGGACTGCTCAGGATCTGATTATTGTGTGGTTGACGATGATGACGATGATGATGGAAGCAGCCACAGCAGCGGAGGAGGCATCCTGTACAGTTCTGAAGATGAGTGCAGTGAGAACTGGATATGTGATGACTGGACTCCTGAAGAATGCCCTCAGTCTGAAGAGCAGACAAGGACATGTGAGGACATCAATGCCTGCGATACAGATGAAAGGAAGCCAGACGAGACAAGGACGTGCAATTACATAGCTCCTGAACCTGAACCAGAGATAGATGGTGATTCTGGAGATGATTCTGGCATGGATGATATAACCGGAGCTGTTGTCGGAACAGATCAGAAAAGCAGCCTTTGGCCACTGTTAGGAATGATTCTGATAATAGCAGGACTGATAGGCATAGCAGGTCTGGTAATGTACATCAGGAAGAAATAATCAATATTTTTCTACTTTCTTTTTCTTTATATATTGATAAGTGCTGAAAGCAGCCACTGCTCCGTCTGCTGCTGCAGTTATTGCCTGTTTCATAGGAGTGTCTGTGCAGTCTCCTGCTGCGTACACTCCTTCAAGGTTGGTCTTTCTTGACCTGTCGACTTTTATCAGGTTTGTGTCATCAATCTCTACACCTATCTGCTCTGCAAGGACTGTGGAAGGTATGGATCCAATCTCTATGAAAAGGCCGTCAACTGCAAGGTCATCACTGCTGTTGAATTCCCTGTCAAGCATTATTGATTTTAGCTTGTCGTCTCCCTTTGCTTCTGTGACATTAGTGTTGGTTATTATCTCTATCTTCTCACTCTCATCAACAGCTTTCTTGTTTATTGGCTCGCACCTAAGCTCATCTTTCCTGTAGATTATGAAGACCTTCTCAGCGTATTGGGCAAGCAGTATTGCTGCGAGAGCTGCTGAGTCTGATCCTCCCACAACAGCTGTGACCTTATCCTTATAGAAAGCAGCATCGCATGTATAGCAGTATGAAACTCCCTTGCCTATGAAGTTATCCTCACCGGGAACATTGAGATGCCGCCTCTGGAGACCCAAAGCAAGTATTAGTGATCTGCCCTCAAAGGTCCTGCCTTTTGTGTGGACAATGAATGATCTGTCTTTCTTCTCAACTTTGTCCGCCTCATCAAAAGTGAACTCAACACCAAGGCTTTCAGCCTGCTCCTTGAATTTCAACATGAGATCAAAACCAGAGATATCTTTATAGCCTGGATAATTGCAAACCTTGTGGGCCTCATTGAGAGTGCCTCCTATCTCCTTTGATATGATCATTGCAGAAAGGCCATACCTTGCAGCATATATCCCAGCAGACATGCCTCCGCATCCGCCTCCGATTATTATTACATCATGCATGAAGAAGCTGAGAAAGGGACTGTTTTTAAAGGTTTTGATGTGCTGATGCTGATAGACCAGATATGTTTATACTACTTTATAGTGATTATACAGAGAAAACTTTATATATGATTAATAACAATTATTAGCATATGAAGCACATAATGAGTGTTTCTCTGGGGGAGGACACAGTTGCCAAGATTCAGAACCTTCTTAGGAAAGGAAAGTACAGGAACAAGTCTCATATTGTAGAAGAGGCCATCATAGAGTTCTTTGAGAGAGGTGGTAAAGATGACTCTTAATGAAAAGCTCAGGAGCAAGTATGATCCAGATAGATTCAGTCCTCTTGATATGTATATTCTGAGACTTTCAGATGTGCCTCCATGGATAGCAAATGCCTTTGATGACAGATTCACTGTATGGGGCATCATAAATTATGAGTTAGAGACTGGGCACACTGTCAGGTCAGCAGAGCTCAATGAATATTCAAGAAGGAGATTCAATAATGGGCATATAAGAAAGCTTTTTGACGCAGGAATCTCCGCAAAAACAGCAAATGCATATGCTGAAAGATTCTCTCTCAAAGAAATAATGAAACTCTATGAAAAAAGGCATTATCCTGGAGAGGTCAATGGGTTCTCTGAGGTGTTTGATTGTGATGATATCTGCCTGCTTTTGGAGAGCGGGGTGGATGGAGCAACTGCTGAGACTTACATAAATATATCTGACCCGGCTATTGATGAACTGAATGATCCTGACCTGGCTTCAAGAGTCAGAGAAGCTTCAGAGAATATCAGAAAATTTGATGCTAAGTCAATAGCCCTGTTCCATTCACGAAGAATACCCCCTCATATTGCCAGGGATTACAGGCCGGAATTCAGCCCTGAAGATGTTCACCAGCTTATCTTACACAATATAAGGACGCAGGAAGCAAATCGGGTTGCAGGAAGGTTCTCAGTCAAGGATATAAGGAGATTTGCAGCCAAAAACATCCTGAAGACAGCCTACGGGTTTGATGAACGCTTCAGCGCAGCAACTATAGAGCTGCTGTTAGATATTGGATGCCACTGGCATGTCAATGATTATGACCCAATTTTTGACGAGGCTGAAGTCTATGTCTTGCATAAGCTTGGTGTCAAGCCGGATAATATCAGGGATAAGCTCATTCCTTCTCTAAAGAAGGTCATGGATTATGTTCTTGGAAGATACAACTATCATCCTGACTGCGACAAGGAGCTTTTTTGGCAGGAATTTACAAGAAAAGATATGCCTAATGTTCTTGAAGATTTGACACTGATAGGCAGCGGTTCAAATTCAGTTGTTCTGTTGGACAATCCTAAAGTAAGGCTTAGTGATATTTATCCCTTGGCTTTGAAATTCACAGACAATCCAGAGGAGGAGTATATCCTGCTGACGATGCTCTCTGATCCAGAGCATGTGATAAGATTGAAAGAAGATTCAAAGAGATTCAAGCATGATCTCCTTGGAATACAGCTGGAATACATTGAAGGAGAGACGCTGGAAACAAGGATCCAGAAAAATGGAAAGTTTATGATAAAAGATGTTTTCAAATATGGTTTGGATATCACAAGGGGCATTCTTGAGCTAAGAGGCGCCTATCAGGGAAGAATACCCATATATCACAGGGATCTTCATGACAGGAACATTCTCATTGAGAATAGATTTGATTTTTCAGAAGGTGAATGGGAAGAGTTCAACAGACAAAAAATTGACAGGGCAGTGATTATTGATCTGGGAGCTGCAACTGTTGACCCATATGATGTCTATGCACAAAACAAGGCGTATGGCGGCAATAATGATCTTATCTCATTAGGACAGCTGCTCTACAAGATGTCAACAGGCCACAATCTCTTCAATGAAGGCCCTGGTTTCACCTGCAATACTGCTGTTAAAAAAGATATAAAGACCATAAGAGAAACAGTCTATGATGACCCGGAACTCTTTCAAAGCTATCTTAACAAGGTCAGAGAAGATGTCAAGGACAGGAATCTTGCTGACCTGATTGTATATCTCCTGGATGATGACTTATGGACACAGCCAGGCCTTGAGAAAGTGCAGGAAACAGAAAGGGTCTTTGAGAGGTATGCGGAATGAGTATTTCAGATAGATTCACCGATAAGGGATTGAAACATTTATCCAATGCAGGCATCAGCCTAGATGATGCTTTATTGTTTGATGAAAGATTTGATGATTATGACATCTATTTGTTACACAAAAAAGGCATATTTCCAGAATATGCTAATTCTTATGATTCCCGCTTTACTGGATTTGATGTTGTTAACCTTATAAATATGGGGTTTCTATCAGATGATATAAACAGATATAATCAAAGATTCAAAGCAACTGATATCTGGTTATTCTGTTATAATGATATTCCTGCTAAGATAACTAATGATTTTGAAATGATAGATGGGTGGGGAGTATTTAATCTGATAAATGAAGGCATTATGGCTAAAGATGCCAATGCATTTGATATTAGATTCAGTTGGCAGGATATAGTTATGCTTATAAGAAATGGCATTCCTTCATTTAAGGCTAATAGTTACAATGAACATCTCTCTGGTGCTGACATAATTGAATTATTCAAGAAAGATTTCCCTGGTTCTAAAACACATTATACTTTTAGACATTTAAGTTCTTTAAAAGTTGAACATCCTCTGAAATCCATTGTTGAGGCAGGGAAACATGATTTAGCAGAAAATTATCCAAAAGATCATATCCAAAAAATGGCTCATATGGGATTATCAGCTGATGAAGTTGAGAAATATGATTCCCGATTTGATTTTGAAGATGTACTTGCCCTGGCTAATGCTAATATATGCTATATCAAAGCTAATAATTATCCTGAGATATTTACTGGAGAAGAGATTGTGAAGTTATCAGAGGAGAAGATCACTCCTCAGAAAGCTTATGACTTTGTTAGACTGCCTAAGAATAAATACAACCGTTTTGACAGGAGAGAAACATTCCTATTGTGCAAGGCGCAAACCTCACTTTCTGATGCTAATGATTATGACTACAGATTCAATCTGGAGGATATAATAAGGCTGTCTATAATTGATTGTTCACCTGATGTTGCAAATGAATATAATACCGATTTTACTGGCACTGATATATATCTTCTTTACTCGATTGGTCTAAAACCAAACAATATTCCGGAAGACCCTAAATTGCAGGAATATATTCATAAGATATTAAACATGTTAAAAGAAAGAAGGACAATGCCTGATATTGAAAGAGTTGGTAGCAGAGAGATATCAGAAGAGATTCTTTTTAACTTCTTTCAGGATTTCAGAGTTCTTGGCACAGGAGCTCATGGGATTGTACTACTGGACCAATCTGAGGTGTTGGATTATGTGATACTGAACTTCTTAGCCCATGGACAGGACTCAGAAGATTGGACCAGCAAAAAAAGAGATTTTCAGTATGCAATTAAGTTTTCCATTAAAGCAGAGCATGAATTTAATCTATTATCACTTATGAAAAGTCATGATTATGTTGTTAAACCTTTAGGTTATATGCATGGTGTCTATATTAAATTAGGTTTTATCCAAGGAGAAACCCTTGAGAATCTTCTAAAGAACAAAGGCTCTCTGCCTTATGATAATACAATGAAATATGGAACTGATATCTTGAATGGAATATTTGAATTAAGAAGAGATGGAATATATCATAGGGATATTCATGAAAGAAACCTCATGATTGATGAAGATATTGATAGAGCAATTATACTTGATTTAAGTGCAGCTACAAGAAAATATTGGGACATTCATAGAAATAATCGTGCTTATGGAGGCAACAATGACTTGATTTCTCTTGGACAAGTGATGTACAAGATGGCTGCAGGCCATAATCTCTTCAATGAAGGCCATGGTTTCACATGCTATTCTGCTGTAAAAGAGGGTATCAAGACTACCAGAGAAAAGGTCTATGATGATCCAGAACTCTTGCAGAGCTATCTTAACAAGGTCAGAGAAGATGTCAAGGACAGGAATCTTGCTGACCTGATTGTATATCTCCTGGATGATGACTTATGGACACAGCCAGGCCTTGAGAAAGTGCAGGAAACACAGAGGATGTTTGAGAGGTATGTTGCATGACACCCAGAAATAATTTAGAAGGTTGCAAAGATAAATCTTCTTACATTATATTTGATGTTGATGGGACATTGTATGATAAAAGCAGGGTGTATAACAAAGAATTAGGTTCAATTATGGATTCTCATCTATTCTTAAGGTATGCCACTTACTTCAAACTCAAGAGCTCAGGCAAGAAGAATCTTGAATGCACTGCAGATCAAGTTATAAGTGAATATAATGAGCATATCTGCAACAAGACATTACTTGATGCTATAAAACATTTTCCTGAAGACATGGTAAAAGAATACCTTGGTTTAGTTAAGAGAAATATATCCAATGGCAATGTTTTTGTCAATGAGTTTGGGGCAAGCAGGGATTATCTTGCCAGGATATTAGGAAATATTGATTTCAGAAATATCCTGGTTGAAGATCAGAGACTACAGGAAACAATTCACAATCTAAAAAATAAAAAATGTGCTCTTGGCATACTAACAAATGAGGTGTATTCTACAATAGAAAAAGTCTTTGAGGTTTTAGGCCTTGAAATGAAGGATTTCAAGCTTGAGACAGGAACAGAATATCCCATTGCCTGCAAGGAAACAGGTGTTTCAAAACCAGACATTGAATCTTTCAGACACCTATTGGAACTGAATCATATAAAACCTGAGAATTCAACTTATATAGGGGATAGCATATCCAAGGATATCAAGCCTTCATTGGAAGCGGGTATGCTTGCTGTTCTTGTAAATTATGAATCTGAAGAACCTATAATGAGCTGTGCTGAATATAAAATAATCAATTCAATCTATGAATTGGATAATCTCTTTTAATTATTCACAGCAACAAGCGAGGATAATATATCCTGCACTCTTTTTACATTCTCAAAAAGATAACTGACTACTGGAGCATCTTTTTTCTGTTTCTCAAGCAAATTAAACGCTTTCTGGGTTAATCTATTGTGCTCTTTATGCATATATTCAATCCTTTCTACATCCTTTCTATAGATACTTTTTAACATGTAATCCACAAGTTTTGTTACATCATCATAATAAACAAGCACCTCTTTGTTCATTTTAATGTGATTCATATCAAGATATTTATAGATCCGTTTATAATTCCGGTTTATTTTCTCAAGAGTCCAGATAACAATTGAATAGGCGCCTGCATTATCCTTGAAATCCTTTCTTTTGTTTATTATTCTTAAGGAAAGGTCTCTTAATTTCCAGACTGAGAACCTGTAATCTATTAATTCCTCAAGTCTTTCATAATGCCCCTTGATGTAATCCTCCCTTGTCATCTCCTGCACAGTCTTTATTGTATGAGATATCTTATTAAGTGTATTCTGGAATTCTTCAGGTGTTTCAACAAGATAGCTTTTAATAACACAACTTCCTGGTTTTCTGTGCGTGATGTCAAAACCTATAAGGTGGTTCACTGATTCTTTTATAATGTTGAATATCTTCTGATTATCAAAGTTTACAGTAATCAAATCATACCCTTTCTTATAAAATCCTCCAAGAATCGATCTTACAGAAACCCTGTTCTCATGGGACAATGTTATGGTGATCTCTTTTAATTTTTCTACTGGACTTGGTCCTACATGCATCTTCAGTTCATTGCCATTGGCCACAACCTCAACTTCATCGCCCTTCTCTATTCCCTGTTGCTTGACCCACTTGCTCGGCAGACTGACCATAAATGTAGCAGGTCCTTGCTTGACTACTTTTCTTTTCATAAAACCACCCTTAGAAGCCTTATAAAGCATGCTTAATATATAAATGTTTCTATAATATTCGAATATAATAATGTGTTATTATTATATTAGCACAAAGTATATATATTTTCCGGACTAATTAAACTTATTACGTCAGACCCGAAACAGGAGGCAGAAAATGGAGAAGGATGATGCAATAATAATATCTCACCTGAGGGACAATGCAAGAAAGAACCTTACATCAATAAGCAAGGCAACAGGCATACCTATATCAACGATATTTGACAGGATCAAGAGATATGATGGAAGTTATATAAAGCGCCATACAGCCCTTCTGGATTTCTCAAAGCTCGGTTATGACATGAGGGTCAATATAGTGCTTAAGGTGCCTAAAGAGAACAGAGAAGCTCTGCAGGAGTTCCTTGTTAAGACAGAGCATATCAATTCAATGTTCAGGATAAACAATGGCTATGATTTCCTTGTTGATGCTCTTTTCAGGAACATGAAAGAGGTCAATGATCTCATGGAAGAGCTGGAGCAGTTCAAGGTAAAGAAGGAATGTTATTATGTGCTTGAGGATATAAAAAGAGAGGCTTTTATGAGCGATCCAATGCTTGTAAAGGCATTTTATTACCCCTAGCCTCTCTGATAAGCGCAAAGAACCCTAGACGAGAGGTGGCTATTGCTTTTAGTTTGTTTTCTTGCAAATTTTTCTTAGCCTCGCCGGTAAGATGTTGCTATCCTGATATCGGCGAGGTGGCACTGAATCCTGGCTTCAGCACAGCAGCAATGACTTCCAAAGGCAGCAACACGGATGAATACTGACAGCCGGTTACGCTCAGCTGGCGCGCAATAGCAAGGCCCATTAAACTTTGTTTAATGGACCGAATAGTTTTCCAGGCAGCAACAAGGACGAATACTGAGTGTAGAGGGAAAACCAGTTACGTAAGTTCTGGTTTTCCTTTTACGAATAAGGCAAGTCCGAGCAGAGCGAGGGCTTGACTGTGTATGAGTCCATTGTTGTTGCTGC
>WJJV01000068.1 GCA_014729495.1 Candidatus Woesearchaeota archaeon
CCACCCCTTCATTTCCTGTGGAAATTGATTTATATGAAAAAAATTCTTTATTATATTATTTAATAAAACATTTAATTAATTATAGGGTTCCATGAGAAACAAAGGGGTATGGATTATTTAAGGCCTTTCTGGTACTTTCAAATGCTGTTTAGACCTGTTTATATGGTATATGGATATTTTTTTATTACTCCCCAATACTAAAAAACGAAACATTTATATATGTGATATGTATACCTCAGATAAATAAAAAGACAACCATTAGAGTGACGTGTCAAAAGGGGTTCTTATATATTAGATTTATCAATAATCTGAGGTATCAAAAGATAAAATGCTGGTTCAGAAACAATTTTTAGGCAAATTAAAAGACTTTGGACTCAACACATATGAAAGCAAACTCTGGACTGCTTTGCTTAGTAGGGGTGTTTCTACTGCTGGTGAGCTTTCTGATATTGCTAATGTTCCGAGGTCAAGGTCTTATGATGTTCTTGAAAGCCTGGAAAAGAAAGGCTTCATAATAATGAAGATTGGTAAGCCGATAAAGTATATTGCAGTGCCCCCAGAAGAGGTTCTTGAGAGAGTAAAGAAGAACATCCAGGAGAATGCTGAAGCACAGACAACCATGCTCAACAGCCTCAAGGATTCTGATGTTCTCAAAGAGCTAAATATGCTTCATTCTCAGGGTGTTGACCTTGTAGAACCATCAGATCTGAGCGGAGCCCTGAAAGGAAGATCCTCTTTATATAATCATCTTGAATCAATGATAAAGAACGCAGACAGTTCTGTGATCATAGCAACAACAGAGCAGGGTTTTATCAGAAAAGCAGAAAGTTTAAGACAAGCCATTAAGAAGGCAAATGAGAAAGGGGTGAAAGTAAGGATACTTGCTCCTGTTTCCAAAGAGACAGAAAAGGTATCAAAGAACCTGTCAAGCATTGCTGATGTCAGGCTTTCTGATGATCTAAAGACAAGATTCTGTGTTGTTGATGAGAAAGAGATCACTTTCATGCTTCTTAATGATTCTGAGGTTCACCCCACATATGATGCAGGAGTTTGGGTCAATACATCTTTCTTTGCAAAAACCCTTCACAGGCTTTTTGATTCAGAATGGGGCAAAGCCAAGAACATTTGATGCAGATATCACCCAATATTCAATAATATGCACTGTCCTTATTGATTCTTGATGATCACAAACATTTCTCTTTTATCAAATAAAAGAAAGATTTTTATATTCAAACACTTCATTCTAGATAATACACCATAAATATAATATATAATACCCAAAACATCAAAAAAAGAAGGTGATAAAATGGCATTAGATCTTAGCGGCGTTATTCTGGCGATCATAATAGGGACTCTTGCAGCAATAGTCTACAGCCTGAGGATACTTGTCCTCTTGGAAAGAAGGATAGCAAGAGTGGATGTTAATATTGAAAGAATAGCCAGCAGAATTATGAAAGAGGAAGAGAAGATATCCAAGGAAGAGAAGAAGATCGAGAGGATGCTCAAGAAGAAAAAGAAGTGATCTGCTTTTATTATTTTAATTCAAAATTGTTTTTATTCAGAATGGCGCAAACCATTTTTCAAGACTAATTTTTACACCAATTACAGCAAAGTAGGCCAGCATATCATTTTATCTCTTTTGTCAAAAGTTCTGAAATGTCTATCCTGCTGACCTCATTATGGATTGTGTTTGTTGAGAAAGCCTTTGCTCCCAGTCTCCTGATCTTCTTAAGAGCATTATCTGCGAATATTCCATGTGTGCAGATGCAGGTTATCTTTCGGATTCCCATCTTCCTGAGATCCTTTATGACCTCCATCATAGTATGCCCTGTGCTTATCACATCATCAACTATTATTATATCCTTGTTCTTGATATCCTGCCTTTCTTTCACCTTTATCCTGACGGTCTCAGGCCCGTAACGATGCTTTCTCAGCACATCGCTTTCGCATCCGACCAGTTTGGCAACGCTTCTGGCCCACTGGTAGGATTCTTCATCAGGGCCAAAAACAAAAGGATTCCTGAAGTTTTTCTTGATGAAATCTGCTATTGGAAGGACTGCTGTGATCTTCTTTGTCTTCATCTTGTATATCACATCAAGGCTCTTGAACCTGTGAAGATGCGGATCAACAGTAACAAGCCCGTCAAAACATCTGTTGAAGAGCTTGGCTATTATCCTGCTGCTGACTGCTTCGCCATCCCTGAATCTCTTGTCCTGCCTCATATAGCAGAGGTAAGGCGCGACAAGCACAACCTTCTTTGCCCCCAGATCCTTTGCTGTATATGCTGCAAGAATAACCTGCGTGATCTTTGCATCAGGATCATCCAGGCTCCTGAAAAGAAAAACCTTCTTTCCTTTGAGGTCTGCATTGAACTGTATGTATGATTCTTTATCAGGGAACTGCTTCAGCTCAAGCTCAGAGAATTCCACACCTGCTTTTTTCGCCACATTCCTGGCCAGACCCTTTGACTCAGGAAAGCCTATGATGATCTTTTTCATTTCTTCTTGAGCTCTTTCTCTAGCTCTTTGATGTCTTTCTCTATCTCTTTTATCTTATCAGAATTATTGTCCATCTCCATAAGACCACCGCACTCTGGGCATTTGAACTGGAAGTCCACTGCCTGATCAAAATTAAGACGCATGCATTTGCTGGGGCACACATAGAACTGGCTGTCCTTCTCCCTGTCCAGCCTTTCCCTGAGCTGATGCACCTTCTTCTTCTTGAGGTTCACAGCAAGAAGCTTAATGTTCTTGTTCTTGAAGGTCCAGTAATATATATACCATCCCTTCACCTTGTCCTTTTTCCTTATGAAAGAGACAAGATTGGACTTGTAAAGCCTGTAAAGCATGTTCCTTGTGGCATTCACCTCTTTTCCTATCTTTTCCGCAAGCTTGAATTCAGAAACATTCTTCTTATTCTTTAGAGCCTTCACAAGAGGAATCACATCTTCTCCTGCGACCTCAGTGATGACCTCTTCAAGAAGCTTGTTGGACAGTTTCATATTTAAATGCCCTCCAGACAAGGTCTGTAATCAGGTACTCTGTATCCCTTTAAATCATGCAAAGTGCATTTGCCAGCCAAAACCATATATACTTTCTGACTGTATCTCTTTTTAAAACTTTCGTTTCTTATGAGGTGTATCGACATTCCCTAGTATCTGTATAATGCCCTGAAACCATTATCCAGTCTTGCAGCATTTTTTAGCCACTTTATTATAAAAACATTTATAAATGGGTCCAAATCCCACAGGAAGAGGGGATTCAAAGCTGCATAATCCACAATAAAAAGCCATATAAATAGCTTAAAACCATTTATGCAGGCTATTTGGCTCCTAATGAGGTTCAAAAATGCCATCAGGCAAACACAAATCAAGGACACTGAGAAGGGTATTCAGAAGAGTTCCATCAGGAGATACAAGGATTCAGTACAAGAAGAGGAATCCAGGCAAGGCTGTGTGTATCAGCTGCGGCGATGAGCTCAAAGGAGTGCCTCTCAGGAAGCCCTCTAAGATAAAGAATATTCCCAAGAGCAGCAGGAGACCTGAAAGGCCTTTTGGCGGCAATCTTTGCTCAGCCTGCTCAAGGAAAGAGATAATAAGAAGAACAAGATCAGCTCCTCAAGGCTCAGAGGAATAAAACACTCAGGTCCTGAGGCAACATAACTTTCAAGTTCATAAAAGGTGCCAAGATGATTGACATAGGAAGAGTTTGCGTTAAGATTGCAGGAAGAGATGCAGGCAAGACATGTGTAGTGGTTGATTTGCTTGACAACAGCAAGGTTCTCATAGATGGGGATACACGGAGGAGGAAAAGCAATGTTAAACACCTTGAACCTCTTGAAAGCACAATAAAGATAAAGAAAGGAGCAACACATGCTGATGTCGCCAAAGAGCTCAAGAAGATTGGTGTTGAATCAAGAGAGACAAAATCAAAAAAATCTGCAGAAAAGCCAAAGAAGCAGAGAGGGAAAAAGAAAACTGCTGAAAAAGCAGAAGACAAGGAACCAGAAAAAAAGCAGGTGAAGAAAGGAGAAAAGAAACCTGAAGCAAAGCAAGAGGAAAAAGCTGAAGGCAAGAAAGATGCCAAATCAGATTCAAATGAGAAAAAAGCTGAAAAGAAAACACCATCTAAAAAATCCTAGTTCTTAATATCTCTTCTACATAAAACAATAATTACATAAAACAATAACTCAATCTGGAGGGGTTATCTCTGAATGGCTTCATGCAGGTCACTCAGATTCAGCTCAAAACAAGAAACAGGCATATCTAGATCAAAATTCTCCAGAACATTTGGATGTATCTCTCCTATGTATGCCACATCCTTGCCTTTCACAGAGACCCTTCCTACTCTGCCAGGGATAAATGAATCATGTTCTGTCTCAGAGATACTGTAATCTATATCAAGCATCCTCATCAAGAAATCCAGGACCTGCTTTATCTCTGTGAATCCTGCTGTTCTGCTGCACAGCATAACCCCAAGCCGGACAGCTTCGCTGACTCCGCTCTCAGTCCGGTTCTTCTTATCCTTCTTGAATATTGTCCCTATGTTGAATATTCTCTGAGGATATTCGTTGTGCTTGTTATCCTTAAGGACACTCAAAAGGCTTGGTATGATCCACTTTCGCAAGGAATTGTATTCGCTGCTGACAGGATCTATCAGTTCCACAACACCCATGTCAACATTGCACATGCCTGTCTGAACATCCTTGTCTATAAGATTATATGTGTTTGTCTCTATAAGGCCGAGTCCTGTCAGGGCTTCAGCTGCCTTGCGCGCAAAAACATTCAGTTCATCCTCCTGGCCTATAGTGGAGACCTGAGGGATATCCTCTTTCAGATTCTCGTAGCCGTATGCTATTGCTATGTCTTCAGCAAGATCTGCCTGGTGGAGTATGTCAGCCCTGTAGGCAGGTACAAGGACATTCTTCTTCTCATAGCCATAACCCATCCTCTCCAGCAGTCGCTTTGCCTCAGACTCTTTTATGGACAGGCCAATTCTCCTGTTGATATAGTCCAGGTCCAGCTTCATCTTTTTCGGAGAAAGATTTGGGGTTGTCAATTTCCTGTCAGGATACTCCAGATCCATTGAGTATATCTTCCCTCCCATGTCAGACAATGCGGTCACGATAATATTCAGGCATATGCTCAGAACATCAAAGTCAAATCCTGAGCATTCCACAAACACTTCTTTTGTCTCTTCTGTGATCTTTCCTGTGTCATGAGAATTGGTTATTGGAGTCATGCTTAGTATCTTTCCTTCTGAGTCCCTGAAGAAAGCGAACTTGTCAAGCCCCTCCATGAGATGGGCATATTCCCTTCCTGCAGGATGCTTGCTTAGGATTTCGAGTCCGGTCATCTCCCTGTCAGACTCAAGCGGGATGAATCTCACCTTTTTTGGGTCACCTGCAAAGAAATATACAGGCGGCTTTATCCTCTCATAAGGGTATATGCCTATCGCTGCCTTCTTCCTGTTCCTTCCGTAAGTGACATGGAGCTTCTCCTGTATCTGCACGATCTCCCTTATCTTTTCGTCATCAAATCTGAGATTTTTGATAATTGCGCACGCAGTGTAAGGCCTGATATCCTTAAGTGATTTGTCTATCACCACCTTTTCTCCTGACTTTTCCACCTTGAATTCTGCCATGCCTTTTTTTGTGCCCACAAAAGTAGAGAATGCTCTTGAGAATCCCTGTTCTGAAAGCATGTCAGGCCTGTTAGGAAAGACCTCTACATGTATCTCATTCCCTTCTATGCTCTCAAGGTCTGTTCCCAGATAGCTTATCCTCTCCTTGAGCTTCTCTTCGCTAAGCTTCTTTCCGACAAGCTTCTCAAAGACCTTCTTGTTCAGTATTATTGTAGGCATTTTGAACTGTTCCTGACACTATTATCCTTCTGGTCATTAATCTGTTTTGTTGCTGTCTTCTCCTTTCTTAGGAGGCTTAAGGTTTTTATGTACAATCACGAGCTCTGGATTGCCATTGCCTCCTCCAAGCCTTATGATTGTGTTGTTGTCTTTCTTCAATCCCTCGAGTTTTTTGATAAACTCGTCAATGCTATTATCTCCTAGTGTCAACTGCATGTTTTGCATTTTTCTTACCCCTCATCATGTTTATCACTGATACAACCGCCCATGCAAAAAGCAGGACAGCAAAAGAGTACACTTCCTCAACATATGTGTAGTATGTCAGAGAAAGCGCTCCGATGATATTCAGTATGTTGAATGATCCTGACTCCTGGTCCATCTTTCCGAAAAGAGTGAGCAGGTATGCGAGCAGCAGTGCTGCAAGGCCTGCAATCCCTATCATCATATCGATAGCCATTCTTTACCTCCAAAACTTTATCTCTTTTAGCTGTTTCAGGTCATTGGAATACAGCTGCCTTATATCACTTATACCAAAGTACTCTGATATGCTCCTCTCAAGGCCCATGCCCCAAGCCAGCACAGGAATGTCCTCTCCAAGCAGTGGAACCACCACTTCTGGCCTGAAAATCCCTGCTCCTGCAAGCTCAACCCACTCTTTCTTTATGGGATGGAAGACATGCACTTCTGCTGAGGGCTCTGTGTAGGGGAAATACGCTGGCTGGACCCTTATCTTCTCAAAACCCAGCTTCCTGAAGAATCTCTTCAGATATGCTATCAGATTCCTGAAGTTAGCTTCAGGATCCACAACAATGCCTTCCACCTGATAGAGTTCAAAGAGATGCTTCCAGTCAAGCGCCTCGTTCCTGAAGCATTTTGCGACAGAGAAGTATTTTGCAGGAAGGCATTCCTTCTTGAGATTTGCAAGAGTCTTTGCGCTCAGCACTGTGGTGTGGGTTCTCAGGACATTGCTCTTTGCCTTTTCAGTATCCCAACTGTAACCCCACCCTTTGCTGCCTGTCTGTCCTCCGTCTTCGTGCATTGATTTGACAGAGTCCACCAGCTTCTTGCCGGGTAGCCTGCCTTTCTCAGGGTTCTTCACATAGAATGTGTCCTGGAGTTCTCTTACAGGGTGGTCCTGGGCTGTGAACAGCGCGTCAAAATTCCAGAATGAAGTGTCCAGCATCGGTCCGGTCATCTCCTTGAATCCCATATCAAGCCATATCCTCTTTATGCTTTCAATGGTCTGGTTGACAAAATGCCGTTTTCCCCCATTTATTTCAGGCACATTTATCCTGATATCATATTTCCTGAATTCCTTTTTCTTCCATGATCCTGTCCTGATCATCTCCTGTGTAAGCCGGTCCTCGCGTTCACCTGCCTTCAGGCTTGCTTTCTTTAGCTTCTTTCCAAAATCTGTGAGCTCTGCCCTTTTTGTCTTTGATGTTTCTTCCTTAATTATTGACTTCCTTTTCTTGAGAGCCTGGTATGAGAATTTCTCTTCAGGGCTAAGGTCTTCAACCCTTGCATTCTTTTTAGATAATTGTTTCAGGAATGATTCTTCAAGTGTTTCCTTTTCAGCCAGTTTCTCTCCATGTGCTGTTATCTCCAGCTTTCCGTCTTTTATCTCTGCTGCTGCCTTTGATTTAAGAAGGCCCAGGCAGACATTGAATTCCTCATCACTTAGCTTCAGCCCTTTCTTGATATCCTTAAAAGAGGCAGGGCCTTTCTTTATCAGTTTAAGAACTCTCTTTTCAGGAAATCCTTTCTTCAGGTATTCCTTGCCATTGCTGTCAACAGCTATGAAAACATCCTCATCTGTGCTTATATCTACAGCCTTTTTGTTTTGGAGCCATTGCATGCCCCTCATGCATTCTATCTTGCTCAGCCCGGTCCTTGTTGATATCTCATCCAGGGTTGTGCTTTCTTCTGTTGCAGATAGGACAGCTGATTCATACCTGTGAAGGGTATCTGCTATGCCCTCAACATCTGATTTCATGCCTTTATAGAATAATCGGCTTTATATAAATCTTTTTATGGATATACAAGGTCCTGTTTATATAAATAATAAATATAAATAAAAGAAAGAAATTTAAAATAAAGGATATTCCTGCTGTTTTCTCACTTAAGAGCGTTCTTAACAGAACCCATGTTCTTCCAGGCATGGTCATACATATCTTCCATTGCTGATGCAAAGAATGGAGTTGTGACCCATATCCCCACGTCATATGTAGGGTGCACTTCCTGATCATTGAGAACCATGAACACTACTTCCTTTCCGTCAACTATAGCAAACCTTCCTTTGGCATTTGTGTGCTTTACATCAGCGATGCCCTGGAGCTCCTTGACAGCAGAAGCTGTCTCTTTTGTTAGCGGAGCTGCTATCCTTATCTTCACGCCTTTATTCTTCAGCTTCTCGAAAGTTGGCTTTAGTCCCTCAACTTTTCTCTGGAGACCCTGGCTTGTGGTCATTATTGTCACAGCCTTCTCAGCATTCCTTATTGTCAGCTCCAGATGATTGTATAGGTTATGCCTGCCTTTTAGAGAACCTGCAAGATCTGATGGTTCTACAAGGTCAACACCCTGAGAATGAAGCGTGTTAAGCTCTTTTATCACTTCTGTTCCCTTGAGATTCTCAAGCCTCTTTACTTTCTCTTCAGCATCAACCTTCATGTTCTTCTTTACCCTCTCAACAACTTCAGAAGGAGGCACTGCAATATACTTTATCGGCTTACCAAGCTTTGTTATGGCAAAGCCTTTCTTTTCCAGGCTTTCAAGAACATCATAAGACCTTGACCTCGGAACATTAGCAATATCAGAAAGCTCACCAGCAGTAGAAACACCCCTACTAAGCAAAGCAGTCCAGATCTTAACCTCATAGAGATTAAGCGAGAAATACCTTCTTAATTTGCCTAAAAACTCATCTTTCACGATCATTTTACCTACCCCCTCTTTTTTAGCTTACAGATTTTTCATCTGTCAGAAAAATGAAAAAGTAGTACTACTATTAATATGTTACGGTTTTTTACCACTTAATCAGACACAATAAAATACCTTATTTTTCCTGACCTGTAAGTAGCAATATGTTATGATCCAGCAATGGAATTAGAGGTTTTCATTTATTGCTTATACAAAATCTAAACTATAATTTTATAAAAAGGTTTTATATCCTCTTGAGTATGGAGGAATTCATAAGCTCAATACTGAACAAGGCACGCGATGATCCAAAAAGCATTGTGTATCCTGAGACTTCTGATAATAGGGTGCTGAAAGCAGTTTCTGAGATTGTTGAAAAAGGCATTGCTAAGCCCATACTTCTGGGAAACCCAGATAAGATCAAAGCCAGTATGGCAGCACTGGGACTCTTCACGCAAGGCATAGAATTCCTTGACCCTGGCACATCAGATAATCTTGAGACATATGCAAAAGAGCTTTTCAATCTCAGAAAGGACCATGGCATGACCCTTGAAAAGGCCAGAGAGACCATAAAGAAAGAAAATTACTTTGGCACTATGATGGTCCACTTGGATGATGCAGATGGAATGATATACGGCGCAGTCCATCCCACAGCAGAAACACTTATGCCAGCCCTTCAGATAATAAAGACAAGAGGGCCATTCCATAAGATATCCGGGCTGTTCTTCATGATATTCAAGGACAGGCTAATGCTTTTCGCAGATGCAGCTGTAGAGCCTGATCCTGATGCAAAGGACCTGGCAGACATTGCATTGGACACAGCTGCAACAGCAGAAAGATTTGGGATACAGCCAAAGGTAGCTATGCTTTCATTCAGCACAAAAGGTTCTGCAAAGCATCCAATGGTCAGCAAGGTAATCGAAGCTACAAAGATAGCCAAATACAAGAATCCTGAACTGATAATAGACGGCGAGATGCAGGTTGATGCTGCAATAGAGCCATGGGTTGCTGAGATAAAATGCCCTGATTCAGTGCTCAAAGGGCAGGCGAATGTGCTTATCTTTCCTGAGCTGAATGCAGCCAATATAGGATACAAGCTCGCTACCTTCTTCGGAAAGGCAGAAGCAGTCGGGCCTGTACTGCAGGGCCTGAGAAAACCCATAAATGATCTCTCCAGAGGCTGCACAGTAAATGACATAGTCAACATAACTGCTATCACAGTCATAGAAGGCCAGAGCAAGGATAAGAGATAAGCATATAACTTTCTTTCAAATTTACATTCAAATCTGTTTGAATGGCCCCCTTATCAGGAGTTGTTCCGATCAGAGCCTGTTCCTGAGCAGATCATCAACTACTGAAGCATCAGCTAAGGTAGATGTGTCGCCAAGCTCATCTGAACCTTCTGCTATCTTCCTGAGAATCCTTCTCATTATCTTGCCTGACCTTGTCTTGGGCAGTTGCGGCGCGAATTGGATCTTGTCAGGCC
>WJJV01000003.1 GCA_014729495.1 Candidatus Woesearchaeota archaeon
AAATACAACAATAATACAAGTAAACGACTCCATAGAGATCAGTATCAGCCCTGTTGATATCATTTACAATCCTGGAAAGCCAATCATAAACGAAACTCTGACTCTCAACATCACTGTGCACAACTTTGGTGATGAGGCAACAGGTGATTTCAACCTTGAGATGTATGTTGAGGATACCTCTATTGATAACAGGACTATCTCAGTTCAGGCAGAAAGCACCAACTCAACATTGTTCAACTGGACACCAAATTATGGTAATCATGTTGTATCATTCTTTGCTGACAGCAAGGAAGAGATAAGCGAGACAGATGAGACCAATAATTTCGCAAGCAGGCTGTTGACTGCCTATGACAATACGCCGCCAGTGATAGAGAGCATCACAACAAACACTGCTCATGAAGGAGAGGAGTTCATCATCAATGCAAATGTCACTGACAATGTTGAAGTCAACAGAGTCATTGCTGAGATAGGAGGCCAGACTATAAACCTTACCTTCAATGCTCTCTCTGACATAAGGCCTGGTTTTGAAGGCAACACAACAAGCTTGCCAGCAGGAACCTACACTCTGAAAGTAACTGCTTATGATATTGACGGCCTTTCCAGCACAAAGCAGATAGAAGCAACAATTTACAGCGCCCAGGCAGACATCACTATAGACAAGAATGATATCATTCTGCCTTTGCCTTTGATCGACGGCCAGAATGCAACTATTGTCGTGAATGTTGACAATAAGGGGGGCTCTATAGCTGGCAATTTCACTTCTGGATTGTATGCTGATGATTCTCTTGAGAGTGTGGATCTTGTCAGTGTGTCTCCTGATTCCAGCCAGAATCTGGTCTTTTTATGGGTTGCTGAGTATGGAACTCATACAATAAATGTAAGCGCTGACATCTATAATAATATCACAGAATCTGATGAGACAAATAATTATGCAACAATAAATGTTGATGTCAAGGATGGAACACCCCCTTACATCCATAATATCACAGCTGAGCCTGTTTATGAGAATGAGAATCTGAACATTTCTGCTTATGTTACAGAGAATGTAGCAATCAAGAATGTTATCGCAGAAATCAATGGAATGATAATAAACTTAACAAACACTTCTGGAGTATTCCAGAACACAACTGCTCCTGCTCCGCCACCAGGAACCTACATCCTGACAGTGAATGCAACTGACACAAGCAATCTCAAGAACTCAAGGCAGCAGTACATTGAGATCTATGATGTTGATGCTGATCTTGTTGTGACTGAATTTGATGTTGACATGCCTTTCTATATCTCAGATGGCGTCCAGGCATCTGTGAATGTCACAGTGCACAATTATGGTGGCTCTAATGCGACTGACTTCCTTGTTGAGCTTATGGCCAACACAACTTCAATAGCAAACAATACTTTGACTGTGAAGGCATTGTCAGAGAACACAACCCAGTTTATTGTAACACCAACCTACGGAGTCTATAATGTCACAATA
Organism: Candidatus Woesearchaeota archaeon; assembly: GCA_014729495.1. GTDB lineage: Archaea > Nanobdellota > Nanobdellia > Woesearchaeales > UBA12501 > WJJV01. The sequence continues at coordinate 1,475 of WJJV01000003.1, forward strand.
AAGGCAGACACTTCAAAGATTATTGCAGAGAGCAATGAGTCAAACAACAATATCACTCTGTATGATGTTGCTGTTGTTGACAGCACCCCACCACCAGCCCCTGAACCAATAGCAGATCCTAGTGACTGGACAGAGCAGACAACATTTAATATTTCATGGGAAGAAATAACTGACACAAGCGGAATAAGCTATTATGAGTATAAGATTGACGGCAGTGACTGGGCAAGCAACAGCCTTGACCTATCATTCATTACTGCTTCGCAGACCAATGGAACCCACATGGTGCATATCAGAGCTGTTGATGGTGCAGGAAACAAAGGAGATACAGGCCGTGTTGCTGTCAGGGTTGATGATGCTCCTCCAAATGCCCCTTTCATAAGAGAATGGCATTCTGGCACTAACTGGACCAATCATGACAGCCCATACTTTACCTGGACTGATCCAGGGGACATAGGCAGCGGAATAGTGTTCTATAATGCCAGCATGGATGAGAATACTACAATAGAGCTTAACAACACTCTTTCATATCATGGAATTGACTGGTCAACAGGCAATCATTCTTTTAGGATCTATGCAAAGGATTACCTCAATCATTCAGGAGACTGGTCTAATATAATAGAATTGTTCATTGATACAATAAAGCCAGCGCCGCCAGCAATCAACTCATCAACCCATCCTGACAACACAACATGGTACAATATCAACACTCCTGTTTTCAATCTCACACCACCAGCAGACCATTCAGGAATTACAGGATACTATTATCTCATAAGCAAGACAGAAGCAAAGACTGTCACAGAGAATGCAATGTGGTCCAATGAGTCTCTCATAAATGTGACAAGCACAGGAAGCGGAATAGTCATCAATAATACAACTAGTGGCCTGGATGATGGTGACTGGTATTTCCATGTCATCTCCAAGGACAATGCAGGCAATATAGGAAACGAGTCCAGCAAGTACAAGGTAAAGATTGACGCAAATGCTCCAACAATCTTCAGCTATATGCCTGAAAACAACTCAGAGATAATCAACAAGACAACAGATATCCATGTGGATTACTTTGATGGCTTCTCAGGAGTCAACATTTCATCTATAATCCTTAAGCTTGATGGAAGCCCTGTAAGCCCTTCAGTGAACTCAACAACAACTAATTACACCACAGAAGAGCTGGAGAACGGAACACACACAGTAGACTTCTACATAGAGGACAATGCGCTGAACAAGCTTAACCTGACATGGAATTTCATTGTGGACAAGAGGAATCTAACAGCATGGCTTGATCAATATGAGTATTACAGGCCTGACCATAACACAGTCACTATATACTCCAACTACACTCATCTTGATGGCTCGCCAGTCACAGGTGCAACTGTTACAGCTGAGATAATCAAGCCTAATGGAACAGAATACCTGAACCTGACTGAAGGTTATCCTGGAATATACACTGACAGCTATTCAATAACTGATGAAGACTGGTCTGGCAATGTGACAATCATTGTCACTGCTGATGTTGAGAATGCTGAGACAAGCTATTTCCTCAGCCCAGAATGGTACAACACAACATGGCAGTTCAGGATACCATTGACAATTGCCCTTGATCAGAACAGGACTGATGCTTTGGTTGAGTCAACAATTGACTTTGATGCCCTGTTGGATGGAATCTCTTACACTGCAATAGACCAGAACTCAATCAGGGTCATTGACCATGAATCAGGAGAGAAGCTTGACGAGAACCATGACTTCATAAATGAAACTGCGTCAGAGATGCTTTTCAGGACTAATGGCCTGTTCACAGCTGGCCAGACAAAGACTTACTGGATATACTTTGATGTGACTGACAATGGCGAGAAGCCTATTGAGATAACCTTCTTTGAGGGGGCATGGAAGGCCAATGAGTTCTATACCTACACCAATGACTTCACAGACATATTCTGCTATGAGGATAACTGCTCTGTAAGCATCTGGAATGCAACAAGCTGGGAATTATTAGAAGAAACAAACCTGAGCAGGGGTGGTTGGTATACCTATCCTGCATCAAGGAGCCTGAACAACACAATCTTTTACATAAACTCAACAAAGCCAGTCAGTGTCCTCTCAAGAACTTTGAACACTGATGTTTCTGGCACAGAGGATGAGGTATACAGCCTTAAGGGTGAAGAATTCTTTACCTTAGTCCAGAAGAACCTCTGGATAACCTCCTACAATGACAGCAACCAGATAGAGATACTTGATTATAGTGATGGTGATGACAACCACTCAATAACACTCAACAGAGGAGAGAATATGAATTATACTGACCTTGATGGAGACCTTATCTACATCAACTCAAGCTCAGACATAACAATTGTTGCTGGATATGAGGATGATAATGTAATTACAGCAGTGTTCGGAGACAACAACAAGGATTATTATACACCAATCTATGGAGTATTATATATTGTTGGAATGTACAATGACACTATAGTCAATGTGACAGACCCTGAAGGAGGAGAAGGAGATTGGTATGGAACACTTAATAAGACTGATATCAAGGAGATTGACTTTGGTGTGCCTGTCACAGGAGGAGATGGCCCTGAGTTTGAGTGGGGAGAAATTCATGCTGACAAGCCAATCCTTGTGATAATCCAGGCAGCAGGAGTAGCAGGAACAGATGCACTTGGCCAGTTCTTTGTCCCTGACATTGTGACAGCAAGTGTTGGAAGAAAATATGTCACTTTCGGGCCAAGGGTTGCTTCTGGCAATGATTATAACTGGTCTTATGATATTATAGCTACAGAGAACAACACTGATATTGATCTGACAGGAGATGTAACAGATTCCTTCACTCTTGAAAGAGGGGAGAGATACAGGTATAGCTTGTATGCTAATGAGACTGTGGAGATTGAGGCCAGCAACAAGGTTGTTGTTGACTCAGTTTTTGAGAGAGTAGAGGTCATTGACCAGGAAGGCTATACTGCTGTTGCAGGCAAGGAGTTCAGCTTTGAGGAGAACACTCTTGGCAATCTGGATATACTGCTGATGATAAACCTGACATTAGACAAGCTGATATACAACAAAGGGGAGACTGTCAATATGAACGAGAGCATTTATATTGCACAGGACAATGTATGCGATGCCAGCATTGCTTCAAGAGTGAACAGGTCTGACTCTTTAATTGTAGAACTGAACCTCACTGATGAAGGGTGCTACTGGAGCACAAATTACACAATAGAATCCAGTAATCCACAGGGATCATGGCAGGTAAAAGCCAATGCAAGCAAGACAGGATATGAATATTATCCAAACAGCAATGAATATTATTTCCTTGTTGCTGCTGATGAGACAGAAGGCAGGACAGCAATAGAGCAGGGAATAAACAACACACTCAATGCTTCCATACTTACAAGCCAGAAAGTGCTCTTGAGATACATCAGCGGAGACCAGAACCTCACAGAGTTTGACAAGGTAGCATCCTCACTCAACCAGAGATGGCTGCTCAACTATATCAGCGCAGGAGAGGGCTACACAAACCTCACAAGCATCGGAACAACAGTCAATATCTGGGAAAATGATACTCTGACAGAAGAACAGATCACAAGGCAGATTGAAGGATTTATTAATAGGACTAAGGAGTGAGTATATTCCCACTATGCCAGTATAATTTAAATAAAGCATCCTTACACAAACCATCATGCAAACACAAATAACACATTACAGGCCCCAAAATACCCTCAGAAACTCATTCTCACAAGGATTCATCAACACAATATTTAAATATACCTGCCTAATATATAAGATATCCTGATCATTTAGGAGATATTGCTCAAAAAGGGGATATAATGAAAATATTCATAGATTCTGCGGATATTGATGAGATAAAGGATGCTTATAGTTCTGGAGTCATTGACGGAGTGACAACCAATCCTTCGCTCATAAAGAAGGCTGCTGAGAAGCAAAATGCTGGCAAGGATTTGGGGGACTATATAAAGAGAATACTGGATGTGGCAAAAAGCACGCCTGTCAGCCTTGAGGTAACTGAATACAGGTATAAGGATATGGTGAAGCAGGGAAAGGCCCTGTTCAAGAAGTTCAACCCCTCAGCAAAGAATGTTTTCATAAAGATTCCAGTCAACCCATCATTTCCAGATGATGAAACAAGGGATGATGAAGGCATCAAAGCTATCAAGGATCTCTCGAAAGCAGGGATTCCTGTTAACTGCACGCTCATATTCACTCCAGAGCAGGCTCTGCTTGCAGCAAAGGCTGGGGCTAGATTCGTGAGCCCGTTCGCAGGAAGAGTGGATGATTACATCAGGAAACAGAACAGCATAAAGTTTGAGAAGAGCGATTATTATCCTGCCTGCGGAATGTGCAGGAAGAAAGGGATGCTGCACGACAATGGGATAGTCTCTGGAGTTGATCTTATTGCAAAGACTGTTGAGATATTCCAGGAGTATGGCATGAAAGCAGAGGTGCTTGCAGCAAGCCTGCGGAATGTTAGGCAGGTAAGGGAATGCGCTCTTGCAGGAGCAGACATTGCCACACTGCCTTTTGATGTGATAAAGCAACTCCTGGTCCACCATAAGTCCAGGGAAGGCATGGAAAAGTTCACAAAAGATGTGATTCCAGAGTATGTTAAGCTTACGAAGTAGCTTTTAGCAAAGATTATTAGATCACACATCTTATGATACACAGGGAGACAAGACAATGGAAAAGAACACTATCAATTACATTGTTGACATGCTGCTGGCAGTATCTTTCCTTTCAGTCGCACTTACAGGCCTGATAAAGTTCAAGCAGATATTCAGGCTTACAGGGATAGGTTATGAAGGCCTGCCTATATATGAGATATCAGTGATACATGACTGGTCAGGGCTAGTGATGGCATTGCTGGTCGTTGTGCACATTGCCCTGAACTGGAGCTGGATAGTCTGCACAACAAAGGACTTATTCCTTAGAAAGAAAGATAAGAAAAAATGCAGATGAACAAGAAACAGATGAAACACAGGAAGAAAACACTTCTGATCCTCATTGCACTATTCCTCTCTTCTGCTGCGATAATATTATCAGGCTGCGCTGCTGATCTTTTCGGAGATCCTGATATAGAGAGGCTTGAATCAGTAGAAGTGAAGGATTATCAGGGAGAGAAGCTCGGTTCTATAGGAGATTTCAGGGAGAATTCAATCCAGGGAGTGCAGTATATAGATATCGATGATTATACTCTTGATATAACAGGCCTTGTTGAAGAGCCCAAGCCATTGACATATGATGAAGTGCTTGCCCTGGACAAGTACAGCAAAGCAGTGAGGATATACTGCGTAGAAGGCTGGGATGTCAACATACTCTGGGAGGGAGTGCTTGTCAAGGACATCATAGACCTTGCAGGAGCCAGGCCAGAAGTCAACACTGTCATATTCCATGCATATGACGGCTACACAACATCACACCCACTCTATTATCTCATTGACAATGATATACTTATAGCTTACAGGATGAATAATGTCACAATACCTCCTGAAAGAGGCTTTCCATTCCAGCTTGTTGCAGAAGACAAGTGGGGATATAAGTGGATAAAGTGGATAACAGAGATCGAGCTCTCAAATGACACAAGCTACACAGGGACCTGGGAGTCAGCAGGATACAATAATCAAGGGGATCTTGACGGCCCCATATTTGAGAGATGATGAGGTGAGAAAGATGGGAATTTGGGAATGGCAAGAAAAGCTTGTTAAAAAAGCAAGTGAAAGAAATATACGGTTAGCTATAATTGGGAAACTGATTGCGTTGATAGCGATTGGAGCATTATTTTCAGTTCAGTTGATCCAGTATGGATATTATATAGTGACAGCAGCTACATTGATTCTTGGAATATATTTTGTGGGTGCATTTGCCAGATGGCGTAAGAAAAAGATTACAACCTACAGCAATAATGCATTAGGATGGATTGGTATGGCTCTTCTTGCATTGTATCTTGGAATACAGTCTCCGCAGATACCTTATAGCATCTATATCTTAGGATTAGGAATAATACTGACAATACCTAGCCTGATTGAGGTTGTAAAAGGTCTAAAGAAATGAGGAGCAATATACTAAAAGAAATCAAGAATAGAAAAAGCCCCGCAGTCTTCAAGACAAAAGATGTTGAAAAGAAGAAACTGGATGCTGTCATAGAAGCAGCAAGATGGGCTCCATCATGCTTCAATAACCAGGCATGGAACTATGTCTTTGTACACAAGAAAGACAAAACAAGAAAATCATTAGAGAAATCGCTTACACCAGGAAATGGATGGGCAAGAAAAGCACCTTACATTGCTGCAGTAGGTGCAGACCCTAAAAAGGACTGCAAGACCAATGGCCTGCCATATTATGCATATGATGCAGGACTGAGTGTCATGAACCTCTCTATTGAAGCAGAACATCAAGGATTAAGTGTGCATCAGATGGCAGGGTTCTCTGAGAAAAAAGTCAGGAAAGCTATCGGCTTCTCAAAAGATCACAGAGTGATTGTTGTATTTGCATTGGGTTATGACAGCGATCCCAAGAGCGTATGGGATAAGCTATCCAGCCGTATAAAAGACAGAATAGTGCAGCCAAGACAAAGGAAGCCGGTTGATGATAACTTCTTTTTTGGCAAATTTGAAGCATAATATTTAAATAGTAAAGTATATTATCAATAGTCAATAATAAAGAGATGATAAAATGACAGGAGATTATTCAAGATGGAACATGATCATCCTTGTTCTTACATTGCTTATTGCATTCACAGCATGCGAATTAGGTAGAGGACCTGATAATTCAGGTGTCAGTGATGAAGCAGCTATTGCAGAACTGGATGAGAGCCTTCCTGATCCTCAGGATGTAGAGGAGACCGGAGACATAATGTCACGGGCTGCAGAGCAGAGAAGCATGGCTGACTGCGAGAGCATAGCTGATCCTGTCCTAAAATCAGAATGCATTGATCTTGTTCAGACAAGGCTTGCTTCAGATGCCAATGATATAAGCCAGTGTGAGCAGATAGAGAATGAGGACAACAGGAACAGGTGCTTTGATGTAGTGG
>WJJV01000069.1 GCA_014729495.1 Candidatus Woesearchaeota archaeon
CCTCAGAAATGCTTATGCATTTCTGACGGTGCTGAAAACCTTTGGTTTTCCGCATCCTAAAAATCTGATATTAGATACAATCGCCGTCAAACTGAAACCTTTAGGTTTCAGGTAGGCGATTGCTCGGATTTTTATGATTTTCTTGCAAACCATTCCTGGTCACAGAAGGGTGGCTATGGCTTTATGGAGATTCTTCAGAACCATTAAACTCCTAGCCTCTCCGACAAGCACTAAGAACCCTACCACGGAGAGGTGGCTAGGGTGTTATGTGGATTCTTCAGAATAATTATACTCATAGCCTCGCCAATAAGATGCTGCTAATGCTATGTTGGCGAGGTGGCACAGTCCTTTGGCTTTAGACAGGCAGCAGCAACAAGGATGAGTACTGAGTGCAGAGGGAAAACCAGTTACGCAGTTCTGGTTTTCCCTTTGTGAATAGGGCAGGCATGAGCATAGCGAGTGACTGACCGTGTACGAATCCAAAGTTGTTGCTGCTGCCTCCCTATAAGTTATAAGATTTCCTTTTTGGCCGTCTGCTGCCAGTATTGTTGTTGCAAATGCAGAGCTTTTGCAACTAAGAAAATGCAAAGCATTTTCTGTTGTTGCCGACATTAATATATTGCATTATCTATTGTTGCTGCCTTTAATACCTTAAACTTTCCTCCTTGACCATATAAGAAACCATTACAACTGCTGCCCCCATAAAATTATAAAACAGAACTCACTTTATCTCAATTATCTTCTCTGTCTCATCCAGAATTCTTTTCTCAAAGTCAGCCACCTTCTCGCTTTCCTCTTTCTCTGCGCTGAGAGCCTTTATGAGATCCTTTATCATCTCCTTCTCCTTTTCTGGAGTCTTGTCCTGGTCAAGATGGCTGTCAATGACTGCTTCTTCAGCATCCTCTACTGAGTCAGAATCCACCTTTGCTTCCTGGAACTCCTTTGATGTCGCCAGAGATGTGCTCTTCATGATAAAATACGCTGACTTCTGCTTGAGCATATTGAATATATCCTTGAAGCCTATGTCAGAAGGCTTGCCTGCTTCAAGCATTCCCCTGACCCTTATCAGAACTATTGTATTTATGAATTCCTTTTTGCTTATGATATCCTTTATCTCATCCTCGACCTGCTTTGGATTCTTTCCATTGCAGTCTATCTCTATGTTGAATGTAGGCTTTATCTGTATTGGATGCCATTCACATGATGTGCTGCCATCCTTATTGTCTACCAGGTAATACCCTCCTCTGCCGTACTTCTCAAGCTCTGCAAAGTTTGCTGGAAACAGCGCTCCTGGATAAGCGATTATGCCATAACCCTCTCTCTTCTCCTCATAGATATAATGGACATGCCCTCCTGCATAATAATCAAAGCCTCTTGGAAGGTATGATACAGGAGCTGACTCTATCCTCTCAAGCTCTTTTGGCTTGATCTCATCAATCGCAGTGTGGAAGAGGAATATCTTGAAGCCCTGCTCTGACTCAAGGTTTGTCCTGCTGAGCTGTTCATAATATTTCCTGTCAAGCATTCCCTTTTTTCCCTTTATGCCTGTTATCTTGGCTCCTGTCTTCTGGTCTGTCGTGAACTGCAGAGTCAGCTTCTCTGCCTCAACCTCGCCTTTGAACACATCAGTGAAAAGTCCTGCATTGCCAAGAACATCAAGCATTGTCTTGCCTGATGCAGAATAATCATGGCTGCCAGCAACACCATACACAGGAATGCCCTTGTCTTTCAGCTCTTTGAGCTTTGACACAACCAGCTTGAGGTTGTCTATTGCAGGCAGGGCTGTATGGAATAGGTCGCCTGATATTAACATGAAATCAATTCCATGGCCTAAACATTCATCAATTGCCTTGACAAAGGCCTTCAGGCTTATATCACGCAGTTTCTGGTCTCTCCATGAGCCTATGTGGCAGTCTGCAAGATGCGCGAATCTCAAGTTCTTAACCCCTTTGATTTGATATGTCTGACAAGGCATGCCTTGTATTTAAATATTGTTAGGCTTGAGGATTTATAAGATTAGTACTATTTTGTTACTAATTGATAGTAAATAATAGAAATATTTATATATTATTAGTACATCCCATATATAAAATGGCATCTGATGATGGTGATTGGTCCTTGAGAGAAGCTGTAAATACTGCTTTGTCTTTTTCAAGAAAAGACCCTTTAGAAGATGTGATATCTGCTTACATGACAGTTGAACAAGCCCTTGAGGATTATTACAATTCCAGATCCCAATTGAGTGTTTCTTCTCACAGATATAATACAGCTTTTGATAATGTTGATGATATTCTATCCAGAGCTGAAGGTGCTGTTGATACTGCTTATAACCATCTGAACAGAGCACGCAACACCACTCATGAGTTTCATACAGATGCCCAGAGAAATCTTGATTCAAAAGCAGAGAAGATAATCGCAGACTTTCGCAAGGCTGATCTCGCAGCTGCTGATTATGTCATCTCTGAATTATATGGGCATGATGCCATGGAAGGGATGCCTGAGGATGAAAAGCTTCACAGGCTTTCTCATGAGCTTGACAATAATTGTTCTGAATTTGTAAGATTATATCATACAAGAGAAAGAGTTCTTAATAAGATGCCGAAGAATTCTCAATATCATCAACGCGCATGACTATGCAGGAACGTTGACATCTGCTTTGCTCTGTACTCAGCAGCAGAAACATCCTTCTCAAAC
>WJJV01000070.1 GCA_014729495.1 Candidatus Woesearchaeota archaeon
CTAATGGATTTGGTGAAACAGTGACATTTGATGATGCTGCAATATCTTATGTGGGAGCAACAGATTGCACTGAAACTGATGATCCTCTTGCAGATGCGGATACATCTTGTGACCCTGTTGATTGTTCTATAAAACCTGGTGAGACACTTACAATCTCAACTAAATGCTCAGGTACATCAGCAGGTGATAAAGTCACAGCAGAGATGGACTTGACTTATTATAAAGGAACTGATGTAACAACAGGACTCTCACATGTAATATCAGGCTCAGTCAGTGCAACAGCGCAGTAAACCTAAATTTTTCTTTTTTTCCTCTTTTTTTTGTTCTGTTCTTTCAGGTTTTGTTTCTTTAGGCAATCTTTATATACCAATTGTCCTATCCATGCTGCATGAAAAGAGGTATCAGGTCATGCTCAAGAGCCCAGGGCTCTATGCAGTTCATGATGACTTATCTCTCAAATGGCAGGACAGGCGAGTTCATCACAATAGCCTATGCAAGGCAGGGCTCAACCCTCCAGCACACAATAGCAGGAGAAGTGCTTGTTTCTGTGCAGTAAAGGATGCTTTAAGGGGATAATTCTGGAGTTTACTTTGCCTTGCCAGTAAGATTTTGCTATCCTGATATCTAAGAGGTGGCTATTCCTTTTAGTTTATTCTATTGCAACATACTCCTAGCCTCTCCGGTCTGACGTTGCTACCCTGACATCGGAGAGGTGGCTATGGCTTTAAGAGGATTATATTGTACTCTTCTCATAGCCTCGCCGGTCAGACGTTGCTAATGCGAGATCGGCGAGGTGGCGCATTCTTTTAGCTTTAGCCAGGCAGCAACAACAGAGTTAAGGCAACAACAGAAAATCAAAGATTTTCTTAGTTGCAAAAGCTACGCATTTGCAACAACAATGGATGAATACTGAGTGTAGAGGGAAAAACCATACGCAGTGTGGTTTTTCCCTTTACGAATAGGGCAGATTGAGCAAAGCGAAATCTGACCGTGTATGAATCCATTATTGTTGTTGCCATATAGATAAAAAACTTTCTTTGACTGTGTGAGAGTCCACCGTTGTTGTTGCTGCAATATAAGTTAAAAACTCTCTTTCTTGACCGTGTACGAATCCGATGTTGTTGTTGCCATAAAAACAATAAGATCTCACTGACCATGTACTAATCCACAGTTGTTGTTGCTGCCGTATAAATCATAAACTTCCCTCTTTGATTGTTTATGAATCCACTTTTGCTGTTGAATCTAATTAATAATCAGGCATACTTTACAATTCTCTTTTTGCTGCATCAAAGACCTAACATTCCCTATGCTGGCTTTCAAAACATTTAAATACCTTATATTGTTGATATCTTCCATCATGCTAAAAAGAGGTAAGGCACAGGCTGCTATGGAGTTCCTGCTCACTTATGGCTGGGCAATAATCGTTGTTCTTGTGGTCATAGGCGCGCTGTCTTACTTTGGTGTTCTTGATCCAACAAGCCTTCTTCCTGAGAAATGCACTCTTCAGACAGGACCACTAGTATGCCAGGACCAGGTGATATATGCTGTCCAGGAGAACAATGCAGGTTATGTGAATATCCATTTCAAGAATATTTTTGAGGATGCCATACAGATAAAGAGCCTTAATGTGACAGGAAGCAACTTTGAGTGCGCTTCTGACTTCTTCCAGCCGAGGACAGTCTCTCCTGGAAGGGATGCTTGCATAGGCCTGTCCTGCGATTATCCAGGAGACAGTGCAAAGAAGTCAATGTCACTTAAGCTGACATACTCAAAGGTTGACGGGCTTGACAAGACCCTTGATGGCGAGATAGTATCAAGCATAATAGATGTTGAGCAGAGAAGGGATGTGACAATCTGCAATTTTGGGGACGGCAATGCTGACGGAAAGATAGATGATAATGACATGGATTTCTTGATAAGATTAATCACTGGAGAAATAACAGACCCTGTTATGAGCGCAGCCTATGATCTTGACCAGGATGGAGTTGTATCTTCAGGAGACCTGTCTTTGATGAGCACCCTGATTGTTTCATGTACCTGCTGCTCAGATCAGGAGATGATAGAGCTTGTACAGGAAGAGAAGAAAGATGATAACCCTAGCTATCAGTCAGCATGCTGGAGTGCATGCGGGCTTCCTTATGATGACTGCCAGCTTCCAGTATCATCTGATGTTGATGATGGAATGATACAGATTACAGATGCCCAAGGATTTGTGTTTGACGACTATTCACAGGTGCATCTTACTCTCCAGAATACTCAGCCTGATGATATAAATATATGGAGGGCTGGTGCTGCAATCAGCGGAGGAGATTCCTGCTATCAGTCCTTTGATTATGACTGGGTTGTTCCTGCATCAGACTCAGCCTGCATAATAGCCACATGCAACAATGAAGTGGAATCAGGCCAAAATACCTACAGGGCCTTTTTGGAGCATGACCTGCCTGGCAGGACATCAAGAGGTTATGCTGCAGGCAACATGACAATTGAATTCCAGGAAGCATCATCATTCCCTTCAGGAGCATGCAGCCAGGCAGCAGGAGATGGCAATGGTGACAGGTCAATAGATTCAGGAGATACTGATATGCTGCAGTTATTGATTGAAGGACAGCCAATACCATCATATCTTGATACTGATGCTTACAGCATAGGAGCAGATTATTCTGAATCACAGACCATCCTGCAGGACATAATAGATCTCTGTCCGAGTGATGAGGCAAAGTTCAGCGCAGCTGATATTGGAACATCAGCAGCATGCGGAGTTGCAGGAGAGGAAGCAGCTGCAGAGCTTGAGCTGACATCTTCAAGCGGATACACCTTTGCGCAGACAATCGGTGAGGATGAAAATATATGGTCCCAGCTTCATGCGCAGTTCAATAA
>WJJV01000071.1 GCA_014729495.1 Candidatus Woesearchaeota archaeon
CTAATGATTTACTCTTGTGGGCAGATGTTGTGTTTGTGATGGAAGACGAACAAAGAAAGAAAATTGGAGAGTTGTTTCCTAAAGAATATTTAAAGAAAAGAATTATAAGCTTAGATATTCCAGATATTTATGATTTTAATGATGAAAAGCTTAAAAAAGAACTGATTGATAAGGTAAAGCGATATTATTAAGTAGAGTTATTCATCTTTTTCTCCAAGATTTGTCTCAAATAAATTTCTACCAGAAGTCTCGTATCTAGCTACTTTTTTACCCCACAATAAATCAAAATAAATTGGATAAAAATCCCTAGACTTATTTTTTGCTTTAATTTTAATAAACTTCTGCAATAAGATATAATCCTTTTTATCAGTTAGTTCTCCATAGGATATCGTTGGTTTATCTGGTTCTTTTTGTATTTCTTCTTCTTTAAATTGTTTCATTTTTTCATTGTAGTTTTTCCATCTAATCTTAGAAGTCAAGCTTTTTAACTTTTTTTGAAAATCATCTGTAAACTCTTCTTTTTTCAGGGAGGCATCTAATTTTGGTTCATTTTCGTTAGTAAAGTCAATAAATATCTCTGAAGAGAATAATTGGCTATCTAAAGGTAAGAACAATAGAGGGACTAATCTTTTTTTGTCCTCCTTGTTTAACTTGTTATCCATGGCGACCAAATGTTCGATATATAAATCGATTGGTTTTCTTAACCTATTATAAGAGTTTAGTTTATTTTCAATTATTATTCCTTTTAGTTCTTCTTTGACCTGTTCTAATATATACTCTTCCAACCTGAGTATATCCTCAGGATGATATGCTCCCCTCAGTCTTTTGATAACTAACTCTTCATTATTAAGAAAAAAACGTTTATATGCTTCTGATGCACCTTTCTTGTTTTTTCTCGTAAATCCCCTAAAAGTATTTCCACTGACAGCAGAATACTTCTTTTTACAAGAGTTACCTTTTACTTTAGTGCCTTCAATAATTTCACTATAAGAATATGTTTTGTTAGGATTTAAGAATATCTCCTCTCCCTTCTTCCTAACCTTTTCCCAATCAATTTCATCCATCTTCCAATCTCACTCAAAAACCTTAAGCATCATCCTTCCATTCTCGTTGATGCTTACTGTTGCTGCTTTTCTGTTGCCCTCAACTTTTATAAGCTTCCAGTCATATTCAAGCTTGTCAATTATCCTCCTGTTTACCTTGACATTTATATTTTTTGTGCATAGTTCTTCTGGTTCAAGAAGGTTTTCTTGGGCATATCTTACAATATCTCTTTTTCTCCTTTCTTTTTCTGCTATAAATTTCAGTGCTTCAATTAGTTCTGGCTCTGGCAGGAGTATCTTGAATGTCGGTATTTCTTGTATTCCTTTTACTCCTTGGGATAATACTTTTGGGCTTTTTGATGATTGGCCATATTGCTCGGTTTCAGCATAATATGGGGTTACATCTTCCTTTGACATCATTGCAGACATCATCCCAGCTATCGTGGCTCTTTTATTACCTGTAGATAGGTTTATGTAAATCAGATTTCCTTTCTCCTGATCTAGAACTCGGTTAATATTGCGCAGGATATCATAAACATCGCTGATATTACAGTGTATGACCTTGACATCACTTATTCCTTGTTTTTTGACCTCTTTTAGAGCATTTTCAACATTTTCTTCTGCTTCGTCTTGACCCTTAGTATGAGTCACAAAATAGACCTTATCAGCCTTATTCTTGATAATAGGTTCTATTATCCTATCTGCCTCATACCCTACTGGGACTATGTGGACTCTTAGTTTCTGGAGCATTTTAACAATATTAACAAGGAAATGTTAATATATACTTAAAGCTTTCTATTTTTTGGAGGTGCATAAGATGATAATATGCGATGAATGCAGAACAAATAACCGAAATGAATCAAGGTATTGCAGGGGATGCGGACAGCCTATTCAATCAACAAGAAGCCATAAAGAATGGGCATCTGATCTTGTAGGAACCAGCAAGGGCAAGCGCACAAGATGGGCAACAGACCTGATAGGGTTCTAAGATGACAGAATGCATTGTCTGCCAGAAAATATTCAAGGCAGACATCAAATCCCACAAGGAAAAAGGAGAATATACAGTAGTCAAAGCAGAAGATCTGCTATGCAGTAAAGAATGCAAAGAGACTTACAATGAAGCATTGAAAAATAAGAAAGATGCCTGCTTTGTATGCGGAAAGAAACAGAAGAAGAAAGACATTGCAGCATGGCACGACGACTACAAGAAAAAAGTCTTCACACCCTACTGTGAGAAATGCCTTTATCCAGAATGATAAATACTGATAGATGCGTTCTTGAAAAAGAAATAAAAAGCAGAATCTTAAATAAAGATGATATTCCAAAGCCTTTATTTGCGGAATTTATCGAGAATCTTTCTTCCTATAGCATCTTAGGTATAGATATCGATGAAGTTTTGAATCATATAGATGGAAGATTGATAAGGATACTTAAATTGAATTCTCAGAACTTAAAAGATATTAAAAAGCTTACAGAAAACCTTAAAGCTTCTATTGTTTGTATGAATCTGCCAAAGCATTGCAATGAAGATCACATAAGAGCCATTCTTGATCTTAGTACGATTAATCATGATGAGGATGAAGATGTTTTGTGGTATGCTAGATTCAGGGATGAAAGTATCAGTGTTCTAATAATATATGTTTAAACAATATGCTTTCTGAAACGAAGGCAATAACATTCAGTATTTTTGGCTTGCTCTTGCTTTATCGAAGAGGCTTATTTTGCTCGAGCTTTGCATGAGAGATCAAAAACCTATCGAGAAAGCTTTGTGATGTAAGAAGCAAAAAGTTGCTAAAACTCATGTATAATCTGATTATACGAGATTTTCTTACTGCTTTTCAGGTATATTTGTTAATCTCATTCCCAAAAAACTTTACAACTGGTGCTTAGTTTATACGACCAAAAGAAAATAACTAATCAATTCATAACTAAATATAACTTAGTATAAATGGTTCGCTGCGCTCTCTTAAATTCTTCTTAACCATAGGATGAGTCTAAAATTTCAATCCGCCAATGTTTCATCAACTTTTCTAACAAGAGTATTAACATTATATGATTTTTCTATAAACCATTCAACATCATCATAATTTTATTGTTATATGCTCATTTTAAAATATGGGGGTCTATCCAATGCCTGTCCTGCTCTTGAATTCAAATAAATCAGTTTCTCGAAAACCTTATAAACAACCTGTCAGACAGGCCACCATATGGCACATTATACTATCTACTGCGACCTTCACACAGGAGCTCCGCATGAGATCCCCTTGGATGAGTTTACATTCACTAAGAACACTGTTTTCCTGGGAGACAACTTTGACCTCAAGAACTGTCTCAAGACTGACCTTGAGGCCATCATCGCAAAGAGGCAGGATGTAATGGAAAGATGCAGGAGAACAGGTGGTATCTATGTGACCGGAAACCATTCTCTGGATGACAACCATCTTTATGATACACGGGATGGAATCCTTTTCATGCATGGCGATCTTGCCATTAATCACAGTGCAAAGCGGAATACCTCGCGCAGGATGGGAAGATCAAGGATTGCATGGAGCTATCTTAAGATTTATTATGCAGTAGTGCCTGACTCTATCCCTGTCTTCAACAGTCTTCTGAGGAAAGCCTATGCTCTTGCTGAGGAGAATGACTGCCATACTATCCTCATGGGGCATTTCCATCCAATGAGGATGATCGAGAAGGATTACAAGGGAAAGAGGATAATCATCATGCCAAGGGGGAAGAATGAAATATCAATTTAGATCCATATAAACATGCTCAACA
The DNA here is from genome assembly GCA_014729495.1 of Candidatus Woesearchaeota archaeon. Lineage (GTDB taxonomy): Archaea > Nanobdellota > Nanobdellia > Woesearchaeales > UBA12501 > WJJV01. The sequence continues at coordinate 3,822 of WJJV01000071.1, forward strand.
CAATACTCATCATAGGGTATAGAAACAACCTTTAAACCGCACTTTTCCCAGAACCTCTGTGCCTGAGTCTGCGCAATGCACCAGAAGCAACAGGATCATCTTCTTCAGTTCCTCTTTCTTCAGTGTTTCCATGCTCTCACCTCATCAATTCTATTCAACTGTTCTTTATCGCCCATTCCCTGAGCTTTTCATAAGGCACTTCCCTGCAGAAGACAGCTTCTGTCTTCCTGCTGTAGAAACAGGGTATGAGTATCTCTCCTCCGCAGGCAGCCTCAATAAGTTTCCTCTTTGACTTGATCTCCTTCTTGTTCTTCTCATTGTGCCATATCTCTTTTTTCTCAAACTTTATGCCCACCTCTCTTTCCAGCCTCTCCACAAGAGGCATCATTGCCTTGCAATGAGGGCATTCCCTTCCATAATAGAGTATCAGTTCTGACATCCTTAAACCTGTTAAGGAATAAAGCTCACTTCATTCCCTTCTCTGTATGCTAGCTAAGCTCATCAAGCAGATCATCCATCTTCACACCAGAAATATCCTGTTCCACCAGAGGTTTCCTGCTGATCTGCTCTATCTCATCTTCATATGTGGGCTTTTCTTCCCTGTAGAATATGCCTATCGGAAGCTTATCTGTCTCAGAAGCTTTTGCGACTGCAGCATCCCTGTCTTTTGGATCATGGTCTTCGAGCTTGTACAGCTTATCATTGAACCATTCATATGTGTTCTTGTGATTGAATGTGACACAGGGCTGGAATACATCAATAAGAGAGAATCCCTTGTGATTCAGGCCCTCAATGATAAGATCCCTCAGATAAGGCACTTCTCCTGCAAAGCCCCTTGCTATGAATGTAGCTCCTGAGGCCAGTGCAAGAGCAATCGGATTCACAGGAGGCTCTATGTTTCCATTTGGTGTAGACTTTGTCTCAAATCCTTTCTCTGATGTCGGTGATGTCTGGCCTGTAGTCAGGCCGTAGATCTGATTGTTGCAGACAATGTAAGTGACATCCAGGTTCCTTCTCATTGCATGTATGAAATGGCACATGCCTATTCCATAGCCGTCTCCATCCCCTCCTATGCACACTACCTTGAGCTTATGGTTTGCAAGCCTTAGTCCCATTGCAACAGGAAGTATCCTGCCATGGATGCTCTCAAAGCCGTATGTGTCAATATACTGATGATACTTGTCAGAGCATCCAATGCCATTCACGACTACAGTTTCCTTTTTCTTCAGGTCTGCTTTGGCAAATGCCTGCTTCACAGCCATGAGTATGCCGAAGTTTCCGCATCCAGGACACCACACTGGCTTGTTTTGGGTGTTATAATCTTCTGGTTTCATCAGAGCGCACCTCTCATCTTGCCAGCACCTCTTTTGCCTTGTCATATATCTCATGCGGAAGCACCTGCCTTCCAGTATAATTCGCAAGACTGCGGTCAATGCATACTCCAGTGTACTGCATTATGATCCCTCCAAGCTGGAGGTCATGGTTCTGCTCTACAATAAGAGTCTTCTTTGCTGACTCAAGCATCTTTCTGACAGATTCTGCCTTGAAAGGAAGAATATGAGTTATATGGATGAAGTTTGCATTTATGCTTTCCTTCTCAAGAAACTTCATTGCCTCAAGCACAGCTCCTTTTGTGCTGCCCCATGCAATAAGTGTTATGTCTGCATCTTCAGGACCATACACTGACGGATCAGGAATCTCACTGATGATGCTCTCAGTCTTCCTGATTCTCTTGTCATTCATTGCAGTCCTGTTCTCAGGACTCTCTGAATTCCAGCCATACTCATCCCTCTCATAGGATGATGTCCTGAAGACAGTCCCCTCCTGGCCGGGCAATGCTCTCGGAGAGACTCCATTGTCTGTTATCATGAATCTTCTGAACTCGCCGTCATTCCACTCAGGAACAAGGAATCCCCTGTCTATCTCATAATCAATATTGAACCTGTTCTTTTCACTGCTCTTGTGGCTTTCTGAAAGATGCTTGTCAGACATCACAATAACAGGTATCTGGTACTTCTCTGCAAGATTGAATGCCTTGGCAGTGAGGGTGAAGGCCTCTTCAACATCTCCAGGAGCCATTATCACCCTTGGGAATTCTCCCTGTGAAGCATGCATCGCAAACCTCAGGTCAGCCTGCTCTGTTCTTGTGGCCAGTCCTGTGCTCGGGCCTGCTCTCTGGCACAAAGCTATGACAAGAGGAGTCTCTGTAAGTGCAGCAAGACCAAGCCCTTCTGACATAAGGCAGAATCCCCCTCCTGATGTGGCAGTCATTGCCCTTGCCCCTGCGAATGATGCGCCGATAGCTGTATGGATAGCTGATATCTCATCCTCTGTCTGCTTTACAACAACCCCTTTGCTCAGCTCATGGGCTGCCATGTAATGAAGTATTGATGATGCAGGCGTCATGGGATATGCAGAGTAGAATCTGCATCCTGCCCTTATCGCTCCCATAGCTATTGCATCATTTCCTGTAAGAAGAATCATTCCTTTGTCTGAAGACGGACTGAGCTTTGACCTGAAATTGTTGTTGTAGTTGGCTCGGGCATTATTGTATCCATCTCTTGCAGACTCTATGTTGCTGTTCACGACATCCTTACCCTTATCGCTGAACTCATCCTTTATAACCCCTTCAAGTATTCCCAGATCATAATCAACAATTGCCATAGTCGCTCCGAGAGCGACAGTGTTCATCATGAGCTCATTGCCGTGCTCCTTTGCTATCTCCAGAAGAGGGATATCATACATTCTTATGTCCTTCCTGACATCACCTTCATTTATCTCTGTCTCAGAGCTGTCATATATTATAGCCCCTCTTTCAGTGACCTTGTCCTTATGCTTATCCACTGTCTCCTTGTTCAATGCAACAAGGATATCAATAAGCTCTATGTGAGAGTGAATCTCATCTTCCTCTACTCTCACATGATATGTGTTATGGCCTCCCCTTATGAGAGAAGGATATTCAACAGAATCAAATACATGAAGCCCTCCTCTTACGCAGGACTTCGAGAATATCATGCCGGTTACCATGATGCCATATCCGGCCTTGCCTCCAATCATCCATGTCAGTTTGTTCTCTGCCAATACTACCCCTTTTTATATCTTGCTTGAGAGATTCTTATATGAGCTTCTCTCCATTCTCAGTGTTCTTTATATGTATAGCATTAACAGGGCATGCTTTTGCAGCATTCATGTTGCATTCAAGCTGGTCCTCTTCAATGTCCTTTGTGCTGCAGTCTGACTTTCCGTCATCTTTCATCTCCCAGTTGTCTGGGCATTCCTCATTGCATGACCTTGCTCCAATGCACTTGTCCCTCTCAAACTCAATCCTGTATTTTGCCATATAATCACCTCACTATATTCATGCTTTATCAGACATTTCTTTCTCCATGTCTTCTGCGACCTGCCTGTACTTGTCATGTATCTGCTTCCTGTCAAAATCATTGAACTCCTCAATCATGCAGTATTTCTCATCATCAGTGAAATGATCCATGACAGGAATGAAAAAATGATTATCTTCCCTGTCAATGTGATCAGGATAGAGCTCTGAAAGCTCTTTCATCATTCCAGCAGCAGTGTCAGCATCGTTTTTCTGTCCTGCCTTCTCAAGCTCTCCTATGAGCTGTCTTGCTTTCTTATGGTCATCAATAAGACCGTTCATCATGTCTTCCCGGTCTTTAGGGATATCCTTGTCCTTGAGTCTTGCAAAGAGTATGTCCTCCTCTTTGCCATGATGGCACTTGTCTGCATAAATGCGGAAGAAATCAATTATTTTCACTATAAAGACATTATCTATGTCTTTGTTTTCCTGCAGTCTCTGCGCTTCCTTTGCAAGCATAGCAACCCCTTTCTCAATCACCCTGTGCTCAGCCATGAGAGGGCCGAAAGGTTTAGTGACATGCTTTACCTCTCTCAGCTTATCACATCCAGGGCATCTGCCTGGTTCTTTTGACTCGTCCCCGCATTCAGGGCACATGTATAATGCCATTAATATACCTGCCTTGCATATATTGATAATGTCTTTGCTTATTAATATTTTGCCTGAATGATATCACTTATGATATGCATCAAGTATATACTGCTGCATCATCCTGTGCGTGTTGAAGAATGATGCATTGATGGCAATGCAGTGCTTCATCATGTCAATCCATTCTTTCCTCTTTCCATAAAACATTGGTATGACCTTCTCTCTGAGCTTGGTGTAAAAGTCCTCTGCTTCATCTTCTGGACCAACATCTTTGTCAAATTCAGGATCAAGCGGATGAAGTCCTATGCTCCATCCTGTCACTCCTTCAATATGCCCTTCAAGCCACCAGCCGTCAAGAGTCGACATCTGCGGAACCCCGTTCAATGCAGCCTTCATTCCAGAAGTGCCTGATGCCTCATAAGGCCTCTGAGGATTGTTCAGCCAGAGGTCGCATCCTGACACCATGAGCTTTGCTGTCTCTATATCATAATCCTCAAGGAACACAATCCTTACTTTCCCTCTGAAGTCTTCTGAAGCTTTCACTATCCTCCTTATGAGATCGCTTCCTTTCTTGTCATGAGGATGCGCCTTTCCTGAGAATATAACCTGGATGTCACCTTTCTCTTCTGCGATCTTTTTCAGTCTTTTTGAATCATGGATTATGAGGTCAGGTCTTTTGTATTCAACAAACCTTCTTGCGAATCCTATAGTGAACCTTGCAGGATGGAACTGCACATCAGTCCTCTGCTTGACAGCATCAAGCAGTGCCTGCTTTGCCTCTATGTGCGCATTCCACATCTCATCATCAGGCACGTTCATCACAGACCTTAGACTGTAAGGATCCTCTTTCCAGTCAGGGATGTACTTGTCAAAAAGCTTCTGCAGCGGTTCAGCTGCCCAGAAATGCGTGTGGATGCCATTGGATATGGATTCTATTTCATGGCCTGGAAACATGCTCTTTGACACCTTCATATGCTTTCTTGCAACACCATTGACATATCCGCTGAACCTGAGGCCGAGATGGGTCATGTTGAGATGATGATCATCAAATATCCTCACATCAGGATTATCAGGAATGTACTCTCTTACCATGTCCATTATGATATCCTTGTCAAATTTGTCATGACCTGCATCAACAGGAGTGTGGGTCGTGAACACACACATCTTCCTTATGTCCTCAAGAGAAATGTCCCTGTAAAGGGCAAGCGTGAGGAATGATGAGTGGCCTTCATTCATGTGATACTTTTCAACATTGCATCCAAGTTTCTTAAGCATCTCAACCCCTCCTATGCCAAGCACCATCTCCTGCGCTATCCTGTGGCGGTGATCACCATAGTAGAGCCTGTCAGTTATCTGCCTTGCCAGATCATTGTTGGAGTCAAGGTCTGTGTCAAGAAAAAGAAGAGGAACCTTTGCACCTGTGACTCCTTCAACCTCATAGAGCCAGCATCCTATCCTGACATCCTCATTGCCTATCTTTATAGTGACCTCATCAGGAAGCTTCTTAAGATGATCATCTGGATTCCATTCCTGCGGCTTTTCAGACTGGCCTCTGTCTGTTATCTTCTGCCTGAAATATCCTTTCCTGTAGAGAAGCGTGATTCCGACCATGGGGTGTTCAAGATCAGCCGCGCTCTTAAGAGCATCGCCGGCAAGAACCCCTAGACCTCCAGCATAAGTGGGGATATCGCTTCTCACTCCTACTTCCATGCTGAAATATGCTATCCTTATGTCATTAAAGTCCATTATTAACCCCTTTTTATTCAGTGTAATGAGAATGTGTTTTTAAGGTTTCTGGTGCATGCAAGCAAATGAATATCAATATCTATTCTTCAAAATGAGCATAATACCCTCATGCTTTTTCCTGCCGAGCTCTTCAGCTTCAGGCATTATGCAGGCCTTTTTCCAGTACTTTTCATACTTCTGCTTCAGCCTCTCTCTTGCCTCTTCAACATCCAGGCCTCTCTTTACAAATGAAGTCCTTGCATGGACAAGAAACATATCAAAGTGAGACAGAGCATCTGCAGCATATAATATCTTCTCTTCTTTTGTTTCCGGAGGCCTGCCTGCTCTGCTTGAATGCTTTAAGATACAAGCGCTGACCTTCTTTATTATCTCATCAGAATATCCCATCTCCTTCAGTATCTCTTCGGCTTTCCTTGAGCCTGTCAGACTATGGTCAGGGTCTTTGTCCCTTATCTTAGTGATATCATGCAGCCAGGCAGCAAGCTCAACTGCCTCAGAATCAGCTCCTGTCTTCTCAGCCAATATTTTAGAATATTTCACAACACCTTCAATATGCTCTTTCCATTCCCAGTCTGAACTTTCGCAAAGCTCAAGGATCATTGATTTGATTTTTTCTATCATGGGACTAACACACAGCCAAAGGAACAGCTATCTTGACAGGCATCTCCTCCTTGAGATCTCTTGATTTTATTACAATGCTGACAATGATGCTGTCTGGTTTGATAGTTGCATTAAAATCAGCGTTCTCGATATTCTCCAGCATCTCCCTGCCTATCTTAAATTCCTTAAAGAATTTTGAGGCATTCATCACCTCTATTCCCCTCACTCTTTCTTTTGTGGAAATATCAAGCACGAAATCCCCTGCATCTATATTGCTTTTGAATCTTTCATCGCTTGAAAATCCCTTGTGCACTGCAAGGATGTCATTCTCCATGTCATAAGATATGCGCTTTGCCATGCTATTCAACATCCTTCTTCACAACCTCGCCAGGCAGTGTTGTCTTTCCTGGCCAGATCTTTCGTCCTGGATATATGATTGTCTTTATTCCGAGCCTTGCGCCGTCTCCGATGACTGTGCCGAACTTCTTCAGTCCTGTCTCAACAAGCTCTTCCTTTATCTCTCCTTCAACCTCTTTCTTTGCAGAGCTTCTTATGATTCCCTTGTCATGCCTCAGGCTTCCTGTGATCGTGCCTGCTGCTACATTCACATTCTCTCCGATTATAGAATCGCCGATGTAGGAGAGATGCGGAACAGCAGAGTTGTCCATTATTATGCAGTTCTTTATCTCAACTTCGTGGCCAATCTTGACATTGTTGCCGATAGATGTGAATGGCCGTAGATAAGCATTAGGCCCGATTGAGCAATCCTCTCCGATTATCACAGGCCCTTCAATATAGACATTTGACTTGATGACAGTTCCCTTTCCAATCACAACAGCTCCTTTGATTGTTACATTCTGCTCAAGCTCTCCTTTATTATCTTCTTTTATTGAAGAAAGCATGAATTCATTTGCAGGAAGCAGATCCCATGGATATGCTACAGGAAACCAGTTCTCTGCTTCAACACATCTGACAGTCTCATTCTTCATGAGTTCAGAGATGAAATCAGTTATCTCAATCTCTCCTCTCTCTGATTCATCAACATCATCCTCAAGATCAAATACTCTCTTGTCAAGCTTATAACATCCCAGATTAGCGATGTCTGACACAAACTCATCTGGCTTCTCAATAAGCTTCTCTGCAGTGCCCTTCTTGACGACATAGACACCGAATTTTGAAGGGTCTTTAACTTTCTTGACCATTACTGCGTATTTCTCAGAAGCAAGCTTCCTGATATCTTCTGCAAAGAACAGGTCATCACCATTCATTATTATGAAATCAGAATCTCCTAGATGGTCCTTTACTGTCAGCAGTGCATGGCCAGTGCCTTTCTGCTCCTTCTGCTCAGCATAGGTTATCCTCAGGCCATTGAACTCCTTGCCGAACTCCTGCTTTATCATCTCAGCCTTGTAGCCCACAACAATGATTATCTCATCAAACAATCCTGTCTCTTTCAGCTGCTCAAGATTATGCTGAAGTATTGTCTTATTCGCAACAGTAAGCAGAGGTTTTGGCCTTGTCAGAGTAAGAGGATGCGTCCTTGTTGACTTCCCTGCTGCCATGAGAACTGCTTTTATTGCCATATATCCTGAATCATATATCTGAGTATTTAAAGGTTATTGTAAAAAAATACTCATACCTCAAAAACATTTATAAGTCAATATCCCTTATTCATGCTGATGAAAAAGAGAATACTCATTGTAGAGGATGATGAGAGCCATCAGGAATTCCTCAGGCAGGCATTGAAGGACGACTATGAGCTTGTTGTCGTTGGCAGGCTGGACAATGCAATGAAAGAGCTGAATAAAGGAAAGTTTGACCTCATGCTTCTTGACATACTCCTTCCTGACGGGTCAGGTGATTCACTACTCGCTAAGATAAGGGGCATCCCAAGATTCAACAATCTGAGGGTGATATGCATGACAATTCTCGGCAATCTTGAGGAAGGCATGATACAGCTGGATCCAAGAGTGAGATGCCTTGCAAAACCATTCAGTGAGAAGACCCTGAAGGAAACAATAAATGAGGTCCTGCCTGAAGAATAATCTGTTTCCACTAATTTTTTATAATACCCTTTCTGATATGATTCTATGAATATGATAATCACGATAACTGCAGTCATTCTCGCAGCTATGGCTGCAACATACCTGGCAAAGAAGATAAAGATGCCCAGTGTTGTTGCGCTCATCCTGATTGGTCTTGTGATGGACATCCCTCTTATCAAGCAGTATACTGTCGGCACTAATGGAAATACATTATATCTTATCGGAGACCTAGGCCTGATAGCTCTGATGTTTCTCGCAGGAATAGAAAGCTCATGGCGTCTCCTGTTCAATGAGAAGAAAGACGCTGGAGTGATAGCTGCACTCGGAGCAGTAGTCCCTTTCATCCTTGGATTTCTGGTCATGATCATGCTTGACTTCTCAGTGAGCATTGCGGTTATTGTGGGAATATGCATGAGCATAACAGCAGAAGCAACAAAAGCAAAAGTTCTGCTTGAACTCAACAAGCTCAAGACCAAAGTAGGCGCTGCCATGATGGGCGCTGGAATAATAGATGACCTTATCGGACTTTTTCTTTTCATAGCTGCAACACACTTCATCAAGGGCATAAACATAAAAGAGGATGTCCTGATAATCATTGCAATAACAGCATTCTTCATAGGTGTTGC
>WJJV01000011.1 GCA_014729495.1 Candidatus Woesearchaeota archaeon
ATATACTGGGTATCATTGCGGAATATCCTGGCTCTGCAAGCCCTAATAAACCAAAATCTATTTAAACCAGGCAAAAGAAACCTAAGATATGGTTGAGACAAAGAAAATAGTCCTTGACACCAATTTTCTGATGATTCCAGCCCAATTCGGGCTTGATATAACAGAAGAGATTGATAGGATTGCTAATTTTCCATATAAACTGCTAATATTTGATAAGAGCCTTGAAGAGCTTTCAAATGTGGTTAAAAAGCAGAAAGGGGCAGACAAGGAAGCAGCAAGAACAACCAAGATATTGGTCCATGAGCTTGTGAATAATAATAAACTTAATATAATACCAGCAAAAACAGCATATATTGACCAGGAAATCCTGGATTTTGCTGATAAGGACACTATTGTGGCTACACAGGACGTTGCCCTTAGAAGCAGGCTGAAAAAAAGAGGCATAAAGACAATAATCATGAGACAGAAGAAGCATCTTCTGATCGAGGGGTGAAAATGTTTTACGAAGTTGAAGTCAATGACCATATAAGGATTCCTCCAAAGATATTTGGTCTGAATCCTAAAGAAGCTGTCATACAGAGGATCAAGAAGAAATTTGAAGGTTTCATATCAAAGGATGTCGGAATAGTTATCGATGTCGCTGATGTGGAGAACATAGAGGAAGGAACAATCATAACCGGCGACGGAGCTGCCTATTATAACACTACATTCAAGCTCTACACATTCAAGCCAGAGATGCAGGAAGTGGTCCTCGGAAATGTGAGGGACATAGCTGATTTTGGTGTGTTCATGAATCTCGGTCCTATCGAGGGCATGATCCACATAAGCCAGACAATGGATGATTTCGTCAGCTTCAGCAAAGAGAAGGTACTGACGGGCAAGGAATCCAAGAGGACACTCAAGGTAGGCGACAAGTGCAAAGCAAGGCTCATAGCAGTGAGCTTCAAGGATGTGATGAATCCAAAGCTCGGCCTGACAATGAGGCAGGAATACCTCGGAAAGCTTGAATGGATAGAAGAGGACGCGCAGCCTAAGGAATCAAAATCATCTGGCAGTTCAAAAGAACCCAAGAAAGAGGCCAAAAAATGAAGAAGAAGGTATGCAAGAGATGCAGACTGTTCTACGACGGCAATGAATGCCCTATCTGCAAAGGCACGACAACTGCCACAGTATGGAGGGGCAGGCTTTTCATAGCAGACAAGGACAATTCAGAGATAGCCAAGAAAGTAGGGCTTGATCATGAAGGCGAGTACGCAATAAAGATAAGGTAAAGTGATAGACATGGATCTTGAGATAAAGAAAGAAAGGGAAACACCTCTTCTGTCAAGAAAGAGGATAACAATGATGATGGACTACAAGGGAGCCACTCCATCAAGGCTTGAGTTCAGGGATATGGTCTCAAAGCAGCTCAAGGCTCCTGAAGAGCTTGTTATAATCAAGCATATCTACACAAGATTCGGACAGAATCGGGCAAAGATAATCGCAAACATCTACAAGGACAAGAAGTCCATGGAGTCAATAGAGCAGAAGTACATTCTTGAGAAGCACAAGGCAAAGAAGGAAGAGGGTGCAGAAGATAAGCCAGAAGAGGCGTCTGCAGCACCTGCTGAAGAGGCTCAGAAAGAGAAGACAGATGAATCCAATGCTGAGGAAAAGCCTGCAGAGGCTCCGGCAGAGGAGAAGAAAGAGGAAGCTCCTGCTGAAGAGGAAAAAGGAGAAAAGCAGGCTGAGAAGCCAAAGCCTGATGAGAAGCCTGCTGAAGAAGCACCTGTAGAAGACAAGAAAGAGTGATAATAATGGGAAAGAAGCCAAAAGGGAAATCACATCCGAACAATGTATATAAATCATACAAGGTAGAAGGGGAGTCAGCAAAGAGGCTGAAGAAGTCATGCCCTAAGTGCGGCCAGGGAGTGTTCCTTGCACAGCACAAGGACAGGAGCACATGCGGAAAGTGCGGTTATACTGAATTCTCATCTAAAGATAAGCCAGAAGGCAAGCCAGAAGCAAAGGCTGAACCAAAAGAAAAGCCTGCTGAAAAGCAGGAAAAGCCAAAGGAAGCAGAAAAGCCTGAGGCAAAGTAAGAGAAGAAGCTAATCGATATATTTTTATAATAGAATATCTACTTTATGATATGATGGAGACTATAAATATACCAAAGTATAAGCTTGGACAGGTAATAGCAGATGTTGAGAAACTGGTTTCTGATGTAGAGGATCTTGCAGGAAATCAGGATGATGCACTAAAGCACAGGCTGAGTGATATAAAGAAAGGAGAAGTTGAAGGGAAAACAGAAAAAGAGTTGGATGATTACCTCAAAAAAAGAGGAGTAAAAATTGACTGAGTGGATAATCAAGGAGCATCCTGATTTCTTTAAGGACTTAGATAAGCTTGGAGTAAAGGAACTCCAGAACTTTTATGAAAAGAAAAAGAAGATAAGAGATAATCCTGTAAGACAAAAGCATTTGAGTGGAGGATCTAATTGTTACAGGGAACCAATAACTGACAACATAAGACTTATATATTATGTTGAGAAATACACAATCTGGCTGCTTACAATAGGCCTGCACAAAAGAGCATTTAAGGATTACTTAAAAAGATTGCATTCTCTTAAAGAACAGTTTGGCCTTTAAGTATTGATGATTCTTCTTACCGTGGATCTCTCCAGAAATAATTAAAGTATCTCATAAAGCTGTCTTTTATCTGCTTTGATTCCATCACAAAAGCAAAGGATTTCTTGCTCCAGAGGATCTGAGCTACTTTATTGCCGAATATCACAATTACCATTGGAGAGACCAATTCTTTTGGAAGAGAACAGTATTTGTAATAGTTCTTCTTGTGTTCTTCTATATTGCCTGGTTCAAAGCCTTCAAGATATGTTCCATGATCAACCAGATCATACATCATCCTCTTTTTCCTGACTCTCCTGTCCATCCAGTGCCTGAACCAGTTCTTCAATGGAGTTGATTCAACTCCTGAATTTCCTCCAATCCAGTAGGTTTCTTTGTAGTTTAGCATCTCTTCCAGCAGTGCTTTTATCGCCTCATTACCTCTGAATACCTCTGCTCTTATATCTGGTTTCACTGACTCAAATAATGAAGCCATCTGAGGCACTTGTGCTTTGAGTTCTTTCAGCGCTTCCTGCTTCTTCCTGATTTCCTCTGCTATCTTGTTTGGGTGAGTGCATTGGAATGTCTTCTTTCCTTTTTCAACAGTATATGTCACAAGGCCTTTCTCAATCAGCTTGTTCAGTATGTCGTATATATTCCTGCGTTCAATGCCTGTCTTTTCCTGAATACGGCCCAGGGTAGATATTCCAAGGCTGAGAACTGCCTGGTATACATCTATCTGGCCCTGGCTAAGGCCAAGCTCTTTCATATATTCAAGGTCCATAGTAATTAGAGGTATATCCTGATTTATATATTTTATGGTATTGTACAATACCACAAATATATTTATATCTATTATTTTTTACTAAAGGGTAATAAAATAGACCTATCTGAGGAGGAAAATTGACAGAAAAATGGAGATAACCATTTCACACGAAGAGATAGCAAGATGCAATAAGATTGCGGGAATAAGATTTCCTGAGGATATTCAGGTTTTTACCTACAATAATGCTCCTCTCATAGCGGATGTAAGACTAAAGACAACTTTTGTGGATGGGGTGAGGATAGATTCGCCTGATAACTACTTTACATTTAATCCAGATGGCTCAAGGCCCCATGATGTGCTGTTTGTATTCACACCTGGAGAGCATGTGCCTGACTGGGATTATTCAAAAAATGCTTTGCTTGATGCAGCAAGAAATAACCCTGGAAATATCTTTGTTGATGGAGGATGCGGGACAGGAGTCAAAGCATGCCTGATGGGGAGGAAACTTGATCAAGAAAGCCTGGACAACAGCATATTGCTGGTTGATCCTAATCTCAGGGCATTATATACCACCTTTATGAACATAAGGCAGAATGAGGTTGATTCTCTCAGGTATTCCTTTCATAATGGAACCCTAAGATCCGCACTGCCAGGATATGATCAGACTGAGATTGCAGGTGCATATATCAACCCACCTTATCAGGCAAGGCCAGAAGGACTTAATCTGGCACTGCATTGTGACGGAGGCAGTGATGGACTTAAGATAACAAGGGAACTGCTTGAAGACCTGCTGCCTTATCTTGCTGATGAGGGAACAATAGCAGTACATACCAAAAGTCCTGCTTATGATAATAAATCCGGATTCCCTGTATTCCCCCTTATACTGGAGGATCTTATTGAAGGCAGGATTCTTCCTGAAGAGCTGATGAAAGATTTTTCAATACGATTCAGCAGGGCATGCGAACCTATGGATTTATTTGATTTTTACAGAATAGTGTACCGCGGGAAGGAGAATGATTTTGCCAGGGCTCTTGCTGATAATTATCCCCTTATTGATATGACTCTAATGTTGATAACCAGAAAAAAAGGCCAGAAGGAGATCTATGTGGAAGAAGACCCTATGCCTGCAAATCCCGAAGAAATCGGATGGGGCGTTGAGAATGGAGAATTGGTCAGTCCAGGCCATGTCTTATGGCACAGGCTTTTTGTTCCTGAAGATTACAGGCCAACAAAGGAAATATTGGGTGATAGAAATGAATGATATAAACCGGATAAGATGGCTGAAAGAGGTCTTTGAGATATTTGATCATATTGCAAGCCATAATGAACCATACAGATGGAAGAGTGAGAAACTTGACATTGAGATTGACATATTTCCAAGGGTTTTCTCACCTAAATATCTTAGTGACAGCGAATGGTATGCAGATAAAGTTGGCTTTATGGCAGAGGGAAAATCACTCCTGGAGGTCGGTTCAGGAACAGGGCTCGCAGCAGTGTGGGCAGGCATATGCGGTGCATCAAGACTTGCAGCAACAGATATCAATCCAATGGCTGTAAAGAACACAGAACATAATCTCGCATTGCATGGACTTGAGGCAGAGGTTGTCAATGGAGACATATATGATGGACTTTCAGAAAAAAGTTATGATATAATCTTTTGGAATCATCCATTCAACATTGAGTATGAACCTGGAGATATCATTTTGAGAGCAGCCTTTGACCATGATTTTAATGGCCTGAGAAAGTATGTATCAGAAGCAGAGTCACATCTGAATGAAAATGGAAGACTGCTTCTTGGGTCAGCGAATTATGCGCATCCAGAGAAGATAGGGAAGATAGCTGATGAATCAGGATATCGCCTGGAGATAGTATGTGCAGAAAATCTGCCTTTATTCAGCCATGATAGTTTCAAAGCAGAACTGAGATTATATGAGTTTGTAAAGAAATAATCTGAGAACAGGAGGAGAAAAAAATGAAAATTAAGAATAAGATAGCGGCAGCTCTGACAGCAGCATACCTTGCAATGGCTAGTGTTAGCCCTGCAAAAGCAGGAGGATACATAAATCTGTTTTCACATACAGATATAAAGGAAGAAAAGACAGAACCTTATGGAGAAGTCTTTATCTCTAAGAAACTTTCTGATTACCTTGCAGGTGAATTGTTTGCAGAAGCAAATTACCTTGATGGGAGTCTGGATAATATCTATTCAGAACTGACAGCAAGCTACACTTCAACAGAGAAACTGCCAGGTCTTGGCCTATGGGCAGAGAATGTGATGATGGATGGAGCAGAAGACTTTTACAGAGGCGGTTTGATGTGGTCAGGGAGTCCGTGCAAGGATGCTTTCTTTCTTGCGAGAATTGGATACGGGACCAATATGGAAGGAGATGATGCAACTGCAAGGATAATCTTTAACCTTAACTTAGACAAAGGTTCTGTTGGATTCATGGTAAACAGCCAGAGCATTGCTTCAGGTCATGTCTATTCTGAGATTCCTCGGCTGGAATACAAATTGAATGAAGATATCTCTCTTGCAGGAGAAGGAGTCTATATGAGAAATGTCATTGATGACAAGGTTGAAGAAGACTTAGGTGTAAGGGCTGGATTGAGAGTAAACTTTTGACTTTGTTTATTGTCCTTATTAGAATTAATTAATCACTCCATCCCCTGCATGGCGATCAGGTCCTCAGTTGTGAGCTTCTCGCCTCTCTTTATCTTATCCTCGACCTCTTTCTGGATGTTTGAGAGCTTCTTCTTGTTTTTGGCCTGCTTCTCTTTCCTCATGCCTTCCTTTATCTCGCCTGCTTCCACCCTGAGCTTGTTCAGCTCTATGAGCTTCTCCTGAAGCTTCTCATTGATTTCCTGGAACTTTGATTTTGCCTCATTGAATTTCTGCATGGCCTCTTTCTCTTTCTCCCTGAGCTCGTCTATTTCCTTTGAATTATCTATCATGCCTGTGTGCTCTTCCTGGCTTGTCTTTGCCTTGTTCTGTATCCTCTTGTGAAGCTCATCTGCCTTTGCCCTGAGCTTGTCAATCTCTTTTGAGAGCTCATGCACATTGTCAAATACAGAGCTGACCTGCTTTACATCCTCATATTCTTTCTTCATCTCCTTGATCTTCTGCGTTAGCTTCTGCTCCTGCTTGTAGGGAAGCCCTTCTGTCTCAATCCTGTACTCAAGATTCTCTATCTCTGCCTTTAGCTTTGAGGGATCATCCTTGATCCTGTGCTTTTTCATCATGTCCCTTTTCTTTGCATTCAGATCCTTTATCTCCTTTACCCTCTTCTTTATCTCATCATTGAGCTCCTTTCTCTTGTCCTTGGATTCCTTTACCCATCCGGTTATCTCATCCCTATTCTTCTTAGAGCTCTTTATATTCCTGATAAGCTCTATAATCTCTTTAGAAATATTCTCCTTGTTCTTGTACAAGGACTCTTTCTTGTCATTAATAGAATTAAGCTCTGACCGCAGAGAATCTACATCTTTCCTGCATTTGCTCAGCCTTTCAAATAGCTCTTTCTTATCTTTACCTTCCATTCAGATCACTTTCCATTGTAATAAAATAGGGTGCTTGACAGCACCCGTTCTAAAAGTGATTTATCCAAAGAGTGATCCAAGACCTGCAGCGGCCTCTTCTTCTGACTTCTTGTCCTCTTCAGCTTCTTTCTTCTCTTCCTTTGCTTCTCCACCTGCTGCTGGAGCTTCTGCAGCCGGAGCTGCTGTCGCCACAGGAGCAGCTGCTGCTTTCTCGACAGCTTCGTCAATATTGACTCCTTCAAGTGCAGCTACAAGAGCCTTTACTCTTGCATCATCCGGCTTAGCGCCTGCTGCCTCCAGTACCTTCTTGACTGTAGCTTCATCGACTTTTCCACCAGCTTTGTGGATCAGCATTGCTGCGTATACATATTCCATCCTGCTCTACCTCCATAAATATTATTGATCATCACCTTCAGGCTTTGAAGCCTCAGGTTCATCTTTCTTTTCCTCACCTTCTTTTGGTGATTCTTGAGCTTGTTCCTCTTTATTATCCTCAGCGGGTTTCTCTTCAGATGCTTGTTCCTCTGCTTTCTCTTCCTTTTCCTGGGTCTGCTCTTCAGGCTTTGACTCTTCCTTCTTATCCTCAGCAGGTTTCTCTTCTGCTGGCGCTTCAGGTATGTTCAGTTCTGCTTTCAGAGCCTGCATCTGCCTCTCTGCTTTTCCAAGTACTTCTCCTACTGTCTCATCTGTGAGTATGTCAGCCTCTCTTGCAAGCGCCTTTGAGTCAGCAGCTGCCTTTATTATCATGAATTCTGTTGTTTCTGGATTCATTATCCCTGCTTCAACAGCAAGATTGAATGACCACTGATGAGCCTTGGTTATATTATCAATATATTCCTGCTCATCAACTGAGAGTATATTCCTTTCATATATTGAGCCATCTTCATACATAGCAGTGACATTGAGGCCGATCTCCATGGGCTCTATGCCCAGTCTTGATAGTATTGAAGCGACATTGGGCTTTATCTCCTCTCCTTCCTTTACAACAACCTTGTCCTGCTGTATTGCGACCTTTCCATTCTCAACTCCTGTCTTCAGGCCTATTGCTCCGAGCTCTCCTATTACAGGACCTGGTGCAAAGGGGGTCGGACCTGCAGTTATCACTATATCCTTTGGAGCTGTCTGCCCTGGCTTTGCAGGAGCAGGAGACTTGCTCTTATTGATTGTCTTGTATATTGCGAAGGGATTCTCTTTTGTGAACATAAGAGCAGGCATTCCCTTGAGATAAGGCAGCAGTTCCTCAATGCCTTTCTTTTCATCCTTGACCTTGTCTATGGCCAGATTCATCAGCCTTCTTTTGGTCATGAGTATCTTTACTTTATCCCTGAGCTGTGCTCTCATCTTCTGGAGCTGGGGTGCGGGGAGGTTCTCAACATCCACAGCACCGACTATAGGATACTCCTTGAAGAGCTTTACAAGCTCGTCTACAACCTTCTTCTTGTAGTCTGCTGCTCTTGCCTTGTACTCTGCCATTTTATATCCTTAAATTATATCCTTAAAATACTCTCATACTATTTGATCATGACCGGCTTGCTCATTGTCAACTTTATGAAAACGCTCTTTATGTTGTTCTTCTCAAGAGGAAGATGGTGTATGAGCTGGTCATAAGCTGTAAGCACGTTCTCTATGACCTGCTTCTCATCCATGTTCTCGTCTCCGACAGGAACCTGTATAAGAGGTCTTTCCTTTGCATACAGCCTTATTGTTTTCTGCAGCCTTTCATACAATGGCTTTAGGCTGGCATTAGGAGGAACAACGCACCCAGCCTTTGGATTCGGCATCTTCTTCTTTGGGCCGAAAACCTTACCGAATGTTGTGGCCACCTGAGGCATTATGTTTGCCTGTGCTATGAAGAAATGGCATTCAGAAGCCAGGTTCTTGATCAGCTTCTTGTCTTCAGCATATTTCTTGAAATCATGCTGAGGGACTGTCTTGTCACATACCTTCTCAGCTTCTGGCTGCAGTTCAGGCCCTACAAGAGCGCATATATTGGATTTTCTTCCTTTGCTGTTGTGAAGCTGGACATAAAGGTCAACATGGTTATCTGGCTTCTTGAGATCCAGATTCTTGAGATTTACTATTAAATCAAAGGTTTGAGTGAAATTCCTCTTCTTAGAACTCTCCTTTAGCTCTTTTATAGCTTCCTTAATCGTATTTTCATCAACTGCCATATATCCACCCTTCTATGGCCTTGCGGCGATAGTCTACGGGATTACTCGATTCCCCGTCTTTGTATATGTATATTTGCTAGGGAAAAGAGGGGGTTTATAAATGTTTTTGTATTGAAGTCCTCAAAAGAGGAACCAGCAGGGATAAGCTATAATGCCCTGCTAATTTACTCCAGAGTAGTCAATTTGACAATATTTATATATGAAATCTTAATCTCTGTATCTCAGAGATGGAATCTGATGAATATCCTGAATATTTTGAATTTGAATTTGAATTGACAGGCCACACATCAGAATCACTGGCTGATCTTATGGCTGATGTCATAAATGAGTTTCCTGTTATTGCTCTTGAGGACTTCTGCGGACCAGCTCATGAGTATGATGTATCAAGATACGGGCAGGATATTGGTATGGCAATTGATGCATATCATCTGTTGTTCACTGAACTGCATATCTATGGTCTTGGCCATGCAACAATGGTTAACAGAGAAGCTCTTATTGAGATTTATGACATTAATTGCCTTGATTCAAGGATGCATGAGATAGAAACTGTGGATCATACACATGAGTCAGCCAATAGGCTTCTTTCTGCACTTAATCCAACAACATTTGATGTTGAGCTTTTCTCAAGAAAGAAGGAAGATGCACAGGATTATTATGAAGGAATAATGCCTTTCTTTAAGTACAACACTCTGAAAGAGGAATACTTGCGTATCTGGAAGACAGCCATTAAACTCACAGGCATAGAGCCTATTGGCAGGAGTTCTGAGAATGATAATGCGATATTCTATATGATAAGGGATGATATGCTTTATGTATTAGATTGCGATTTTGCCACAGAAACTTACTTCTTTTCAGCAAAGAATATTTCAGACGAGGATAATCCCTTGGGAGCAGCCCTTGAAGAGGATATCCTTGACCTGCATGATATGGATGTAATATCAGACTTTTTCCTTGTAGGCAATCCTGCAGAATCCCTGGATCCTGAGCACATCCTCCATTATGCAGCCACACGCCAGCAGATACTATATGATCTTAAGAACAGTGGAGGCCAGATAACTCCTTTGGTACAGGAAGCTCTCCAGGGACTTGATAGTGGGCCTGAAAATAGGGATTTTCCTCCTGGAAGCTTATAATTACTGCTTCGGCAGTATTCCCAGTTTCTTTTCTGTATTTACTATTTTATCCAGAATGTCCTGCCTTTTTTTATGTACTCCAAATCCGATAACTCTAGAATATCTCTTGATATTCTCTCTGCCTCCAATATATAAGCTCCACATTCCTTCCCTGTTAGACCTACATTTTTTCTTATACTGGATAGCCAGAATATCCAAGAGTTCACTTATAAAATCAATCTCTTTTTGGTTTTTCATCTCAATTCTTACATATTTACTTCTATTGCAATATGCAGTTCCTTCTCCAATCATCATGCCTCTGACATAAGCAGCTGCTAATTTCTCATTATTCTTAGTGGCTTCTTTTATAGTCTCTTCTAAAGTTAAGACTAAATCAATGATAATGGCTTGATCTAAACATACTCTATACTTTATTTGTTTATTATGATATCCTCTGCTAAATCTGACTTTTTCTTTATTCAGACTTAGTTTCTTGATTATCTTTTTTTTACATTCTTCTGACAACTTCATATTCTCCGGAAAAACTACATTTACAGAATAAGGACAATCAGTGAAAAAGTTATCTAACCAGTTCATGTAATGTTTGATAACACATAACTCTGAATTGGTGAACCTTAATTTACGGGGCTTTTTCTTTCCGTTGAACCCAGTGTCGCCTTCTGCCAAATATAATGCGTATCCTTCCACAAAGAAATCATTTAATGCAATATTCTTAGGTATCTTTAAGCCTTGCTTTCTATGAGAACCCCAATGATAAAATCCTTTAATCTCTTTTGATACATCTTCCTCAGGAATATCTAAACTATTTGCGATCTTAAGCAGTCTATTGTAATTATGATACTTCTTTCTCTGAAAAGCCCACTTAAAGGTAACATAGTTTATTCTTGATACTTTTCTGTTATAGGCTTTAATAGATCCATAATCTTGAATTATCTTTTCTCTCAAGTAATCTGTGAAATTCTTGCTTACTTCTACATAAATCATATCAAAATTCCTGAGAAGATAATGGATTTGAATCTTCATAGAAACTATCTTTATCTAAATCTTAATAAGCCTTATGTCCACACAAGTCCACTGTCCAGTGCCTTATTGTTTTGGTAGGATACCTAATTTTTTCTCGCTTTTTGCTATAGCAATCTTTGTTTTCACAATTGCATCAGGACTTAATGATATTGAATGAATTCCGGTTTCAACCAAAAATTGTGCAAATTCCGGAAAAGTGGAAGGTGCGTCACCGCATATCCCTATGTATTTCTTTTTCTTGTTCGCGACATCAATAGCCTGCTTTATCAGGGCTTTTACAGCATCGTTCCTCTCATCATAGATGTCTGCCACAAGCTCTGAATCACGGTCGCATGCAAGAGTGAACTGTGTCAGATCATTTGATCCTATGCTGAAGCCGTCAAAGATAGACAAGAACTGGTCAGCGAGTATCGCATTTGACGGAACCTCGCACATGACATTGACTTTCAGTCCATTTGCTCCTTTCTTGAGCCCGTTCTTCTCCATCTCTTTCAGGACTTTCTTTCCTTCATCAACAGTCCTGCATATAGGTATCATTAACTCAAGGTTTGTGAGGCCCATCTCCTCTCTCACTCTCTTTATTGCCTTGCACTCAAGAGCGAATCCTTCTCTGTAGCCTTCCTTGTAATAACGTGATGCTCCTCTCCAGCCGATCATTGGATTGCTCTCCACTGGTTCATAGGCCTTTCCGCCGAGAAGATTAGCATACTCATTTGTCTTGAAGTCACTGAATCTGAGAATCACTTTTTTTGGGTAGAATGCAGCTGCTATGCTCGCCACTCCGAATGCCAGCTTCTCAACAAAGAAATCCTTCTTGTCCTCATATCCATAGCTCAGCTCATCAATCTGCTTCTTGAGCTCTTCATCCTCAAGATTCTCATAATCAATCAGCGCTCTTGGATGCACTTTTATGTATGAGTTTATTATGAACTCCTCTCTTGCAAGTCCCACGCCGTCATTTGGCAGGAAGCTTAGATTGAATACCTCTTCTGGATTCCCTACATTCATCATTATATGGGTCTTAAGCTTTGGAATCTTGTTGAGGTCAACCTTGTCAACGTCGAACTTGAGCTTTCCCTCATAGACATGGCCTTCATCTCCCTCAGCACAGCTGACAGTCACTTTCTGGCCTGTCTCAATATTCTGCGTCGCATCATTTGTTCCCACAACGCAGGGGATGCCCAGCTCTCTTGATATTATCGCAGCATGGCATGTCCTTCCTCCCCTGTTTGTCACAATAGCCCCTGCTATCTTCATTATAGGCTCCCAGTCAGGATCAGTCATCTCAGTTATCAGCACCTCTCCTTTCTTGAACTCACCTATGTTCTTAGATTCCTTTATTACATGAGCTGTTCCCTGGCCTATCTTCTGGCCTACAGCTCTTCCCACAGCAAGCACATTGCCTTTCTCCTTGAGGTGATACTCCTCAAGCATTGAAAGATCCCTCTGGCTCGCCACTGTCTCTGGCCTGGCCTGCACAATGAAAAGCTGATTTAGCTCTCCATCCTTTGCCCATTCCATATCCATTGGCTTGAAGTGGCCTGCCTGTTCAGAATAATGGTCTTCTATTATCGCAGCCCATTTTCCGAGGGTCAGCACCTCATCATCAGTAAGCACGAACTTCCTTCGGTCCTCATCTGGAACAGAGACATTCTTTGTTGTGTTCTTGCTTCCCTGCACATCATAGATCATCTTAATCTTCTTCTCTCCCACCTTCTTTGATATTATGGGTCTGAATCCTTTCTTCAGCGTTGGCTTGAAAACATAATACTCATCAGGATTCACTGCTCCCTGCACTACATTCTCGCCAAGGCCGTAAGAGCCTGTTATGAACGCAGCATCCTTGAATCCTGACTCAGTGTCAATCGAGAACATGACTCCAGAGCATGAGAGATCTGACCTGACCATCTTCTGGATTCCTATTGAAAGAGCTATTGAGAAATGGTCAAATCCCTTGTCCTCTCTGTATGATATTGCCCTGTTCGTGAAAAGGGATGCAAAGCACCTCTTGCACGCGTCAATGACCTGCGCGTCCCCTCTTATGTTCAGATAAGTCTCCTGTTGTCCTGCAAAACTCGCATCAGGAAGATCCTCTGCAGTTGCTGAACTCCTCACAGCAACGTCAACATCATCCCTGTCCTTCTTGTAGGCTCCGCAAAGATCCCTGTATGACTTTATTATAGCATCCCTCAGCTCTGGAGGGAATTCAGCATTCCTTATGAGCGCCCTTACCTTGTGGCCTCTCTCGGCAAGGTTCTTCATGTCATGCGTGTTAAGATCCTTGAGGACATCCCTTATCTCATCCTTGATGCCTGCCTTGTCAAGAAGATACCTGTAAGCATGGGCTGTGACAGCAAACCCATTAGGCACCTGCACGCCCTTTGCAGTGAGATTCCTGTACATCTCTCCCAAAGAAGCATTCTTTCCTCCTACCTCAGGAACATTGTCAATCCCTAACTGATCAAACCATAGAATAAAAGCATCATTTTTCCAATCTTCTGACATCTAACCCACCTCTTTTTTTAACTAAATGATAAATATCTATCCAGCTGGCACACAGCTGCTGATATATGATGAATAATGACAGTCAATATATAAATTTTATTATTGATTGTCAGCAGATACTTAGTTTACTATTCTCCTAAACTGTATTTGCTATTATGGAATGATTATAAACTTTTATAACATCAACTGCACTGGATTGAGGTATGCCAAGGAAAGTAGCCATAATCGGAGCTGGATTCGTGGGAAGCACAGCAGCTTATGCTCTCCTCATAAAAGAGGTGGCTGACGAGATAATCCTTGTTGATGTCAACAAGGAGAAGGCAGAAGGCCATGCAATGGATCTTGAGCAGGGAATACAGTTTGTCAGAGGAGCTGAGATAAAGTACAGTGACTCATGCGAGGATTGCAGGGATGCTGATGTGATTGTCATAACTGCAGGGCTGGCGCAGAAGCCAGGAGAGACAAGGCTTGACCTTGTAAACAAGAATGCAGAGCTTTTCAGGAAAATGATCCCCCAGATAACAAAGCACAGCAAGGATGCAGTGATTGTTGTTGTCTCAAATCCTGTTGATGTTCTTACTTACCTGACGATTAAATACTCCGGATTCTCCAGGCATAAGGTCTTTGGAACAGGAACAACCCTTGACACAGCAAGGTTCAGATTCTATATCAGCGAGCACTTCAATGTTAACCTCCACAATGTCCATGCCTACATACTCGGAGAGCACGGTGATTCAGAGTTCCCTGTGTGGAGCAATGCGACAATAGCAGGCCTGAATGTCAGCAGCCTTGATGGCTATAGCAAAGAGGTCATGGATGAGATATTCCAGAAGACAAAGAACTCAGCTTATGAGATAATAGCAAAGAAAGGATCTACATATTATGCAATAGGTCTTGTGATCGCTGAGATTGTCGATTCAATACTCCATGATGAGAGCAGGATATTCCCTGTATCAACATACATAGACAATTACTATGATGAAGGGGGCATGTGCATCAGCATGCCATGTGTCATAGGAAAAGAGGGAATAAAGAGGAAGATACAGGTTCCGCTGACTGATGAAGAGCAGCAGGCCCTGCATAAGTCTGCAGGTACACTCAAGGAATATATTGAGAAGGTTGAGAAATAGAAGCCAAGAAAACATTTAAATAGGGAGCAATGCTTGCCTTAAGCTATGAATCGGCCTTTATATATGATTTGTGTTCTTGTATTTCTGTTATTATTTGCTCCTGTAGTTGCTGCTGTATGTGGAGGCAGTGGTGATGAATACAACTATGTTGAGGATATAGATTACACATGCAATAATGCCACCATTTTACCAAGGGATGTTGATGCAAATGTGGTATATGAAATAGAGTGTTTTAATGATGATGAAACCCAAACTTACACTTTTACATATTACTTCTTACCTAGTTTTAATGGAATTCTTTACTTCATGAAAAAAGAGATTTTTGAAGATAAGCCTCAATTTAACATTGTGGCTAATGAAATTCTCTATTTTGAAGGTGAGCCTCTTCTCTTGTTGGATGATGATTGTGGGCATATATACTGGACTACAGATGGAGCAGATCATAAATTTATTATGTTTGAAGGGGATGGTAAGTTTCCTAAATCTCTTCTGCAAACAAGAATGGAGAACAATCCAAGCAATCTTAAAGAAGTTATTTCTGAGGGAGAGAAAAAATATCCTCCTATCACAGAGGAGACAGGAGGTTTGCTGATAGATAATATTGATGGATTCACATTAAAGACTGACTTCAGCAAAGGATGGCTTCCAGATACTGTTGATACAGAGAAAATCGCATGCAATTATGTGAGTGATGATACTGGAGAGAGGATTGCTGCTACCATCTATGAGTTTGATGATTCTGATGAACTGGATAATGTATTTAAGGACTTTATATCCTATACTGATTTTGGTGTCGTAGACAATAACATAATCTATATCAGCAAAGATAGGTCTTTCTTATTCTGGATGTCAGGAGATAAACTTGTCTTTTTTGGTCCAGAGATGAGTAGCTCTGATTTTCTTGATGATTATGATAATGAGCTTGTACAGTCATATCTGAACAGATATCCAAGCCAATTCAATAAGTTTATCCGAATGAAAAGTGTTGGTTACACTGAACATTATGGTGGCTTTTTGTTTACATATCCAGAAAGCATATCAAGAACATTGGATGATAGCTGTTTGAAGGAAGTCGGGCAGTTGCTGGAAGATGAAGGATTCACAGGAGACAGGCTTGAATGGTATTCTATGAAAGAATGCACTGCAAGAGAGATTTTTTATGAAAAGTATGGAGACCTTTTTGAAGTCCATCAAAAGTATTCTGGTTCAGAATTTGCTGATTTCTTTGAAGAATTATGGGAATACAGGAACAAGGAATTTATTGAGGAAGCCAGGGAAGATATGGGCGAACAAGATAGGGTCTGTGAATATACCTATGAGGATGGAAGAAGAATAGAAAGATGCTATGATAGGAATCCAAATCCGGAATTGGTATTAACTGAAGAGCCTGTGATGAGTGAAGAGATTGTTGATGAAGGGATTGACACGGGAGATGAACAAGTTGTTGAAGGGATAGAGGATACCGTAAACAATAAAGAGACTGACTCAAAGAATGTAATGACTAGGATTATCTCATGGATTAAAAGTATCTTTGGCAGACATTGATATCCTGATAAGTTAATAATACATAAAAGGAACTCTTGCATAGCCTCAAAAACATTTATATATCTCCCATATATAACTACGCTTAGGGGCATGGTATGAGAGCAAAAGTAGCAGTAGTGGGGCTTGGAGATATTGGATTGGGGCTTTGCAGGATACTTCTTGATGACTCATCAGCAAGCCTGGTTGGAGCTGTGGATACTGGTGAGGGATACAAATCCCATATCAGCAGCAGGGCAAGGATCGGAGATGTTCTTGGAGAATCAAGAGCAGGTCCTGAGATAACAGATGACATTGAGAAAGTCTACAGAGAAGATAACCCAAATATTCTTGTCCTTGCCACAAGCTCAAATCTGGACAGCATAAAAGACTCTATTGATCTTGCAATAAAGAACAAGGTTCATGTTGTCTCTCCAGCTGAACAGCTTTTCTTCCCTGAGTACTTTGATCCTGATGAGGCTGCAAGGATTGATGAGGCTGCAAGGAAAGCATATGTCTCAGTGATTGGAAGAGGCGTGAATCCAGGGCTTGTGACTGACCTTTTTCCAGCCCATTTCGCAGGCCAGTATCATCCAGATAATATAGCTTCCATTGTTGTGCACAGGCATGACAATACACTCCAGAGGAGGCATGCTCTGCTGAAGAAGACAGGATGCTGGTTATCTCCTGAAGAATTCAGTGAAAAGAACAAGATGGCTTTGGAAGGAAAGCCAGGATTCGGCCATGTTGGATTGGAGATGTCTGCTGCATACATGGCAGATGCCCTAGAACTTGAGGATTATACAATGAGATTCTCAAGGAATCCTGTGATAGCATCTGAGGATATAAAGCCAGATGATGGTGATATGATAAAGAAAGGCCAGGTCTGCGGTCTTGATGAGCATTGCAGGATATTTGATAATAATGCAGATCCTGAGTATGATAACATTCCCAGGATAATGATACACCTGAGGATGAATGCAGAGCAGCTCAACTCTAATGGTGTCAAGGTGGGCCTGAAAGACGGACTGATAAAAGAGCATGACTACAGCAATATAATCAACGGCGACCAGGCAACAGTGAGGATACTGCATGACCTTGTCTTCCAGGTCATGTATTCTGAGCCAGGCCTGAACAGGATGGATTATGTTCCTGATCCTGCAATGCTTCTGAAGCAATAATTCTTTATTCCTAGCCTCTCCGACAAGCGCAACAAATCCGACCACGGAGAGGTGGAGATGGATTTTTTGGGATTGCATTGTAACTTATTCCTAGCCTCGCCAATAAGATGCTGCTAATGCTATGTTGGCGAGGTGGCGAAAGCTTTTTGTGTTTGTTTACCCTGCATTTCTTCCTAGCCTCTCCGAGCAGATGCTGCTATTCCTATGTCGGAGAGGTGGCACTGACTTTTGGTTTCTGTATGGCAGCAACAAGGACGAATACTGAGTGTAGAGGGAAAATCCATACGAAGTGTGGATTTTTCCTTTACGAATAAGGCAAGTCCGAGCAGAGCGAGGACTTGACTGTGTATGAGTCCAATGTTGTTGCTGCCGACATAAATAGAATATTGCCTTATCC
>WJJV01000072.1 GCA_014729495.1 Candidatus Woesearchaeota archaeon
ACCTCATCATCATCCTTAAGAGACACCCCTCTCACTCCTTTTGATGTCCTTCCTATAGGTCTGGCATCTGATTCATGGAACTTCACAGCCATTCCATTGCTTGTGGCAAGCATTATCTGCTTGTCTCCGTCTGTAAGCAAAGCATTTACAAGATTGTCCCCTTCCTCAAGAGTTATGGCTATTATACCTGTCTGCCTGGGTCTTGCATAAGCCATCAGATTGGTCTTCTTCACAAGCCCCTTCCTTGTGGCCAGGACAAGATAATGCTTGTCATCAAAGTCAGTCACCTTGACAAATGATGATACTCTCTCATCCTTCTCAAGATTGATCAGGTTGACTATTGCAGTTCCTTTTGCCTGCCTTGATGCCTCAGGCACCCTATAGACCTTGAGCCAGTGTACCTTGCCCTTGTTTGTGAAGAACAGTATATAAGAATGCGTTGATGCCACAAAGAGATGCTCTATGAAATCCTCATCCCTTGTTCCAGCTCCTATGACTCCTCTTCCGCCTCTTCCCTGGGATCTGTAAGTGTCAGCTGGAATTCTCTTTATGTATCCTGCATGGCTTATAGTGACAACAACATTCTCCTCCTTGATGAGGTCCTCTATCACAAGATCCTCCTCTTCTACAAGCTCTATTGCTGTCTTCCTTTCATCACCATATTTCTGGATCAGCTCCTCAAGCTCTTTCTTTATTATCTTGAGTATCTCTGGCTCTGAAGCCAGTATCTCCTTGAGCTTCTTTATGATCTCCACAAGATCCTTGTGCTCTTTCCTTATCTTGTCCTGTTCAAGCGAGGAGAGTTTCTGGAGCCTCATCTCAAGTATGGCTTTTGCCTGAGCTTCGCTGAGCTCATAATCCTTTATGAGGACATTCCTGGCTTCATCTACTGTCTTTGAGGCTTTTATCTTCCTGACTACCTCATCTATATTATTGATCGCGATTATGAGCCCTTCAAGGATGTGGGCACGCTCCTCTGCTTTCTTCAGGTCAAACTCAGTCCTTTTTCTTACAACAATCCTCCTGTGTTTTATGTATTCCTCAAGTATCTGCTTAAGATTAAGTGTCTTTGGCTGGTTGTTAACAAGCGCGAGCATTATCGCTCCGAAAGTAGTTGTCATCCTTGTGAACTTGTAGAGCTGGTTGAGAACAACATTCGCAGGAGTGTCTCTTTTTATCTCTATGACAATCCTTATGCCCTCTCTTGAGGATTCATCCCTTATGTCGCTTATGCCGTTTATCCTCTTGTCCTTGACGCAGCCAGCCATCTCTTCTATGAGAAGTGATTTGTTCACCTGATAAGGTATCTCTGTTATGATTATCCTCTCTTTTTCTTTGATGTTCTCTATCTCTGCTTTTGCCTTTACTGATATCCTTCCTCTTCCAGTCAGATAGCACTCCTTGATTCCATTCGTGCCTGAGATTATTCCTCTTGTCGGGAAGTCAGGCCCTCTTATGACTTCCATCAGCTGCTCAATTGTTATGTCCGGATTATCTATCAGGTCTATTATTCCCTGAGCAAGCTCCTTGAGATTATGGGGAGGGATGTTTGTTGCCATGCCCACTGCTATTCCTGATGATCCGTTCAGGAGAAGATTAGGCAGTCTTGCAGGAAGCACTGTCGGCTCTTTAAGGCTGCCGTCAAAATTAGGTGCAAAGTCAACTGTCTCCTTGTCAATGTCAACCAGCATCTCTTCTGATATCCTTGCAAGCCTGCATTCAGTATATCTCATGGCAGCTGCAGAATCTCCATCAATGCTTCCGAAGTTTCCCTGGCCATCTATCAGCGTGTATCTCAAAGAGAACTCCTGAGCCATCCTCACAAGAGCATCATAGACTGCAACATCACCATGGGGGTGATACTTACCAAGAACCTCTCCGACTATCCTTGCACATTTCTTGAATGGCTTGTTGTGCAGCATGCCCATATCATTCATTGCATAGAGTATTCTCCTATGGACTGGCTTGAGGCCGTCCCTTGCATCAGGCAGGGCCCTGCCTACAATGACTGACATGGCATAGTCAAGATATGACCTTTCCATCTCCTCTTCAATGACCTGTGAGAACACATGATCCTTGGTTTCAGGAGAATTATCCTTTACAGTATCCTCAGAATCATCATCTGGATTTTCCTGGTCTGCCATGATAAAAAAATAATTACCCTCATTTATAAATCTTTTGTTTGTAAAATGCCGTTAGAAGGCTTGAGAGTGCAGAATTATGGCATTTCATGTTATGATTGTGCGTGTCAGGCAGGGCTCTCAACCTGTCTTCTGTATTATGTTATCCTTTATCTTGAAAGAGTGTCCGCAATAAACGCATCTCTTCCTTTTAGAACACAATATGCTTGTCTTCTCCTGATACTTCATATCCTTCTTGCATCTCGGGCATCTGACTATAAGCATTATATCAACCTCAAAGACTATCCACTATTCTTCATCCTTATCAGAATCATCCTGGCTCTCTTCTTCCTGCTGCTCTTCAGCATCTTCCTTGTTTTCTTCATCTCCTATGCCGGCAAACTCCTCAAGCTCCTTGGCAAGCCTGCTTTTCTTCTTGACTGCCTCTTCATCTGAGTCATCTGACCATGATGATATTCCAGGGTCAGTCTCTTGTGATCCAGAGTCTTCTGCGCCTGTATCTTCAGATTCTTCTTCCATAAGATCATTGACTATCCTTTTTGTCCTGTCCTCATCTGAGCTCATCTCAGAATCTTCTTCCACTGCTTCATCAGCTTCAGGGGATTCTGACTCTTCGGTATCCTCCTCTGCATCGCCCTCTTCAGATTCTTCAAATACCTCAAGCTTGCCGAGCTTCTCTGTCTCCATCTTATCTTCTGCATTCTCCACAGCTTCCTGCAGTTCCTTGCTATCTGATTTCTCATATATCTGGAGATTCCCAAGCTTCTCAGAATCATCTATCTTCATCTGCTCTTCTTCAGACACGCCGAGCTCTTTTCTCTTCTCTGCGTCTGAAAGCTCTACATCCTTGAAAACTTCTTTCACTGCCTCTCTGCTGGGAAGGTCAAAGTAGTCAAAGAATCTTGTTGACGGCTTGAGGATATAGCTTCTTCCTTCCTTTACCTTTGTTATGAATCCCATGTCAACAAGATCCCTTATGTGCTCATAAGCAGTACTCCCTCTTATCTTTATTACATCTGACTGATAGACTGGCTGCTTCCATGCTATTATCGCAAGCGTCTCAAGAAGCGCCTTGTTCAGTTCTGTGTGCGGAGCCACATCCTTGACAACACCAAGATATCTCTCCTTGACAGTCATCTTCCAGCCATCGCCTTCCTGTATCACAAACATTGGAGAATCAGATGAATCATACTCTTTCTTGAGTTCCTGAAGAGCATCTTCTACTTTATTCTTGTCGTTCTCTTTGGTGAGCTGAAGTATCTCATCAAGCTCTACCTTCCTCCCTGCAGCAAAGAGTATCGCTTCGATATCTTTCTTCAGGGCATCCTCTTTTTTCTCATCCATTTTTTATGCGCATGGAGACGCACTCCAGATCGCAATACTATAGTGCGGGTTCATACTTTGGCTTTCTTTGCAAGAGAGTACTTGCCCTTTGCTCTTTTTATCCACTTCTCTCTTATTAATTTTTCTAAAAAAGGGCTGAGCTGCTGCGCTGGTATTCCTGTCTTTCTTGAAAGCTCTTCCAGCTCAAGCTCATCATTGTACATCAGATGGGTGATTATGCTGTTCCTTAACAGGAGACCTGCGTTCCTTTCCAGGCTCTGGGATTTTGCCTTGAGGTTCTTTATGACTCCATCAAGCCTGTGGAGCCTCGCGACCATGTCATTGAAGAAAGCAGCGAAGTCAGGCGCATTATACTGGAATTTCTCTGGCTCTATAATCTCGATTGAGGAAGGCATGTAATCAAAACAGAAGAAGGCCAGCTCAGAAGCGTCCTTTACCATCATCTCTATCTCAACAAAAGTCGTGAAGAGCTTGTCATGCTTCTTTGGTCTTGCATAATTCTCCTTGATCAATGTAAGATTTGGATTGTCCTTCAGCTTCTTTATGTATCCCTTCAGTGTCTTTGACAGGTATTCTTTAGGAGCACCCATCATCTCAACTATTGCACTGCATCTGATGAATCCCTTATCCAGCTTCTCATTTATCAATTCCCTTGTCTTATTGTCCAGCTTCTTTTTTGCCATGCACAAGAGTATAAGTAAGGGCTTTTTAAAGCTTTTGGGTGAGTCTCTGATTTATGAAAACAGTATTTTAATGATCATAATATTCTGTTAATGCCTGAAATATCTGACTGCAACTATTATTATCATCACTGCCAGTGCAGCTATTATGAAGTATATTGCCATGCTGCCAGCCTTCTCTGACTTTGACCGGTAGACTGTCTTCCCGGTTGTCAGGCCCATTCCTGGTTTGTCTTCCTTTTTTGCATCCTTTTCTGAGTTATTGCTATTCGATCCCACAATAGCCTTCACCTCAAGACTTATGCTCTTGTTCTTCTCCTCTTTCTCTGGCTCAGCTATGCTGATATCCTTTGTGAACTCAACAGGAGTCTTTAGATCGTCCTTGAGTATCTTTATCTTAAGCCTGTAATCTCCTGGATCCGCTTCCTCAACCACATTCTCGAGCTCAACATCCTCTGTCTGGCCTGGACCAAGATGGACAGCGACCTTATTGCCTTCACGCTCGCCTGAATAGCACTTGCTTCCCCTGTACGCATAGCTCCAGATTGAGAAATCATGAGAATCATCATCGCTTGTTATGCGCAATTCTGTGCTGAACTCCTGGCCAGGGATTATCTCCTCCTCATAATCAATTATCTCATATGATATCTTTTTGCCTGGATCCCTTGTTCCTGTAAGAGAAGATACTGGACAAAGCGAGGATGTTATCCCTTCAATCCTCACTTCCTGCGTGTCCCTCAGGTCAAATCCTTCTGCAACAAGCGTGTAGCTTCCGTCAGAAAGATCATCATCGCAGTTGTTCTTTATCTGGACAGGAATCGTCATGTCATACTGCTGGAACCTCTCATACAATATGAGCTTTGATGTGTCGCTTGTCTTCTCACTGCTGTCAAGATCCTCTATCCATACCTGCACTGTGCTGGAGCTCTCATCTCCCTTGTAGATATCAAGCCTGACCCTCAGTGGCTTTCCGAATTCTATTGAGTCATCCTCTCCGAGATATACATATTTTATCTTGATGTAAGACTCTGCCGGTTTTGCTTCTCCTTTGACAGTGAACATGCTTTCAGAGCTTATGGTGCATCTGCTGTATAGGACTGCCTTCACAAAGAATGACTTGTCCTCCTCATCTATATTGGGTGTCCATGATTTCTGGTTTGTGTTTGTTGTGTTATATTCTGACTTAGCAATGTTTCCTGCAAGATCCTCTACCCAGTATCTTATCATGAAATCATCCTGAGCAGGCTCAATGTCAAATCTTATCTTGACCTTCTCGCTGTTGTTGTAGAGATCATTGTCTGTTGTGACAAGGAAATCAATGCTGCATCCGGTTGGGTCTGTGGTGTTGGTCTCATTTTCCTGATATGTCTCATTTGATGAAGCATCCTGGCTTCCTGCTGTGTTCTCTGTTCCAGGAGTGCCTCCGATCCCGATGCTCTCGAGCCATTCTCCATCAACAAGCTCCATAGAATGGCCGTTATTGCCTGCTATTGATCCATCATAAGAGGCTGACGCAACAAGAGTTGACTCTGGCGTGTAGAAGAAGATTTCATCAGCTGTGTTGTCAAGGTTGTTGCCTATAGTTGCGCCAGCAGAATATACTGATGAATTAATGCCAGTAAGATCAAATCCCTCCTCGACTATAAGGGCATAGTCTGATTCAGAATAGTGCATCAGAGAAAGAGTGTCATCAGATGATGAATCTGAAATTATATATCCTGTGAGATTCTCAGGCTGCTCAAGGAGCAGCTCTATGAATTCCTGATTGTTATCCTTGCCTTCTGGATTGTACAGTATCTCATTTATTGATATGGCCTGAGCAATGAATGCCTCACAGGATACCATCAAGGATATCATCATCATGGTTCCTATTGTTATCAGTACGCCTCTTTTTGATCTCTCTTTCATGGAAAAATGTCTTCTTTTTCTTTTAAAATGAGTTATGCTTCCAGAACTGAAAGCATTCCGGCCAGCATCAGAACATGTCCGGTATAAGCCTGAGATTCCGCATATCTTTTGGACAGAATAATGGCACTATGGGGCAAATGGACGATCCATTGCATCAGAATATTAATATAATCCTCTGCTTTATCATGCTGCATGAGACAAAAAGCAAAGAAAGTTGTTGTCAATGACATGATGCAGAAGAATTATGTATATTATATTACAGAGCCTGCAGGAAGGAATTTTGATAGTGAGTTCAGGCCAGAGCTGACTCCCAGGCAGATGCTTGAGCTTGGTGTCTTCGGTGGAAAATACATGACTGACTGCAGGAAGGAATTTCCCAAGTCATGGTTCAGGAGAGCAAAGCTCTGCCATGACAAGCATGACCCTGAGCTTAACTATTTCAAGGTCAATGCATCCCAGCCATTGTCTGTGTGGAGGAAGAAAGGATGGATACATCCTGATGATCCCCGCGGATGGTTCCAGTGGTACTGCAGATATTACATGGGAAGGAGACATGAGGATGATGAGAAGCAGATAAAGAGATGGAAAGCAATAAAGAGGCACATTGCGCAGGTGAAGAAGAACTGCAGGAAAGGAGACATGAAGTGCAGGCCAAAACAAAGGCAGACTCTGCTGCACTGGGCCTATGACAGCAGGAAGATGTAAGAATATGCTCCATTCATTCTTTTTTCTGAATCAGAACAATTTCACTCAACAGACCATACTCCCTGGATCTGCTGTTTGCAGTATATGCATCTGCCCTGCCTTATGTTGTCGCTGACAATTCCAAAACCGCTTCTTGCTACAATGAGCTTTCCGCATTTAGGACAGTATGTGTTGCTGTCTTTCTCTGTTGGAATGTTGCCTATGTAGACAAATCTCAGGCCTGCTTTCTCAGCTATATTCTTTGCTTCAGAAAGCTTCTCAGCAGGAGTCGGCTGTATGCTCTTGAGCTTGTACATGGGAAAGAACCTTGAGAAATGCAATGGCGTGCTCTCACCGAGCTCTGATACTATCCACTCGCACATGTCCTTTATTTCCTTTGGGTCATCATTCTTTGTGGGGATCAGGAGGTTGGTTATCTCAATCCATGTGCCTGTCTTTTTCATGAGCTTCAGTGCCTTTAGCACTTTTTCAAGCTCTGCTCCGCATCCTTTTGTGTAGAATTCCTCATTGAATCCTTTGAGATCAACATTGGCAGCATCAATTATTGGGTAAAGTTCAAGAAGAGGTTTCTCTTCTATGAAGCCGTTGGTGACCATGATGTTTCTTATGCCCTCATCTCTTGCAAGGGATGCAATGTCCATGACATATTCATAGAATATTGTGGGTTCTGTGTATGTGTATGATATGCTTGGGCATCCTGCTTCTTTTGCAGACTCGACTATGCTCTCTGGCTTTGTCTCTGGAGCGGGGAAGTCCTCTGGTGATGCCTGGCTTATCTCCCAGTTCTGGCAGTGCTCGCACCTGAGATTGCATCCTGCTGTGCCCACAGAATATGATTCAGTGCCTGGAAGGAAATGGAACAATGGCTTCTTCTCTATTGGGTCAACATGTGATGACAGCGCCCTTCCGTATGACAGTGAGTAGAGGCTTCCTTTGATGTTCTTCCTTACCCTGCATATGCCTTTCATGCCTTCCTGGATTATGCAGTTGTGAGGGCAGAGGTGGCAGTGGACAATCTGCTTTTCCTCATCCTTGACTTCCCAGTGCTTTGCGAGCTTCATATGGTATTTCCAATAGAAACAGATTATATAAATTTAGTGATGTCTTCATAGCAATTATTTTCCGTCATGTGGGCGCATCTGTTCAGAATATGAGGGACATGCTTCAAATCCCCCAGAATAGCAGGCAGCATCTATGTTAGATTGCTCTTCTGGGCAGGCTTCCCTTGAAGGGCATATCCTGTTATTGTACAATTTTTCCAGGTCAAGTGAATACCTCTTGTCTTTTCCTGTTCCGAGGTCAACTTCAATCGTGCCTCTGCCATGGGGCCAGTTTATGCTCCTGC
Organism: Candidatus Woesearchaeota archaeon; assembly: GCA_014729495.1. Classification (GTDB taxonomy): domain Archaea; phylum Nanobdellota; class Nanobdellia; order Woesearchaeales; family UBA12501; genus WJJV01. The sequence continues at coordinate 8,124 of WJJV01000072.1, forward strand.
CTCCTTGCTGAAGTATGCTGAATCTTCCAGGATCATATGCCAGGTTGCTTACAGGAACATCCCTGCTCCAGCCACCATCATATGCTGTTATAGCATCTATCCCATCTCCATTGAGAGAGAATGCTCTTCTTGCCTGCTCAAGTACAAGCATGATTCCTGAAGCTGCATAGTCCCTCTGCCATTCCTCTTCAGATGAGACTCTCAAGGTGCCATAGGGAGATGATTCTGAAGCGCTGAGCATCATCCCTGCAGCTTCTCTGATATATCTGTCAATGAACTGTCTCTCTGCACTATTGGCAGAGGATCTTGAGCTGTGGATAGTGCTGATTATCTCTTTCAATGGAAGAGTCCTTCCCTTGAACTTGGGATCCTGCACAAGCTCCATGACATCAGAGACATTCCATATTATTCCATTGCCGAACCACATAGAACACACTGAAGAAAGATCAGAGAATCGGTAGTCTAGAAGTTTCTCTAGTTTAGTATTATCAATCATATTAAAAAAAAGAGATAGGTGCAGGTGGTATTTATTGATTATTGTTATACAGCCTATAAGTCCAGAATTATGGGTTCTCAGGGCTTCCAGAGGAAAAGGGTTCCCCCTGTGGAATCACTGAATCTTTAGTCACTTGATGCTGTCAACCAGATGAATTATTTAAAGATTGTTGTTGTCTAAAGCTGGGTTCTTGTAATATAATTAAAAGCATATAAATTGTTATATATCCTGCTTTATTCCCTATAGTTCTGATGTGCGGAATCATAGGGATACATTCTGACAGTATGAATCACACTCTAGATGTTCTTGTGCAGGGTCTGAGCTATCTTGAGAAAAGGGGCCAGGATGGTACAGGAGCTGCTTTAATAAATTCTGAGAAGGGATTGATCGATGCCAGGAAGTATCATAAGTCAATAGGCAGCAATTTCATAAAGATGCTTGAGGGCTCTGCCTTGAGAGTGCATCCTTCTATGGCATTAGGACAGACAAGATACACCACTTCAAGCCATAAGGTTACAGCGCAGGAGAATCTTGTCAATACCCAGCCAATTGAGCTTCCTGGAGAGGATATTGTGAGGGCTGTAAGCGTTCATAATGGCAACCTGCCTTTGTCCACTCTTGATTTTGTAAAGGGCAGCATTGTCAATAAGTGTGATATGATGTGCACTGTTGATTCAAGGTATCTAACAGAGTATTTTGATCAGGAGCTGAACAAAGCAGGAGATTCCAGAAAAGCTGCAGAGGTAATAATGAATAAGGTGATTGGCGCTTATTCCTTCATGTTCTCAGATGGAAAAGACATCTATGCTATGAGGGATCCATGGGGGTTCAGGCCTCTCTGTCTGGGCACTGTAGAAGGCGCATGGGGCAGGGCCAATGTCGCTGTCTCTGAAAGCGGATTCTTCAAGGAGGTTAGCGCTCATGGATTTGATGCAGAGTTCATAAGGCACATGATGCCTGGAGAATTCCTGAATCTATCCGGAAGACTGGATGATCCTCAACAGCTTGTCTCTTTTGGACGATTGTGGAGGTGCTTTTTTGAGCCAAAGTACTTCATGGATCGTTTCAGCATTGCTGACGGAACAGAGATGGGGAATGTTGAGTACAGGTTTGCAGATGGATATGACCTATGCTTACAGTATAAAGATGTTGCAAAGACCATTGACAGGCTGATTCCTGTAAAGAATTCAGGACTTACATTCGCTCAGGGATTCTACAAGTGCCTTGTTCAGCTCAATCCAGAAGCAGAATACCATGATGTGCTGGAGAAGCCCAAGGATCCTGATTCAGGAAAGATAATAAGGAATTTCATCCAGAGGGATCAGATCCGTAATCCAAGATTCTACATAGATTCTCATGTTGTCAAAGACAAGAATGTTGCTCTTGTGGATGACAGCATTGTAAGGGGAGATAGCATAACTGAGATATACAAGACTGTCAAGGATGCAGGCGCAAAAGAAGTCCACTTCTTTGTATCATGCCCTCCAATATTCTTCAGCTGTGAGTATGGTATTGACACTCCTGATAATCATGAGCTTCTTGCGCATTCTCTTCTTGTTGAAGGCATAGTAGACCATGATGATATGCATCTTATGAGATATGATATCAATAAAGTGAATGAGCCCATGACCCGGAAAGTGAGGGACAAGATATCCTCAAAGTATGGTGATTCAGTCAATCCTGATGATATATATGTGCATTACCAAAGCCCTGATAACAATCTGAAGAATCTTCCTCTTCCCAAGGATCAGTACTGTTTAGCCTGCCTCAACGGCAAGAAGCTTGTTGTTTAACCATTCTGGAATACTCACAAAACTTTTAATACTAATATATATTTGATGTCTTAAGTGGGGTGTGTAATCAATAAAAAAGAGGTAATCTTATGGGTCTATTCAGTTTCTTAAAAAAGAAGAAGCCAGAGGGCAAGATTCCTACTCCTCCGAGTCCTCCTGGAAGCGTGCCTAAGCCTGCTTTTCCTGAGAAGCCTTCTGAGAGTTCACAGCCAGTTCCGTCTGTCCCTCAGCCAGGAGACAAGTCAAGACCTCCTGTTCCACCATCCCAATCCAATGTTCCTGATATTCCAAGCATTCCAAAGCCTAGTAGGAATGAGGCAGAAGACTCTGTGCCTCAGCCAAAAGCTCCAAGAGCAATAGATGATTTTGGAATACCTGCCAAGGAAAGCTTTGATCTGCCTGATATAGAGATGCCAAAGTTTGATTTTCCTAATAAATCAGATAAAGAGGAGATCAGCAGGGCAGTTGAATCAAAGCAGAAGCCAGAAAAGAAACCTGAGAAGAAAGCTGTTGAGCCTGCTCCTGAGATACCAGATATAGGAGAGGAAACAGAAAGCCCGTTCTTTGCTCCAGAAGAGCCTGAAGAGACTGCTCAGCAGGAGAAAGTTCCTCAGGAGCTTCCAGAAATAGGGGAAGAGGATATGGGCATGGAGATTGAGGCACCTTCTGAGATGGTGGATATGAAGAAGGCAAAAGGCCCTGTTTTTATACGAGGCGACAGGTTCATGGCTGCCAAGAAAGGGCTTAATGATTTTAAGGATAATCTCAAGAAGCTTGATGATGTGTTCTCAAAGATGAATGATCTCAAGAATAAGGAGGATGCAGAGATAGATGTCTGGCAGTCCTCAGTAGAGGCGATCCAGAGGAAGCTTGTCTACATAGACAGGACAGTATTTGAGGAATAAAGGTGATAATATGGCAGATAAACCGATTTTCATAAAACTGGATGAGTACAATGAACTTACAGACATACTTAACATAATCAAGGTGAAGGTGTCTGAGGCAAAGCAGGCAATAACAAATATAAACCAGCTCAAGCAGGAAGAGGAAGCAGAGGTAGAGATCTGGTCAAGAGAGCTTGAGGAAGTGGAGAAGAGGATGGCTGTTGTGGAGTCAAACCTTTCAGCAGCAAGAGAGTGATCAAATGCCAAAAGATGATGTGTACTATATAGAGATACAGAATCCTGTTGATTTCAGGAAGTCAGTACTTGAAGCCTCAAGGGACCTGCTCAGAGGACTCCAGAAGAATGAGGACCTCAAGAAGATCAGGGCAAAGAAGGCAAAGGAGGTCTCAAACCTTAAGAGCATCATCAAAGAGATCAATACACTCGTAAACCAGGCAAAGAACCTTATGCCTGCAGCATCCATAAAGACAGCAGAGGCTGCCAAGCCAAAAGAGTCCAAGAAAAAGGAGAGTTCAACTGGTTCAAAGAAAGGCAAGAAGCAGGAGCCTGAGCAGAAGAAGAGCAAGCCTGCTGAAGTTAATGAGCTTGAGAAGCAGCTCAAGGACATTGAGGAGAAGCTGTCAAGCCTTGGCTGATTCTAGCATAAATTTTTTAAATGGTTTATTGTATTTCTGTATTTATTATGTTCTGCGACTGTCGTGGGAACTGCGAATATCACATCCGTGGTCCGTGGGACTTCTGAGTAAAGCGAAGAATGTCCCACTAGAGTTTCGGGGTCAAGGAACGAAACCCTTGCGGGGGTTCCAGAGCGGTCAAATGGGCAGGCCTCAAGGGAAAGGGCTTTGCTCTTCGGAGCAAGCCTGTGACTTAGTGTCTTCAGGGGTTCGAATCCCTTCCCCCGCATTATGTTTATTTATATCAGGAAACTAACAGGAGTGGCCTCTGCAAGCGGAACAGATTACTATCTAACACAGGACAAATCAGGCCAGCCTGAGAAGTTCAAGAGATATTCTGAGGAATATAATGAATAATCTCTTGATGTGAATAGTAAGCCCAGAATTGGAGTATCATTATTCTGTATTCAATTTTCATTTTTTTATGTATGGATCCAGTTGTATTGAATCCAGTCAACAATCCATCCAAGAGGAGAAATAAAGAATTTAAGTGCTTGCATAAGCCATCCTACATGAGGAAGCCTCTTCAG
>WJJV01000073.1 GCA_014729495.1 Candidatus Woesearchaeota archaeon
AAGCACTCCTGAAGGAAGATTCACCAGAAAGCCAGGAAGATTCCATCCTATAACTCCGAATTGGTTCAGCAGAGGTATCAGGCCAAAGGCCATGAGTATCAGACCTACCACAAAGCTGATAGTATCTCTCGGACTGGTGAATATCATTCCTTTCTTGCTAAACATATGTTCACCTCTTTTTTTAATTATTCTTTAAAGCATAATCTGATCTTCAGATCTCTGCCATCTCTCGTTCTTCCTGGTTGATTATTCTCTGGGCATGCTGTGATTCCTCATCAACCCTTTCCATGAACTCATCAAGTATCTTGTGCATCTCTTCATGCAATTCCTTGGCATTCTTTTCCGGCAGGCCTGCCTTCTGCATCTCATCAACATGCTTATCCTCCTGCTGTATCTCCTGCAGGACAAATCTAAAAACCCTTAATGTGACAAGGAAATGCTCATCCATGTATTTAATGAACTTTCTCAGCTCTTTCTCAAGATTATCAAGCGTCTTGACCAGTTCTTTTCTTGCCTTCTCAGCATCTTTAGCTTTGTCCATATCCCTGCACTTATCAGCAGCATCGCTTATTAGATTCCTGACTTTTCCGATCTCTCTTCTCATATCCCTTGCTTTCTGGATTGAGATATTGCTGGATTCTCCTATATCATAGGGGATAGCAGAAACCCTTGCAGGAGTTCTTCCTCCCTTGACAACCTCAAGGTCAGCAAACTGTTTCTTTGTGAAATCAGCTATGATCTCAAGTATGTCCTTGATCTTCTTCCTTACTTCAGCATCATTTTTCAGGGATTTTGACTTCTTTACAGACTTGATCAGGTTCTCCAGATCCTTAACAAGCCTCATCTCAAGCTTCTCTTCTGCTTCAACCTCATATTCCTCAAGCTTCTCTTCCTTGTGAAGGTCCTTGATGAGCCTTGTTGTCTCCTCATCAACCTCTGTTATGCTTCCTTTTTCCTCTGCTTCCTTTATCTTGTCAAACTGCTCATGGACATGTTTTTCTACTCTCTCATCCATCCTGCCCTTTCCAACCATCCTGACAAGAGTAAACCTTGGGAAAATGGAATAGTTTCCTCTCATAAGATTAGAAAGATCGCTGAAAAAATTCACTACACTCATTTAGACGCACCTCGTTTGCTTGTTTATAATTATCGCCTCTTTTTTTGACTTATTAATAATCATATGATATATCTGTTTAAATATGGATTATTTATAAATTTTATGGGCATATCATGCTGCCCACTGGCCTGACTGTGCTGCTGCCATTGCCTCCTCATCAAGATCATCATCAGGCTTGAGCTCATCCAGCCTTGATTTAGTTATGTCCATAACCTGTTCAAGCTCTTTCTGCCTCTGCTTCAGCTCTTCATCAAGCCTTTTAGTATGCTTCTTAGTATCATTCTTGAGATATTCAATCATTTGTACAACATAATCCAGATACTTCAGATCATTTGTGAACATTGTGCTTAATCCTGATAAGTGGCCCATGACCTTGAAGAACTCAGTCTTGCTGAATATGCTCAGGAATGACATCAGATGTTCATCAGGAACATCAGATGGTTCCATCTTCTTATCTTTTATGGAACCTATCACGAACTGATGGTTCCTTAGTTCTGCATCAGCATAGCCCTGCAACTCCTTTTTCAGGTCTTCATCTATTATCCTCTGGAGCTGATTGCTGTCCTGGATCACAGCATTCATCTTCTGCTTTACTTTCTGGTGCGCATCCATATTACTCTGTGTATCCTCTCCTTCCATCTGCGCAAGCTTTAGTCTCTCCTCATCATATTTCAGCTCATCATAGATGAGCCTGAGAGTCTCTGATATCTCCTTGTTCTTCTTTCCATTCAGAAGCTCCCGTAAGAAAAGCACAAGCCTTTTCTTTGTGTTAGAAGCGGCACGCCCCCATCTTCCCTGCAGCACATTATACATCAGTTTATAGTTTTCTTCAAGCTCCTGCGCTCCTTTCCTTGCTTTCTCCATGTTCTCTTTCATGCCTTTGAGCTCTTTGGTGAAGTCAATGACATGCCATTCTGATGTCTTTGCCTCCTCAACCTCAATCCTCTCTGAACCCTGGCCAGGAATCTCTCTTTCAATGATCGGTGTCGCTTCTATGTTTATCACAAAGACTTTCAGAAGAGGCTTCTCAAACTTTGGTATCTCTATCTCTACAGTAAGATCTTTCTTCTCCCCTTTCTTGAGCACATCTTTCTCAGGATATTTTATATTGATTCCAAGATCACCTCTCTTCTCTATCCTGAACGGCTTTCCAGCTCCGATCTGCTGCCCCCAGTGGAGGCTTGTGTCATATTCTCCCTGCTGTACAAGGGTTCTCACTGTCATTGCTATCTTTATCTCATCCTCGCCCTCTCCAGGAGCATAATTCTTTATGGAAACATTATCTTTTTTAATCATTTTGAGACCACCTTGACTTCTGGCAGAGTGATTCCCCATATGGGAACAAGCACGTCCTGCTGTAGCACTCCAGCAGGAGTAAGATCAAATGTTGCAGAAGGGCTTCCTGTAGGAGGAGCTGTCCATCCCAGATGAACTCCTATCCTCTTTGGAGATCCTGTTGCTTTCTCTGCTTCAATTAGTATATTCCTGGCAATTATGGGTACATTGATCGTGAAATTGCCGTCAACTCCTGCAGGAACCCATGGCCCTGCAATCCTTGGATTCGAAGCATCCTGATACGAGTAGACTGCTCTGACCTTGAAGTTCGGAAGTCCAGGTCCCTGAGGCCATCTCTTGACATCTGTCATTATATCGTTCGCATCAGTATATTTTGGAGGCCTGGTGTTCATATGCTTTGTCACATAGCTTCCATTCACTACTCTTCCTTTGACAGTTCCTATTGCTCCAACCGTCTTTGAGAAAGATATCACAACATTCTCTTCATTGCCGTAATATTTTGTCAGTCTTGATATTTTTCTGCCTACAGACTTTGAAGCATTCCATATATGTTTAATCTTTCCAAGACCTTTCTCATGAGCAAAATCCACAACATCTGTCAACTTATCATATCTTCCAAGATGGATATCTGTCGGAGGCTGAGGATTCTCTCCTCCCTGGCCACCTCTTCCATACTTTGTTCCTCTGTAAAGGATATTGTCTATCACGATTCCCAGATGCGTGAGGTAACAGTTCTTATGTCCTGAAATGTCTATAGGAGTTCCTATGACAAAATTCTTCCCCATAGGAAGCTTCTGCATGTGGAAGTATCCGTTTGCGTCAGCAGTCACTCCATGGATTCCCATGTCCACATACTCAACTGATCTTCCTCTCTCTATTCTCTCCAGAGCCACAACCTGCCTTCCTTGCTTGTTTCCAATATCATAGTTAGGATTATTAAGATCTACTCCATCTGATTTTCTGTTGACTTTGGACTCTGCTTTAGCCTTGTCCTCATCTATTATCCTTCCTTTCACTTCTCCGTTCTGTTCAACCCTGCTCAGCCTTACAAGCACATCTGCGGTCTCTCCTCCTTTGAGAGTTATCTGCCTGTGCCTCTTGTTCTTTGTTGTACCGAGCTGGAGGCTCCAGAATTTGTAGTTGGGGTGCCTTACTTCTATGTGAAGCTGTCCTGAAGGGACATTTGTAAAATCCCTCTGGATGTTTCCGTCAGGTCCTGTTATCTCCTGATCGCGGTAACTCCAGTCTTTTGCTCCGGTGATTGTTACATTGGCTCCATTTATTGGATTGTCATGCAGGTCAACAACTTTTAGCTTGACAGTGCCAGGATTCTCATAATCAAGTGTTGCTCCTGACCTTTCCTTGTCTTCTTTTCTCTTGTCCCTCCAGTCCCAGAATCTGTTCCAGAGGCCAGGGCCTCCGCCGCCTCCAGCACCTCCTCCAGGGCCTCCGCCTCCACTGCTGCTTCCACCGCCAGAGCCTCCTCCAGCACCGCCGATAAGGCCTCTGAAGAGATCAATGATTCCCCAGATCAGGCAGACTATCGCAACAAGATTCAGCACAGCCCATATGAGCTGCATATAGGCATTCTCGCTCTCCCTGAAATAATCAGCAAGAGCAGGCACGACTGCAGTGAAATAATAGAATAGGAAAGCAAACCCGAGCATTGCAAAACCCCTGTTCTGGGTTCCTGATATCTGTTTGAAATAATTGTAAGCTGCGAATCCTATCGCGAGCACGGCCATGAGCATGGCAAGAGGCCAGAGCTGTATAAGCCTGAAGTCAGTCACATACTCTCCATAAGCAGCTGCTATAGCAAGAGCTATACCCACAGCCACTCCTATTGACTTGTTGTTTGAGAAACGGTCTCCAAGCCCGGCCTGTGCAGCACCTAAAAGTATTACAAAAAGAAGTATTGTGTCAACAACAATTCCAAGAGGACCCTGCATTATGCCTATTATGTTCAATCTTGCTATGGGCTCAAGAATCGGCTCAAGAAGCTGTGCGTGGACTGCATTGGCAAGGATGCTTAGCAGAATTAATGCATATAAAGCTATGTAGACTCTCTTCTTGTTCATGCAGTCACACCTTTTTTGAACTATCTAACTGCTTAGACAGTCAATATATACCGGTAATAAGCTTGAAATATGGTCTTTTATATATAAAGTTTGTGATGGATAATATATGGGAATAGAATTTCATCTGAGCATTATCAATGATTATCATTTATGGCAGCAGCAATAATTGGATAAGGAGTAATTCTGTTTTAATATCGGCAGCAACAACTATGGATAATGCAATATGTTAATGTCGGCAACAACAGAAAATGCTCTGCATTTGCAACAGCAACATTGGACTCGTATATGGTCAAGAATAAGGGTTTATTATTATGCAGGCAGCAACAACATTGGATTCGTACACCGTTAAAAATTTGCGAAGCAAATTTTTACCGTATTCGCAAATGTTAAAACC
>WJJV01000074.1 GCA_014729495.1 Candidatus Woesearchaeota archaeon
ATTCTTTCGAATTTGCAAGTAAAATGCAAATCCGTTAATACTTTGAGCTCTGCTCAAAGGGGAAGACATCCTTTAGGGTGGGGTTAGGATCTGCTTATAAGATAATGGTCAAATTTTTATTATACTGCATACTTACAAGTGTTCGAGACTGCACTTTTCCTGCCTGAATGCTGATGCGACCGCTGGCTTGTTTTTACTGTGATATCCTTCATTGGAAGGGCATTGTCAGCTGAAGCATACATGGCAAGCTCTGCTACATCAACATCATCTGAGTGTATTACGGCTCTCTGTTCAGGCACTGCATAAGCTGCTGCAACTACACTCAAATCTCCAAGATCCTTGCTTGCGTAGAATGACCTTCCTTTCATTGCTGAAGCCACAGCTTTTGAGATGTTTCCTCTTATGTATCTCTCCTGTTCTGGACTGAGATTGATCCCTTTTTCCTGAAGATTTCTTGTCAGAGTATTTTTGGCTCTTTGATCGATTATATCAAAATCCATTCCAGGCAGTTCATATGACTTGATTGTATTGCCTACAATATTCTTTGAGCATATGCTGGAGTATTCTGATAAGATTCCCATATAATCCCTGAAAAGGCTTCCGCTGGCTGGTTCGTCAGCAGAAAGTATCCTGCCTGGCATTGTGCTGAAGTAGGCGAATGTGCCCATCTGCTTTGCAAGCTCGCTATTGCCTGACTCTCCTATTGTCTTCTTTGCATCCTCTATCATGAACCCATGATTGTACCTTGACTTGAAGTCATAGGTTCCTTGCAGGGATACTTCTATATCATCTCCTTTGGTCTTATTCCCATCAGTGAGCGTTATTACTGAGTCTCCTTCATCATAAAGTCTGCATGTTATCCCGAGATCCTCAAAGAGCCCTATCTCTATTGCAGGAAGCAGGGCCTGCCTTATGCTCTCTGCGAACTCCTCCTTGTCCTTGAGGCTGTTTCCGCATGTGATTGTTATGCTGTTTATGTTCTGTTCAGGATGCTCTTCTGTCCCCTCTGCCTTGTTTATCCTGTTATAGAGCTTCTTTGGGCCAAGTGCATGGAGGAAACCTGAAAGCGCTCCTGCAAAATCGCTCTTTCTCATTCCCAAAACTGTGGGGCTTTCTACTATTTTATCATCTCCATAGACTGAATGCACAACAGAATCTATCTGCCTGTAAGCTTCTGATCTAAGCGCGTCTGAGCTTTCCTTTATGGTCCTGAAAGCTTTCCTGGCTTTGCCTGCCTTGTGCTTCACGCTTTTGCTGTTCGCAAGCTCCTGGATCTCATCCATCACATATTGTGTTGTATAAAGATTAGAATCATCATCTGGTTTCACAGCGCCGAAGCTGCATGTGTCAACTATCTCTGCAATGTCCTGTGACCTCTCTTTTGGCTGCATTTCCAAAACCTCTTCTCAATACTGCCTACTATATGAGTACCTAATAGTGGTAATGTACTACTAATATTTAAATCTTTTGTTTATTAGTCACCATTTAGTGGTAAAATGCAGAATGAGTATATGTATTATATATGAAAATAAACTGGACTGGGCAGTACTCAAATTAATTCTCTATTATCACAAACTATTTAAATAGCCTCAATTCCCAGCAGGATATGGAAGCAGTAATAGTGAATTTCAGGAGCAGCAGGACAAGGCAGAAGGATAATCACATGATCCTTGATATTCCTGGAAATGATTCAAAAGAAAAGGCAGAGAATCTTGTGGGCAAGAAGGTAGTATGGAAGAGCCCAGCAGGAAGGCCAATAAACGGCAAGATAGCCTCAGCGCACGGCAATAAGGGAGCTGTGAGGGTTATATTTGAGAAAGGCATGCCTGGTCAGAGTTTGGGGACTAAGGTTAGTATTGAGTGAATGATGTTTTTTTCTTGGTTTATAGCGTCCTATTGAGCGTAGCGAGATAGGACTGGATGGCGCGTGTCAACCGAGCAAGACCAGTTGTTTGAGAAGGGCATGCCTGGTCAGAGTTTGGGGGCTAAGGTTAGTATTGAGTGAATGATTCTTAGTTTTATATGGTAACTTATTAGTTGGCAGCAGCAACAATAGATAAGGCAGTATTCTACTTATGGCAGCAACAACAACATTGGACTCATATACGGTCAAAGCCTTCGGCTTTGCCCTATTCACAAAGGAAATTCCCGAACTCGCGTAACGGGAATTTCCTCTGCATTCAATATTCGTCCTTGTTGCTGCTGCCTAACAAAACCCAAAAGCCATTGCCACCTCTCCGATGTCAGGGCAGCAGCATCTGATCGGAGAGGCTAGGAGTATATTGCAAGAAAATAAACTGAAAGCGATAGCAACAAATAGATTCTCCAAGAAATGATAATCTAAAGAACTAAATCTACTTAAACTGCCTTGGCTGCTGCTTTCTCAACTCCTGCAAGGTCTTTCTTGATCCTTGCCACAGCGTCTGCAAGGGCTTTCCTGGGTTCTTTTCCTGAGGTCTCTACAATCAATGTGGGCGCGCTAACACTAGGATGTTTCTTAGAATAGGCTGCTGTCTTGACATCCTTGTCATTCCATAGCTCTTTCCTGACAAGATTCATCAGTGTAGCATCCTCTCCCTCGACCTCAGCAACAAGCCTTGTCTTTGTCTCCTCAAGAACATTGAATTCCATTCATAGCACCTAATATGCCTGAAAACTTGGCTCATTTATAAAGCTTATTGTTTGGGTATGCCTTATAAATGAATCTTTAAATGGGTCGCTTCTCCCTATTAGTGATTAAAACAGCGCTCTTAAGATGCTAGAATGAGAATAATCATAAGAGATATCCTATAACTTTTTCTGCACTCTTTCTAATCGCCAGCATCCTACTTTTATCCTGTGTATCTTTCTCTTGTGGAAGAGCTGGCTTGCCTTGATTGGAAAATCATAATTCCAGTGATGGCTTGCCTCAAATCCATTGTCCCTTGCTATCTTCTCAATGAAATCCTTTGATGTTGACTTGTGGAAAGTGTATATTATGTCAGCGATGGAGAATGCCTTGATCAGGAAGTCCCTGTCAGCGTGCTTTTTCTTTGTGCCGAAAGGAGGGTTCTGTATGACAACATCCACATTATGCCTGAAGTCAGCCACATCTGCATGCACAAATTCCTTCTGGCCCATCTCAGTGAACTTCGAAAGATTGCGCTTTGCTGTCTCAAGCACATTCTGATCAGAATCAACAAAGAATACCTTCCTTGCTCCCAGTATGAGTGCTCCTATCCCCAGTATTCCGGTTCCGCAGCCAAGGTCTGCTATTGTCATCCCCTCAATATCATCATGGAAGTATGCATTCCACAGAACTTCTGCTCCTGTCTCTGAATCCATTGGATACTGCTCTGTGCCTGCGTCAGGATCCTCAAATACCTCAAGCTTTGAGAGCTCTACTGCGAGTCTTGCTTTAGAGTTAACCAATGGTGGCATCCTTCAATCACCCTCCTCTTTCATTCCTTTGTGCCAGATAACTTTTTCCTGGCTTACATCATAAACAGGAATGCCTAATCTTTTACATATCAATATCTTAAAATCCTTGAATGATATATCTTCATCAACCCCTAATCTCAGCCTCAGGTAATCCATTAAACCTTCCCTATAATTATCATGAAATGGGAAGAACTTCTTTTGCATATCTTTAGAATGGCTGCGATACCAGTTTATATTATTGTCTATTCTTTTCAGCTTGTCGCTCACTTTTATCTTACCATCCCTATCACCTGTCAGGTACCCCACAATATCATTCAGATCGACTGGTTTTATTGCAATTATCTCTGACATATAATCATCATGAGTCTGTCTTGCACAGAACGTAAATTTTTTTATGTTCTTTGGATACACGATCAGATGATCCGTTCCATAACCTTCTCTTCCATGGCTATCATTGAAGAGATCATCTGTTTTGCCACTAAAAAACGAAGGATGAAGATATAAGTCCTGCATCCTTACATATATCTCTCTGTCATTTGGATTATTGAGAAATCTATCCATTATATCCCAGAATCTTTTACTATATTTCAGAGAAGGGATAAAATCTTTGTATGAAAGTTCCTGTTTTTCCTTATAGACCTCAATTTTGCACTCCTTTAACAATTCAAGATATTCTTTTATTATTGAGATATCATATCCCTCTTCAAGGTCAAGAAGCTCAGTTATTATCCCTCTTGGATACATTATGGGAAGCGGAGCCTCAAACCATAGTATAGGCACATCATCAGTAGGTGTTTGATCGCCTTTGTACATTTTTCTAGCAGCAGAAGCGCTGTACATCCTTCCTCTTCTTTCAAGTTCTATCCATGCTAAGATAGACTTTTCTCTTCTGAATAACAGAGGGGTTTTCTTTATATCTATCAGCTTTATATCTGCCTGTTTGGGAGGTCTTTTCAATGATTTAAGATAAAGCAAGGAGTCTTTAGAGAAAAGTGTCCTGATGTTTCCCAAAAGCATATTTATTTCTTTTGCCCAATCTTCTTGGACCTCTTCAGAAACATTTTTTTCACCTATCATAGATTCAATATCCTGATGAAGCCTTAATGCCATCTTCTGCAGATGGGAGTAGACTTTACTCTTTGAGTTTTCCTTGTAAATTTTCTTAAGATCTTTTATTATACTCCTATCTATCTTGTCAAGCTCAAGAATCTTATCTTTACTCCAGTACCAGTTTTCAGGAAGAAAGCCTATGTCTTCAAGTTCTTCGATATGCTCTGCCAGCTTCTCATTTACACTCTTGAATAGATACATATCGATCACTCTTTTCTATTAGCAAGATACCTTGCGACTTTCAGCAGCGCCATGCATCCCTGGCCTGCTGCTATCACATACTGGTATTCATGTCCTGATGCACAGTCGCCTGCTGCAAACACACCTTCCTGGCTTGTGTGAGTCCTGCAGTCTATCTTTATATGATCATGCTCATCCTTTTCCACAAAGTCTCCCAGGAAATCAGTGTTAGGCACCCTGCCTATCTCTATTATCACACCCTGCACCTTGAGGTCATGCTCTTCTCCATCCTTCTCATACTTCAGGCCCTCAACAAACTTGTCCCCGTATATCTCCTTGACATCAGCCTTGTTTATGAACTCTACCTTCTCATGATCCAGTATCTTCTCCTTGAGATATTCATGTGCTGGAGATTCATTATTTGTGTCAATTATCTTTATGCTCTTGGCAATGTCCAGCATGAAGTCAGCTCCTTCAAGCCCTGCATTGCCGGCGCCTATTATTGCCACATCCTTTCCCTTGAACAATGGGCCGTCGCAGATAGAGCAGTATGTCACTCCTTTGTTGGCCAGCTCCTCTTCTCCTGGCACCCCAAGTTTCCTTGCTCTTGCTCCTGCGGCTATTATGACTGTCTTTGTCTCATACTCGCTCTTGCCTGTCTTCACAATAAAGCCATCATCAGATTTCTCTATGCTCTCAACAGTCTCCTGCTTCACATTGACATCATTCTCTTTCATCTGCTTCATCATCTTCTCTGTCAGCTCCTGGCCTGTTGTCTCCACTATGCCTGGATAGTTGTAGACCTTTCCAGATACATTGAACTGGCCTCCGAAGTCAGACGATAGAATCAGAAAATCCATCCTCTTTCTTGATGCGTACAGTGCTGCTGTGAGGCCTGCGATGCCTGCTCCGATTATTATTGTATCATGCATGTGCTATCACCTTTGTATACTTCTCTTGATAATGGCTTTCTGCTTTTAAATCTTTTTGATGCCTCTTGCTTTGTCTGTGCTTTCACCGCAATATTTATATATGTTGCATATGATATATTATGACTATGGTATTGGAAGAGGTGATCGCTTACCTGGACACAGGCTCAGGAAAGATATTTCTCGCTATGATCATACTTCTCATAACATTCTTTGTTGAAAGGTTTGTGAGGATCATGATGAAGCACTCATTCAACCAGTCATCAAGGCATATCAGGGTCGATCCCACAACATTCACATTCATGAAGCATCTCATCTCGCTCCTGATATATCTTGTGGGTATAGGGCTGGCTGTCTATACAATACCTGCATTGAGGAGCATATCTGTATCTCTGTTCGCAGGAGCAGGAGTTCTTGCTGTTGTGCTCGGCTTTGCAGCGCAGAAGGCATTCTCCAATGTCATAAGCGGTGTCTTCATAGCCATGTTCAAGCCTTTCAGGGTAGGAGACATGATAAAGTTCGGAGACAGGATAGGGAAGATTGAGGATATCAATCTAAGGCACACTGTGATAAGGAATTTTGAGAACAAGAGATTCATTGTGCCTAACTCAATAATAAGCGATGATGTGATAGAGAACTACAATATCACAGATCCCAGGACATGCAGATTTGTTGAGTTCGGCATAAGCTATGATTCTGATGTTGACAAGGCAATGAAGATAATGAGAGAGGAATGCGAGAAGCATCCTGAGTGCATTGACACAAGGACTGAAGCAGAGAAGGAGGCAAAGAACCCTCAGGTGCCTGTGAGGGTCATGGGCTATGGGGATTCATCTGTGAATCTGAGGGCATGGGCATGGGCAAAGGATCCAATTTCTGCATTCAGGATGGGCACAGACCTCAACAGGCTGATAAAGAAGAGGTTTGACAAGGAAGGCATAGAGATTCCTTTCCCCTACAGGACAATAGTGTACAAGAAGGATGTTGAGAAAAAGGGCAGCAGAAAGCGTAAGAAGTAGGCTTAAAGACATATTCTTTCCATAACCAAAATCTTTATAAACAATATTTTACCACCTCTATATTCCGAGGTTTTTAGGGGGTGTATTTGGTGGAAGTGTTAAAGACAAAAGAGGTAACTATGCAAAGAGTGCAGAGACAGGTTTCTAGAGAGCTCTCAGAAATGGATCTGAGGATACGTAATTCTTTCAAGGTGATCAAGGAGGAGTTTGAGGATCATCTTGATGCAATAAATGAGAACACTGATGAGCTGAAGCATCATCACGCTTATCTCTGCGAGCTTAACAGCAAGATAGAGAAGGTCAATGAGAAGGTAGACCAGGTAAGCTCAATGATAAAGGAGCTCATGCATGACAGGAGCAGCATTGATCTCAGCCCTGATGAGCAGAGGATATTCCTTGTGCTCTACATGGATGAGGGGTTTATCTCATTTGATGAGATCTGCGGAAGGACTCATTTCAACCAGGAGTATGTCAGGGATATGATCGCTTCGATGCTTGACAAGGGAGTTAAGCTCACCAGGGAGATCACAGAAGGCAAGCTGTACTTCAGCCTGAATCCTTACTTCAAGGCAAGGCAGATAAGGGAGAGCATCGTGAAGATAGACTCTGCTGTTGTCCAGCAGATGGAGAACAAGGTGCTTGGAAGCTATTTCTAGGCCTCAGTAAACTTTTTAAATAATATTTCTTTTATTCTCTTTAATGGCAGAAAAAAGAGGACAGGTGACTGCTTTTATCATACTGGGTGTTGTGATACTTTTTCTGGTATTGTTAATCATATATCTCCTGTCTGAGGAGCAAGAAAGCATCTTTGAAGAGACTGCTGAGGTGCAGTCCCTGAGACTGTTCATTGGTGACTGTGTGAATAAAGTAGTAGAAGAAGGCGCTTACCTCGTCGCATCACAAGGGGGCTATTATGATCCTCCTATGCCCTTCAAGGAGATGGAAGGGCTTGGAATCCCTTACTACCATTACCTAGGAGCACAGAGGATACCTGAAATAGAAGAGGTCGAGCTTGAGCTTTCAAGATACATACAGGATAATCTCCCTTTATGTGTTGGTAATTTCTCTGATTTCCCTGGCTTTGAGCTTGAGGCAGGCTATCCAAAAGCTGAGTCTGACATAATAGACGGTGAGATTTTTGTTTCTGTGAATTATCCTGTGTCAGCAAGAAAGGACAAAAGTTTGTTCAAGCTGAATTCCTTTAGCAGGAGAATCAATCTTGATCTCAGGAAAGAATATGATGCAATGAGAAAGATAATGGATGAACAGAATATTAGAAAGCCCTATATTCCTGTGGGTTTCATAACCCAGACCGCTTACCGTAATAATCTTACATATGAGATAATACAGTTTCCAGGGTCAGAAGATCAGGTGGTAGTCAGCCTGAAATCCAAAGGCTCCGGGCTGGAAGATGAGCTTGTTTATTCATTTGCATTAAAATATGACTGGAGCAGTTTAGCATGAAAAAGAATATCCCTCTGATGTTTGTATTATTTATTCTTATAGCAGCCTTCAGCTTTTCAGTTGTTTCTGAAGAAATAGACCTGACAGACCCTGAGCAGATCAATGCCCTGAGCCCGTCTGAGCTGGCTGAGGTGATATATAAGATTCCTGACAGGTCAATAATCTCAGACAAGAACCTTGTAGCAGCCCTGGATGAGAATCCTGAGATCGCGATAGAGCTATCCTATGAGAATCTTGTCAGGGCAGTCAATTATGAAGCAGACCTGGTGCAGAACCCTGCAGTGTTTCAGAAGCTTGACAGGACAGTTCAGGCACAGCCGTCATTGATCAATAAGAATCCTGGTGTGAAGGCTGTCTGGTTCGCTCTTTTCGGAATATCAGACGAGGGGGCTTTGGTCGGCAGTTATGACGGTTCAAGGATGGTTCTCAAGAGCAAGGAGGGCGAAACAGGTTCAACAATAACAAATCTCAAAAGTCCACTTCTTCAGAATGCGATAGTAACAGAGCAGGGTGAGCTCATACTTGCAAACAATGCAGTATTCATGAGAGGTTCTGAAGCGGAGTTTATGGATGGGGGTAGTATAAATATGAAAACAGGCAATCTGGATCTCACTAAGTTTGCTGGAGGCGAACTTGACCTGTCTCTGAGTGGTGATGCATCTGTATTCACTGAGGATTATGCTATCTTCTCGCCATCTTCTGAGGAGATCACTGTGAAGTTCACGGATGGCGTAATAGACGCTGAAGGGGAGGATGTTATTGTCTTGAAGAGTGTTGAGCATGAAGGCCCTGAGGAGGGGTACACATACACAAAGTCATTCGAATTCTCTGGCAGAGTGCAGATCACTGATTCAGAGACTATACTTCATAAAGACACAAAGTACACATATTTCTCTCCCCTTTATGATGAAGGCTCATTCACTGCCAGTGTTGAGAAAGAGACTCATCTGCTGGATTACGAAGATGAGTGCCCTGATGATGCGAGCTGCATAAGAATGTTCCATGAGTATTATGAAATGGATTCTGGAGGCACAGACATCCTTGAGCTTTTTGTGGACCCTGCTGATGACAACCAGATATATATAGAAAGCCACAGCAGGAGTGTTGATCGCATTACGGTGAGCGAGATCAATGATGAAAGCACTGTCACATTTGATGAGGAATTCAGTTCTACTCCCCCTTTCTCAGGCAGCAGGCTTGTTTTCTCAAAAGATCCCACTTTTGTTGTCGGCAAGATAGGGGAGTTGTATGCTGAATATATAAAACATTACCCTGGAGATGTTTACGAATACCACCTTAAGGGGGAAGTCGCATATTGTGTTGATCAATCCTGTTCTGCATTAGGGGTAATGGAAATCAAGCAGCCTGAAAAAAGTGATCTGAGAGTGGTTCATACATACGTCAATGCTGCTGACGGCCAGGCAGCGTCTGAAAGAGGCGCGAACCAGAGAGAAGATATGAAATTTAAGGGATACACATCAAGAGAGGATATTCCTTCAGAGCCTTCAGAAATAAGGATCTACACAGGACATCATGACAGAGGAGGGTTTGAAATATATTCCGATCAGTATCATGATGGGGAGCCTGTCCATTTCAATGATTTTCCAGAAGACACTGAAACAGAAGCACTCATGTTCAGCACCTGCCATTCAGTTCCAGATCCAGAGGATGTAGAGGGCAGAGGCTCTGAGATGCTTTACACAATGATAGAGAAATACCCCAATCTAAATATAGTCATGGGTTATACAAATGTGGCTCCTGTTGATGATACTGAGTTATGGGAGAATAATCTGCTGCCTGGCTACCCTCGGGACGCAAGTTCCAGTGAGGATTATTCTGATTATGCTAATAACATGATTGACCAGTCAGGAGAATTCCTGGAAGAGACAGGAAGACAGCATTGGAGCGAGCAGCCTGACAGGTATAGGATGAGCTTTTATGTGAAAGAAGGCGACCAGTGGATGTATTATGATGCTGAACATCCGGATGGAGTTGTATTTGAGCCAAAGCCTCCTTCATTTTCTGTTGCGAGCAGATGATGCAGTCATTCTGTCAAGCTCTTTAAATTCATCTTATCTCCTCCATGAAAGCCTTGAGGTCTCCAGTCAACCCTACTCTTGAGCATACCTGCCTGAAGTCAATATGGGGCCTCAGGCGCAACCCCTTGGAAGTGTCTCTTTATGACCAGAAGGTAAATGATGAGCCATTGATGCCTAATACCGGTGTGATCAGGAATGGGCTTGCTGAGTGCATTGAAGCAGAGCTGGTCAATTGCGTAAGTGATTTACTTACCCATTAACTCATACATAACTCTCCTAGCTTTCTTTCCTGTAAGTAACATGCCCTCCAGAACCTGAGTTTTTGCTATCCTATATCCAGTAACATTCCTAAAGAAATCAACAAAAGGTTTTGCAACATCATATGTGTGGAATCTCTTCTCGTTGGGGTTGTACAGTATCCCCACTGTGCTGGTTTCATAGCACACGTCTTTTGCTGTGGCTATATGTTCTTTAGCTGCAACAACCAGATTTTTTTCCACGTTCGGCATCTTAAGCATTGACGGATTTCTCTTCCTCATCTGATCCATAGCTGAGTCTGCCATGAATCTTGGGAGAATCTCATTATACATCAGATCAAAGTAACATTTAAGATCAGAATCTTTTGATATAACGATGCTCTTATTGTAAGAATCAATCAGGTTCAGACCGAAACACAAACTCGCAAGAACCCTGTCTGCAACATTATTCTCCTTATTTCCTGAGCGATAATTTTTAATATCTTTAATAACCATCTTTTTATAATCCTCTCCCTGATTCCTATCTGCTAAAAACATAGCTGCGATGTTTTTAGGATCCGAATCAGGATTCTGGTTTACTAACTTTTGGAGAGATTCATTTTCTGAAGCAAAATACTTTAGAATCAGATCATAGAATCTTGTTACTTCTGCCTCTACTGTATCAGTCATGTTTTCGCATCTCTTTTCGAGGCTTTTCTGGCCTCTAAAGAATTGATCAGGCAGTCCATTCTTGAAT
Organism: Candidatus Woesearchaeota archaeon; assembly: GCA_014729495.1. Classification (GTDB taxonomy): domain Archaea; phylum Nanobdellota; class Nanobdellia; order Woesearchaeales; family UBA12501; genus WJJV01. Next base: position 11,155 of record WJJV01000074.1, read on the forward strand.
TTTTTCCTGATGCCTCCCGGCTTTGATTCAGTTTTAACGATCCCTATAGGGTCATAAACTATTGCCTCTTCACTACCCATATTCTTAAAACACTCAAGCAAAGATTTATCTATCTGGATATTGCTGTCTGGGAACATATGAATCTTTGGACCCTCATATTCTCTCTCAAGATCCAGCAAAATAGGGCCCCTACCAGATCCATCTTCCCTATCCAAAACCATAGGTACAACATAGTATTGCTCTTGGTGAAAATTGCCTGGCTCTACCTCTTTAGGATCATGATTAATCGGTCCAAAATTATGCTTGATTGATCTAAAATACTCCATAGCTTCTTCAAGACTGTCAACAATATCTAATATGTTATCTTGTTCAAGCTCTTGTATAGGCCTGCGAGTAGACCCCGGCTCAAGAGGTATAACAAATCTTTTTCTTCCATCCTGCAAGACCTGGAAAGGATCTTCCTTAAGATCTTCCATCTGGCTTTTGTATTCTTCAAAATTCTCTTTTGAATCATAGATTATCCTCACAAAATTGTCTAATTCAGAGCTTTTTCTTGAAAGTTCTTTAAGGAAATCTCCCTTTTTTACGTGTCCTTTGGGTTTTGGGCTTATACTGGTGCTCATAGATATACCCAATATATTTGGGTTTATAAATCTTTCGTTATTTATCTACTTAATAGTGACAATATATTTATCACTGCTTTATCTCCTCCATGAAAGCCTTGAGGCCTTCCTCTTTCCAGAGCCTGAATGCTTCCCTGACTCCATGCTCTCTCATCCATGAGGTTGCATCAGGCACGTGCTGGTACATCTCATTCTCTGAGAATCTGCTGGTTAGCCTCTTTATAGGACATCCCGTCTTTTATGCCTTCTCTCTGACCTAGCTCTTTTCTTTGGCATGATATAATTCCAGAACTTCTTTTAGGTATTTTATTAGTCTTTACTTTTATAGCTTTTGGTATAATCCCGACATCCACTCATTTTAAGGTTTTTTATTATGTTTTTCCTATATTCATCAATGATACTCTTAGTTTTTCCTGGTGTTGCCCGCCCATCTCACAATCACTCAATGTGATCTCTGAGGTATGCCCATTTGAACCACTCACTTGTTTTTCTGATAAGCCCCACCCTCACATATTCTTGTATTGATTCTTGCATTCTGGATGATTCCGACATCCACTCATTTTACCTTAAATCCCTTTCTTATTCTGGTTTGTTCCCGACAGTTGTCTATATTATATCGGTCTGTATTGTTCCGACAACATTATGGGATAACTAATACAATTATTATTGTTTTACTCCGACAATGTTCGGCATTTTAGATTGTTTTGAAATGGAAAAATGCAATATTAGATTAGAAGAAATAACAGAAAAGAGAAATACTGCTAAAAACTTTTAAGCTTCAATAGAAGGTTCTTGGCTTGAGTCCAGCATATCAGGATCATCAATCTCTGAGGAATCCTTCTTGTCAACCTGGTTTATCCTCTGCTTTTCCTTGATTTTCTCATTCTTCACAGACCTCTGCAGTTCCCTGATTAGATTCTGGGTTGTGTTGAGATTGTCCTGTACTGCTGCAATGGACTTCTGGAAAGCCTGCTCAAGTGTATTACCATTGAGCTTATAGCCTATTATGACCTTGCCATCATTTATAAATGATGTCTTTGCTATCAGGCCTATCTCTGTCCATCTTCCAAGGTAGTCATACATTGTCTGCCTGCTTATTCCTGCAAAGTCGCCCATATCCTCTACTGTCATGACTGCAAGCTCTGGCTTCTTCTTTCTATAAGACTGCTTTGCGCGCTCGTAGAGTTCCAGAAGAACATTATGCATCCTGTCTGTTGAGCCTTTTTTCCGCGGCAGAAGGCCTATCCTGGCCATTATGACCTGGGCGAGCTCTTCTGATGTCGAATTCATGCCAGGCTCATGGTCTGTAAGGATTATTTTTGTATCTCTGAAAGTTCTCACCTCTGTTTTTAATTGTATATGATTCTGTGATTTTGCTTTTTAAGTCTTTGGGATTTTGCCGACAGACGATGAAATAGAGCCATAAACCTTTCAGTGTTGATTAAAGGTTTCAGATGCAAATGTTTATATATGATTATCTATTGCTGAGTAGTCATGGTGGATAAGATAGCTGTTTTTGGACTGCATGACAAGGATCTCATGAGGGTGTATACTAAGATATTCAGCAGTCCTAGATTAGATTATAAGGTGATTCCTGCGACAGATATTGAAGCTATGAAAGCTGTTGTCGAGGGTCTTGGTGATAAGGTGTCATATATTCTAATGGATGTGAATCTTGGCTGTCCTAATGGTGATGATCCTGCTTCATGCCTGGAGATATATAATATTGTCAGGGATAGGGTTGATGCAGGAGATGCTTATTTCCATGCAGTATCTGCTTCGTTGTCTGCTGTTAAGAATGCTGTAGAAGCAGGCATACCTGAGGAATATGTCCATGATAAGCCCTGCTCTCTTGAAGAATTGCTGCCTCCAGATGTATGATTATATTTAGTCTTCTATTGAAAGTTTCTAGCGGAATTAGAATAAGGCTGAATAAAGCACTTTCTCTGGAAATAGGATGTCTGCATAGGCTGATTTTGGTGTTTTCTGCCTGAAATCTTTAGTTTGTTTTTTATTCGGGATTATTCCGAATCAGGCTTTTGTAAAAAAAAGGGATATTATGGGATAATGGCAGAAAGGGATTTGCTGGTGTGGTGAAGTGTGATACTCTCTGGCATAATGCCGACAGTTTTCTCAAAACAAGTTTGAGGGGTTCTGAATGAAGAACCGGGGTTTGACATTGAAATGTTAGAAAGCATTGCATTTAGGGGTAGATTGAGGCCATGTTTGGAGATGATTCCGACAGGTGGGAATTAGTATAGGGTTTTGTGAGATTTATCTGCCAAAGAGTATCTGTGCAGGCCAATACCATAAAAAGAAGAGTATCTCTAAATCGACTCCCTGTTTATAAGCAAATATTATGACCACCATTGTTATTATCCAAAATAAGAAGATGGTTATCGGAATATATCTGTTGAAGTATCTCACTTTTCCATTTTTCCATGCATGTGTAAGAATTATTGTGTATAATGCAACAGCCATCCCAAATACTACCACATACAGCAAAGCTCCAAGACTCAGGATGAGTGTCATTACGAATGTGGCAATCAACAGCACTACAGAGATCTTTTCATACTTCCAAAGGTAGTTTATATACTCCTTAAATTTCATGGTCTTTCTGTTGAGTCCATATGCCCATAAGAACTGAGTAAAAGCAGAGATGAAATATATAACTACAGAACCCATCAATCCTCCTTTTGCAATATCATAAGATGTAGTCTTGCCTTGACAAGCTGTAATAAACAGAAGTGACAACACCAAAAATATTTTTTTCCAATCCATACACCCAGAATCTTTTAGCAGATATAAAAACTTTCTCCTTTTATAATGTTTAAGAGATGATTAAAGGTTTTGCTTAGATTATGGTATATTGATTGTCCAGAAAACACCCTAAAATATTTAAGTCTGCTCTCTATTATGC
>WJJV01000075.1 GCA_014729495.1 Candidatus Woesearchaeota archaeon
GGAGTTGATGTCTCTTAGAAAATTAAGGTGAACAGCTTTCCCGGCTTCCCGCACATCAGTGCAGTACTACCGAGAACGTTGGCATGCTTGACTGCTGTGTTCGGAATGGGTACAGGTAAACCACGCCACTATGGCCGTTCAGGGATATGTTTTCCTGAGGTCATTTATAAGTGTTTCGGTTACTCGCTGCCTCTGACCTTGACCAATTGTTTAGCGCAACTTTTATATACATATCCTGATAGTTCACTTTTAAATGAACTTCAAAGAGAGGTCTTCTAAGCAGGCACAGATAACGCCATTCATAATCATAGGCATTGTTGTTTTCCTTATAATATTCGCATCCATGTATGTGAACTATATATCTGCTACTCAGCCTCTTAACCTCAGGGGCCAGGAGGTGAATGCACCAAACATAAGGTCAGCGTTCAGCCTATATGCAGAGGAGTGCATACAGAAAGAGTCCAGGGATCCCATCCTTAATATAGGGCTTCAGGGAGGGACCTTATGGCCTGCTGAAGACAGATTCCTTTTCTACAATCATTCAAGAGTCAATTACATGTGCTATTCAGAGGGGCTTGACCCTTCATTCAGCTGCATAAACTCCATGATCACAAGAGGCCAGATGGAGTACGAGCTTTCCATTGCTATAGAAGAGAGGCTTAAGAGATGCATAAGGCTGTCAGAGTTCAGAAGGTATGTTGAGGATGTAGAATCAGGAAGCATGGATGTTGAAGTACAGATAGCCAAGAATGATATTGTTGTAATGCTGCATTATCCTGTGAACATGACATACCAGGACTCCACTATAACTGTATCAGAATTCTCTCAGACTCTTGATTATCCTCTTGGAAGGCTCCATTCAGTGGCTAATTCCATAGTAAACAAGGAGGTATCAGAGGGGTATTTTGACATCGATGACTGGATGGTCAGCAAGGGAGCTGATATCATCATCTCAAAGCACAGGCCTTATCCTGATAAGTTATACATGCTCTCAAAGGATGATTATGCATTCCAGTTCGCTATGCAGGGATTTCCAGTATCAGGAGAGTATGATGAAGACAAGGAAAAGTATTATGGATGCTGTTATTATAGAGATGAGAGTTCCTGCTTCAGGAACACTGACCCTCTGAGGTGCATATCTCTTGCAGGAGAATATAATCCAGATATTGGCTGCTCATGCATATCAGAATATGAACCTAATGATCCATGTATAGGAGAGGGATGCATGGACTGCACAGATGTGGGAAGGAAGCATGGCGAGTCGTGGTGCGATTACGATTCCATAACCGGCAAAGGATATGATTATGTGGGCACAAGGCATTACAAGTACAGCTGCATAGACGGAAATGTGATTGTTGAGGACTGCAGGGATTACAGGCAGGAGCTCTGCACAGAAGGCACACTCAACGGCATGACAAAAGCAGAGTGCAGGCCAAACAGATGGGAATCATGCTTCCAGTGCAATTCAAGATCCTGCTGTGAGGATTCCAGATACAGGGACTGCTACTGGGATGCTGACCTGGAGACAGATGATCAGTGCATGCCTCAAGTACCTCCTGGACTGAGGTTCTGGGAGAATGAAGGCGCTGATGTATGCATAAAAGGAAATCAGGAAAGGACCTGCTCAGGACTTTCATGTCCTCAGTCATGGCTTGACAGCGCTGCAAGATACTGTTACTCCCAGGGAGACTGCGGCAATTACCGCAATATTGATGATGAGCTGACCATTAGGGGATTCTATGAGACAGACCTGCTCAAGGATGTGAATGATACAGCATATCCTGATGAAGGACTCAACATGAATCCACTTCCTGATGGCACACGATGGGCTTTGGATCTGGGGTTCAGCAGGCAGTCATCTGATGTTATGTCCAGGATCCAGGGACAGCTTAATACGATCTCGCTTTTTGTCGCATCAATAACAGGATTCTTTGACCAGATCTCAAGAATTGATCCATCAGCATACGCAAACCCATTTGCTGAAAGGGAGGATCTTGAGATAAGAGCATTCTCTATATGCAATCTCTGGATAGCTCCTGATGGAGGTGACTGCAGCAGCTGCTCAGATGACCCTCAAAAGCCGTGCACTGAATACAGATGCATGAGCATAAGCCAGGACTGCCAGTTTGAGATGGATGAAGGAGTTCCTGAATGCAGCAGACGCCCAAGGCTTGATATGGATCCTCCTGAAGTACAGATTGATGTTGATGCAATACCCTCACAGTACAGTGTTGAGCGGGCATATCTTGGAGATCACGAAGGATACAGGATTCTGCAGCCTGTAAGGCCTCACAAGCCATTCAAATTCGGTGTAGAGACAGATGAGGACACAAGATGTTCTGTAAGCTTCACTCCCAGGATAGAGGACTACAGCTTTCAGACTGTGCTTCTTGGTGATGGAGTGTACAGAAAGAATCATAATCTCACTCTCCGGATGCCACCAAGGCTTGTCATACCTCAGAGAGTATACTCATCTATAAATGACTCAGCTGCTGACACTTTAGTTGGCATGTTCTACAGCATAAAGGATGTTGTGGATTCAATATCTGAGAATCTCGGACCTGAGCTTGAGATATACTCAAGGATAACAGGCAATGACTTCATAGCCCAGATAACTCCAAGGGCAAGAAGGATATCTTCACTTCTTGACAGCATAACATTTGATGTCGATAACATAATAAGATCACTTCTCACACAGTTTGACAGAGGAGGTTACTATCTGTTCTTTGACTGCGCTGACCGCGCAGGCAACAGGAACGAAAAGCAGGCTTTCATACAGTTCACAGTGGATTATGGCTACCTTGATGAAGAGCCTCCTGTCATAATATCATCTGATCCAAGGAATGGGGCAAGCATAAGCCCTCTGCTCAACTCAACAGAGATAAGCATATATCTTGATGAGCCTGCTGACTGCAGGTTTGATTATCATGATACCAGCTATCAGTCAATGAACCATTCATTCTCATGCCCTACAGGAGATTACGGACTGAGCCCTGTGGCTGGAGGCACTTATGAATGCACTGCAGATATCATGCTTCCATTCACGAGAAATGACATATTCATAAGATGCGCTGACAACCCATATGAAATTGATGATTATTCTTTAAGTCTTTTCCAGGGCAACAGTGTGATCAAAGGCATTGAGGATATGCAATCAGATGCTGCTGAAGGCGCAGGAGTATCAGCTGAGGATTATGTCAGCCTGGACAACGAGACAATAAAGGTTTTTGCCGCTGTCTTAGATAATCTTGAGTTTGGAGTCAATGCATCAGACATCACTCTGGATCTTTATCTAGGCGAGAAAAAGGATTGCAGGTATTCAGAATCCTGGAATTCAGAATCTTCAACATCATTCCAGGACATGGAAGGAATATTCAGCCAATGCGTAGTGTCTGATGATCTCAAAAAAGGAGTTTACAAGTGCAGGGCAGAGATTGATCTTGAGGATCATTTCAGCAGGCCACTCGGAGAATACAGGCTGAGCATAAGATTGTCTGACCGGAACAAGACAGTGGAGACCAATCCTGAACGCATAAATATTGTGAACAGCACAATCAATATAGGATTTGATGATTATATTGAAGGAGAGGATGTGGTTGATATCAGCTTCGTATCACCAACTTTGATCATGAACCTGACAGAGGATGCTGAGTGCATAATGGAAGAACAAGGCACTGGTGTTCAGTCCATGCTTAACTGCACATACTCCAATATCACCCTTTGCAATGAATCATTGTATATTGACCAGAACAAGACATTTGTTTTCAGATGCTTGAGAAGACTCAGCAATGAAAACCTTGCAGTAGATTACAGCATCAAGTGCATGGATATTGATGCAGGCACGAGGAATATCAACACAGAGAGCTATAACTATGTTCTTACAAAAGCTGATGAGCTTAAGATACTGCATATCAAGCCTGCTGGCATAATAAACACAACAGACACTGAGATATCAGTCAGGGTATCAGAGGACATTGTGAGGCATGGTGTAGGATGCGGGTACAATGATAATCCCTATGCTTTCCTGAGGATGCTGAAGCAGGGCAACAGGGAGTTCACAGCTGAACTTGAAGGTCTGGATGAAGGGGATCACACATATTATATAAGATGCACTGATGATTATGGAAGCAGTGTCATGAAGAGCTCAAGCTTCAGAGTAGTCCTGGACTAGAAGCATTTTCTTAATCCTCTTCAGGGAGGTTATGGATGCATGATGCTAGAAGTTTCCCAGGCTGCTCTGGGAGATTGATTTCTGCTTGGCCTTGTATGTTGCCCAGCTATGCCTGAATATCTTATCATGCTTATTCCAGTTTTTCTGGAAGAATTCTCTTGTGATTGGGTCTGAAGGATATCCTGATCCAAAATCCTCTCCAACATCTTTCTTTATCTTCTCTATCTCCCTGTCTCTTGTGACTTTTGCTATTATGGACGCAGCCCCTGCCACAAGATACTTGTCGTCAGCCTTGTGCTCCACCTTGAGCTGCATCCTGACCTTGAGTTTTGTCCTTAGATAATTGGTATAAGAGGCTATATTATTGCTCGGACAGTCGATGAATGCCATCTCTGCATCAATGCTGTTTAGAATATCCATAGTCTTGTCTGCCTCTAGCCAGTTGAGGTTCTTGTGCTCTGATTCCACATAATAATCAATGACAGCCGGCTCTACGATAATTACCTTGATATCCTTTGCAACCTCTTTTATCCTATCAAAGATAAGCTCTCTTTTGGCAGGAGCTATCTTCTTTGAGTCCTTGACACCCATCTGCTGAAGCACAGCCTCATCATTCTTGTCTATGACAACTCCTGCCATAACCATGGGTCCTATCAGAGGACCTCTGCCTGCTTCATCAACTCCAGCTATAAGTGCCATGAAAACCTTTTTGGCAACTGCATATTTAAATCTATTGATGAGACCGGATGAAATAATGTCTTTGGCAATCCAAAAGCAATCCAAAAAATATATAAATATCAACATCAGTAAGATACTTATGGAGAAGATACAATACAAAGGGGTGAATGATCTCAGCGAGCAGGAGAAGGATACTGTTGAGAAGCTAAGTTCTGAATACTATGAGAAGATAATCAGAGAGCTGCAGAATCTGACATCAGTAGAGCTTCATGTCAAGACCCATGACACAGATGGGAAGCAGAAGAGATTTGAGATAATGGCAAAAGTATCTGCTCCGACAAGGATATTTGAGGCAAGCTATGAGGACTGGGATCTTGCAAGGACCCTGCACAAGGTATTCCAGAAGCTTGAGAACCAGATAAAGAAGGCATTCGAGAAGGATGCAGGACTGCCTAAGAGTTAGTGTTTTAATAATTCTTATTGAGAATTGTGCCAAAGCATTTTCTATAGGTTTGATGTTATGCAATTTAGTGCGCAGGGATATAATGTTCAGGATATGATCAGGTGATTGCATATTTCCTGTCTGCTAAAGGATATTTGAAGAAAAATAGCAGAAAATAGCGAGGGGTGGATTTGAACCACCGACCTACGGGTTTCTGAAGCTTTAAAGCACTTGAATGAGCGCTAACCAGCATTATGAGCCCGTCGGGCACTCCTGACTGCCCCACCTCGCTATGTATATGCAAAAAACCGGCCTATTTATAAATCTTTTTGGTTATAGATATGGAAAACTATAAAAAAGGGAAGTTAAAAGTATTTAAACTGACAGAATATGCCGCAGCGGCACAACCAGCTCAAGGGTCTTCTTCCTTGATCCGGCCATCAAGGACCATTTCCTCGCTTTGCTCGGAATGATCCAAATAGCTGCTGGAAATAGATCTGCGGTTTCAGAGCAAAGCATCAATGCCGCGGTGGCACAACCTGGTACTGCGCCAGATTGCTATCTTGCGCAAACATCTGGTTTCCTTCGGGATACCTTTGAGGCCTGCCTGAGAATGGCAAGGGCTGAAGGCCCGTAATCTGGGTTCAAATCCCAGCCGCGGCGTTTTTTCATAAACCTTCAGGGATTATGTTGAATCCTAATAATCAACACTGGAATAAAATGAGAAAGCCTACACTTTTATCACTGATATGCTTTTTCTTGTTTCTTGTCTCTTTAAGCCCCTGCAACTCATCTGACTTATGGTATTACACCAGTCAGGATCTTGTGCTTGATGTTGATCTGTCCACAGGACTGCAGGTGAATTCCAGGGCCGCATATCCAGATATTGATTTCATAACAGCCAACATATCCTTCTTTCCTAAGGAGACTCTTGGCCAGAGGATAATAGAATCTGAATTCTTTCCAAAGCCAGCTTATCTTGGTGACGTGGCTGTGTTTGAATGGAACAATCCTGGTAAAGAGAGGCTTGTGATAGACATTGCATCTACTGTGGAGGTGGATAACAATCCTCCAAGGGTGTCAAGAAAGATACCCTTTCCGGTCTCTGACCTTCCTGAAAGCGTGATGGAATATACAGAGCCTGGCGAGATAACAGACATAAACCAGGACATAATAAACCTGGCTTCAGAGATTGTATCAGGAAAAGATGATCTTGTTGATGTTGTGGACAGCATAGCTGTGTGGGTCAACACAAATATACAATACAATCTTTCAACAATAAACGCAGAGGCTTCGCAGAAATCCAGCTGGGTGCTTGAACACAGGGAGGGTGTCTGCGATGAGCTGACATCTTTATTCATCTCGATGCTCAGGTCATTGGGAATCCCTGCAAGGTTTGTGTCCGGAATTTCTTACACAGACTCTCCTCTGTTCCCAGAGAGCTGGGGGCCTCATGGCTGGGCTGAGGTTTACTTTCCAGGCTATGGTTGGATACCTTATGATGTAACCTATGGAGAATATGGATGGGTGGATCCTACTCACATCTTCTGCAGATTCTCCCATGATGCTGACAAGATAACCTCAACATACCAGTGGCGGGCAGGATCAGGAGTCAAGCTTGATCTTGAGGATATTGATACTGATGTCAGGATAATAAGTATAGGCGACCATGCGTCTCCTGATATCCATCTCGAAGCTGAACCCATTTATGAGAGAGTGGGATTCGGTTCTTATAACCTTATAAGTGCATCAGTCCTTAACCTTAGGGATCATTATGTGTCAAAGGATATATATATCTCAAGAACCAACAGGATATCTGGTATAGGGGGTCTGAAGAAGCATGTCCTACTAAGGCCAGGAGAGCTAAAGGAGATTGCGTGGATAGTGCAGGTGGATGAGGATCTTGATGATGATTACATATTCACATTCCCTTTTGATGTCTACACTCTGCAGAACACAACAGCCCAGACATCTTTTATTTCTGTCTCAGAGGCTCCCAGACGCGCACTTGAGGACATAGAGAGAATAGTTTCTCTGATAGAAGCAGAGGAAGAAAAGGCATACAGCAGAAACCTTGAGATTGAATGCATACTTGAGGATGATGAGTTCTACATTTATGAGAAGCCTGTGCTTGAATGCTCTCTAAGGAATGCAGGGAATATTTTCTTAAGAGATATGGAGATATGCCTTGAGGATGAATGCGCAATGACACACATAGGCATAACCCAGAATAAGAAGATCAATTTTACTGTGAGGGATGTCATCCAAGGCGATAACAATCTTGTGCTGAGCTTCAATAATGACCAGATATCAAGGATAAGGAAGATAAGATTCACTGGCATTGACATGCCCGAGCTTGATATCACTGATCTGGATTTCCCTTCTGAAGTCAGGTATGATGATTCATTCCAGCTGCGGCTCAAGGCAGAGAAGAAATCATATTCTGATCCAAAGGATGCAAGGATAAGAGTATCTGGAGCAGGAATAGAAGAGGAATTCTACTATGCGTCTATTGATGAGGATACAATATTTGACCTGTCCATGAACGGCTATCACTTATCTGAAGGCCAGAACAGGATAACAATCGAGACAGTATATCATGATCTCAACAACAGGGAGTATGCTGATTCAGAGCAGATAACAATATCGCTTGTTGACCTGAGCTGGTGGCAGAAGATAAAGCTCAGTATAAGGAAGATATTCAGATAAACTGGATAGAATCTGTCTATAGGTGATCATGAAGACCCTTTAAAGCTCTTCTTTCAGTGTTGTCGTTGCCACCATTGTCATTGTCTTTGTCACGCTCCTGTTCTGTTTCCTGAACTTTATCACAAAATCATTGAACTCCTCGACATCAGAAAACTTCAGCTTGAATATCATGTCATACTCTCCTGTTATCCCAAAGACCTCCTTGATATTCTTGTGTTCCAGAAGGGTGTCTCCCACATACTCTGTGGGCTTTCCTGATATGAGCATAAAGACAATGAAATTCTCTCCTACAGCCTTGTTGTTGAGCTTGAGGGTGAACTTCTCTATCACTCCATTCTCCACAAGCTTCTTTATCCTGTCATGGACAGTGGAGGGCCTGATGCCTGCTTTCTTGCCTATATCCCTGACAGAAAGCCTGGAGTCCTGCTTAAGAAGGGATATTATTGTGTGGTCTTTCTCATCAATTTTCATTTTAATGGCCTAAGGGAGTTAGTGTAACTTGCGCCAACAAGCTCACATGGCGATGATCATCATGCGAGACCTAACCACCCCTTAGAGCCACGAAGAATATGACCCGAGTTCTGTTTTCTATAATGGGGAATGTTCAACCTATATATAAATATTTTGATTTTTGTCCGGGAAAATAAAAATAAGCCGGACATTGTCCATGAATGTACTGAGAAAATATTTAAGTATCTGCATTAAGCAGAGGTCGGGGTGAGATCTTATGGACAAAGGAGACAATTATGAAGTAAAGGATATCAAGCTCGCAGAGCAGGGCAGGATGAACATAGAGATAGCAGAGAGCAACATGGGAGCTCTGCTTGAGATAAAGAAAAGATTTGAGAATGAGAATCCGCTCAAGGGAATAAAGGTAGGGCTTGCACTGCATGTCACAAAAGAGACAGCTGTACTTGTGAGGACACTTATCGCAGGAGGAGCAGATGTTGCAATAACCGGATGCAATCCTCTCTCAACACAGGATGATGTTGCAGCAGCCCTTGCAGAGGAAGGAGTCAAGGTATGGGGCTACAAAGGAGAGACAGACGAGGACTATTACAGATACCTGAACAAGGTCATTGCCTTTAAGCCCAACATAACAATAGATGACGGATGCGATCTTGTGTCTGAGATACACCAGAAGCACGAAGACCTCATTCCTGAGATTATAGGCGGATGCGAGGAGACCACAACAGGCATAATCAGGCTGAAGGCAATGGAGAAGGACAATGCGCTGAAGTATCCTATGATCGCTGTGAATGACAACAAGACAAAGCATCTATTGGACAATTATTATGGGACAGGACAGTCAACAGTTGACGGCATAATAAGGTCATCAAACATCCTGTTTGCAGGAAAGACTGTTGTTGTTGTGGGTTACGGCAGCTGCGGAAAGGGTTTTGCTCTCAGGGCAAAAGGCCTTGGAGCAAATGTCATTGTCACAGAAGTGGATAACTTTGTCGCATTGCAGGCTGCATATGATGGATTCAGGGTTATGAAGATGGAGGATGCATGCAGGCTCGGAGACATATTCTGCACACTGACAGGAAACAAGCATGTCATAGGGACAGATCACATGAAGAGAATGAAGGACGGAGCTATAATCGCAAACTCAGGTCACTTTGACATAGAGATAGACATAAAGGGGCTCAAGGAGATTGCCTCCTCAGAGAGAAGGGTAAGGCCTTTCCTTGACGAGTATGTTGTTGATGGCAAGAAGATATTCATTGCAGGAGAAGGAAGATTAGTGAATCTTGCAGCAGCAGAAGGCCATCCTTCAGAAGTGATGTCAACATCATTCTGCGGTCAGGCCCTTGCAGTTGAGTACTGCGTCAAGAATAAGGGAGACCTTCCTGTGAAGGTCATACAGCTTCCAGAGGATATTGACGACACAATAGCAGGACTTCAGCTTGATGCAATGGAGATAGAGATAGACGAGATGACTGAGGAGCAGAAGAAATACCTCTCAAGCTGGCAGGAAGGTACATGAAGCCTGAAAACTTATGACAAATTTTTTATATTTACCTTATTTTTTGTTTTATTATGATAAGAAAGCCGATTGTAGCAGGACAGTTTTATGAATCTGATGAGAAGAAGCTCATCCAGCAGATTGAGGAATCATTCTCGCATCAGAAAGGGCCTGGCAGCATTCCTTCTGGCCAGAGAGAAGGCAGCATAAAGGGTGTAATCTCCCCTCATGCAGGATATCCTTTCTCAGGGCCCTGCGCAGCCCATGGCTTCAAGGCAATAGCTGAGTCAGAGATGGCAGACCTTTACATAATACTCGGGCCAAGCCACATAGGATTCCACAAGTCATGCTTTTCAGAGGATGACTGGGAGACTCCGCTTGGGCTTGCAAGAACAGATTCTGATTTCGGCCTAATCCTTGAGGAGAACCATATTAATCTCATACCAATGCCTCATAAGGAAGAGCATAGCATTGAGGTCCAGGTTCCTATGCTACAGTATGCCTGCAGGGACAAAGAAGATAAGATGATGTTTGTCCCTGTCATGGTGGCTGAAACAGACTACAAGGAGACAGCAGAAAGGCTGCAGAAAGCAATATCAGAATACGTGGAGAAAGGAAAGAGCATTGTCCTGATAGCAAGCTCTGATTTCACGCACTTAGGAGCAAATTATGGATTCATGCCCTTTTCTGAGAACGTCAAGGATAACATGTACAAGCTTGACAAAGGAGCTATAGACAAGATACTCAAGCTTAATCCAGAAGGCTTCATGGAATACTGCGAAGAGACAGGAGCCACAATCTGCGGAAAATATGCAATATATGTGATGATTGAAGTGATGAGATCCCTGAAAGCATCTCCAAAGCTGCTTCAGTACTATACCTCAGCAGATATATTGGGTGATTACTCCAATGCTGTGGGGTATGCGAGCATACTGTTCTCTTAATATAATTCATTGTGCTTTTTGGTTTGATTATTGGTTTGATTATTGGTATATTCTATATATAGTAAATGCTTATATATGCTGAAAACATTATAATGATCAGGAGGTGGTTCTCATGAAGATAAGTGAGATTATGCATGAGATAAAGAGGATGCCCCCTGATGTGACAGCAGCTGATGTTGCCATGTTCATGGGAGTCAAGGAGACTGGTTCTGTGCTGCTTGAGGACAAGGGAGAGCCTTTAGGTTTGATAACAGAAAGGGACATTCTGAGGAAGGTCACTGCAAAGAACAGGAACCCTTCTAAGATGAGGGCAATAGACATAGCAAGCTATCCTCTCATAACAGTAAGCCCTGACATTTCAGTAGAGGATGCACTTGATATCATGGGAAGGAACAGCATCAGAAGGATACTTGTGTCAGACGGATTGTCAATCATCGGAAAAGTCACAGCAGGCGCAATAGCCAAGAACATAAGATTCCTGAAAGCATCAGCCCTGACAGGCAAATGATGAGATATCTGAAGAAAAGCCATTATTAGTAGATTTATCAGCTCTGATTATTATGAGCGTGATGAGATTGTATTCTATTCCAGCCTGGCTAAAAGATACTGCCAATCTGATATTGGTAAGGTGTTGATTGCTTTGAGTTGTTGGTATTGCACTTTTCTCCTAGCCTCGCTGATAAGATGTTGCTATTGCTTTTAGTTTATTTTCTTGCAAATAATTCCTAGCCTCGCCAAAAAGACTCTGCCAATCTGATATTGGCGAGGTGGCGCATTCTTTTGGTTTTAGCCAGGCAGCAACAACAAGGATGAATATTGACAACGGCTCGCTCCGTTGCTTAAAATTGCAAGTATTGCAATTTTAAGACCTACAAATGCAAAGCATTTGAAGTGACACGCGAGCTAAGAGGGGCTTCGCTTTGCTCAACCCCTCGACCGATATCAGTTATTCGGAGGGCTTCCGACTGAAAGGAGGAATGCCCTCCTTGATGGCGGGATCAAGTATCAAAAATCAAAGATTTTTGGAAATTTCAGGAGCAGGCTCCTGAAATTAACAAGACCCTTGCCGTATATGAGTCCACTGTTGTTGCTGCTGCCTTATAAGTTATAGGATCTCCTTTTTGGCCGTCTGCTGCCAGTATTGTTGTTACAAATGCAGAGCTTTTGCAACTAAGAAAATGCAAAGCATTTTCTGTTGTTGCCGATATTAACTTAAAATATTATCATTGACCGTGTACGAATCCATTGTTGTTACAAATGCGAAGCTTTTGTAACTAAGAAAATGCAAAGCATTTTCTGTTGCTGCCATATAGATAAAAAACTTTCTTTGACCGTGTATGAGTTCTGGGTTGTTTTTGCCGACATAAATAGAATATTGCCTTATCCATTGCTGCTGCCAGCATCACTATTCTATCTTGCCTATAATCATGCAGTTTTGCTTCACTTATCCCGTTTTAATACATATCTTACCGCAATATTTATATATATTCAATTTTCTTTTTCTGCAAATACTCATCTAAACATATATGGGGGTGCAATCATATGTATGAGGTTGGAATAACCATAGCCATAAGCATTCTGGCTCTGATTTTTGCTGCTATAACAGCATATTTTGTCATGAAGAAAAGCTCAGGAAACAAGAAGACAAAAGAGCTTTCAGCAATGATATACAAAGGTTCAATGACATTCCTTAACAAGGAATATAAGGTACTGGCCATATTCATGGTTCTTATGGCAGCGGTACTCTGGTTCTTTATACCTGAAGGCCACAAGCTGGCAATATCTTTTATCATAGGCGGAATATTCTCTGCGCTTGCAGGAAACATAGGCATGAGGATAGCCACAAAAGCCAATGCAAAGACTGCCTGGGGAGTGAAAAAGTCAGTCAATGAAGGGCTTGGCATAGCATTCAATTCAGGAGCAGTCATGGGAATGAGTGTTGTAGGACTGGGGCTTCTTGGAGTCACAGCCCTCTACATAATATTCGGAGATCCTGAGATAATCTATGGCTTTGGTTTCGGAGCATCATCCATTGCCCTGTTCGCAAGGGTTGGAGGTGGAATCTATACAAAAGCTGCTGATGTAGGAGCAGACCTTGTCGGAAAGGTAGAGGCAGGAATCCCAGAGGATGATCCAAGGAATCCAGCAGTCATAGCAGACAATGTAGGAGACAATGTGGGTGATGTCGCTGGAATGGGAGCAGACCTTTTCGAGAGCTATGTTGACTCAATAATAGCAGCAATGGTCATAGGAACAACAGCTGTTGTTGCCAAAGAAGGAGCTCTTACACTGCCTTTCATAGGCACATTAAGCCTGGGAATGGGAAGCCCTGTGCTTCTGCCGCTAATGCTCGCTGCAGCAGGCATCATAGCTGCTATTATGGGAACATTCTTTGTTAGGGCAAGAAGCAATGGAAGAATACACTCAGCACTCAACAAAGGGATATTCGCAAGCGCGATAATCATGGTGGCATTCGCTTTCCTTCTGATAATGTATTATGTCGGAAACATAGGCATATTCTATGCTGCAGTAGCAGGCCTTGCATCAGGAATAGTCATAGGACTGTCAACAGAGTACTACACAGCAAATGACAAGAAACCAGCCCAGAAGATAGCTGAAGCCTCAAAGACAGGAGCAGCCACAAACATCATACAGGGGCTTTCCAATGGCATGCTCAGCACAATAATACCTGTTCTTGCTGTTTGCACTGCAATACTCCTCGCTTACCACTTTGGAGGCCTTTACGGCATAGCGATAGCAGCAGTAGGTATGCTCTCAACACTGGGCATAACACTCGCAACAGACACCTACGGGCCTGTGGCAGACAATGCAGCAGGCATAGCTGAGATGGCTGGCATGGGAAAAGATGTCAGGGAGAGAGCAGAAGGCCTTGATGCTGTAGGGAACACTACAGCTGCAATAGGAAAGGGTTTTGCAATAGGATCTGCAGCTCTCACTGCTCTTGCTCTGTTCGTCAGCTACACTCAGATAACAAACCTTGAGTATATTGATGTAGGCACACCTTCAGTGATTGTTGGATTGTTCCTCGGTGCAGTAATGCCGTTCTTCTTCTCAGCTCTTTCAATGGAGGCTGTGGGAAAGGCAGCACATGACATGGTAGAGGAAGTGAGAAGGCAGTTCAAGACAATAAAAGGCATTATGAGCGGAAAGGCAAAGCCTGACTATGAAAGATGCGTTGACATAAGCACTTCAGCAGCTCTAAGGCAGATGATTATACCTGGGGTAGTGACAGTACTTATGCCTATTGTTGTCGGAATGCTGCTTGGTCCAGAGGCTCTTGGAGGGCTTCTCGCAGGAGCTCTCGCAACAGGATTCCTCATGGCAGTGTTCATGGCCAATGCAGGAGGCTCATGGGACAATGCAAAGAAGTACATAGAGGAAGGCAACCTTGGAGGCAAGGGATCAGACACCCACAAGGCAGCAGTTGTCGGAGACACAGTTGGAGACCCTTTCAAGGACACAAGCGGACCGAGCATAAACATACTCATCAAGCTTATGACCATAGTGGCTCTTGTGTTCGTGCCTTTGTTCATCTGAGCTTTACCAAATTTTTATTATTATTTTTATTATCCTTATTATCCTTATATTATGAGGAGGGGTGCAAAATGAGAAGAATATTTTTGATTATGCTGATGATTCTTATTGCAGGCTGCGCATCAGATCCAGCAGAGCCTTCTGGACAGGGAGCTGACGATACTCAGACAGAAGATGATCAGTCTGCTGCTGTGCAGGATACTGAATCAGGCAATGAAGCAGAGATTCCTTCATCTGATTCAGATAAGATAAGCCTTGAAGAGCTCAGCCAGCACAGTACTGAAGATGACTGCTGGATAGTTTATGAAGGCATGGTGTATGATTTTACAGGCGCTTCAATGCATCCTAATATGGCCAAGACATTCTACAGCCACTGCGGCCATCCCTCATCATTTGAGGAAGCTGCAAAAGCAAGGCATTCAGGCAGCAGCGAGGAGAGGGTCTCTCTTTATGGGGATCTGTTAGGAGAGCTTGAGCAGACATAATATCATAACTTTTTATCATTCAAAGCAAACATTTTTATTTCTTATGTTACTGATTCTTAAATGGGGGTAACTGATATAATATGAACATAAGGTGTCTCAGATGCAAGGGCAGGCATCACTGCGGCCGCAGTTTCTGTCCTATACAGGCAAAGATAGCTGCGCAGAAGAAGGTCAATACTGAAGCAAAGCAGGACTATTTCGGGGAGTCTCCTAATGTGTTTGTGGGGCATTACGGCTATCCTGACCTCAATGTGGGATTCCTGAATGTTGAGCAGTACAATCAGCATGACAATCCTCTGCTCTGGAGCAGGGAGGATTATGACATCAACAGGATAATAGGGTTGAGGAGCGAGCTCGTGAACTCAGGATTCAAGGCAAGAGTTACAGATGCAAGGGGATCAGATAAGCTCCTTGAAATGGGAAAGGAGATAGCAATGTCAGTCAGGCCTGTTGACATGGAGATAAGCCTTGACAAAAAGCCCCAGTTCTCCCTCAACTTCGGCCAGGAGACAGCTCCTTATGGTCCAAGAGTGGGCCTGAAGAGAGCAGAGATAACAGAGAACCCCCACATACCTTCAAGGGTTGAGAAGGTTGTTGATGATGATGTCAAGGCAACACACGGGCTTAATATGCTCTACAGCAAGGGTTATGATGAGCATTATCTCACAAAGCTCCTCAGTGTAGGCACCCTTGGAATGAGAAAGAGCAAGAAGATAGTGCCCACAAGGTGGAGCATCACAGCAGTGGATGATAATGTATGCAAGAATCTTCTGAAAGGGATCAAGGAAAAGCAGTATCCAGATACAGGATACCTTGCTTATTTTGGAAGCCACCTTGGCAATTATTATCTTGTGCTGTTCTTTCCTGATGTCTGGAGCTATGAGCTTTTCGAGACTTATGTAGGCGGAGCTGATTATGAGTGGCCTTTTGCAACAGACCATGAAGGATACAATGGAAGGAAAGAGTATGCCCATGCAACAGCAGGAGGATATTATGCAGCAAGGCTTGCTGTTGCTGAGAAACTGAGCGAGATCAAGAGGCAAGGAAGCTGTCTATGCCTGAGATTCATAACAAACGAGTACTGGGCACCTCTTGGCGTGTGGGTAGTGCGTGAGGCTACAAGAAATGCAATGGCCTCAAAGCCCATTGAGTTCGGATCAAAGGAGCTGATGCTTGAGTATGCAAGGCATCTTGTGAAGAAGAAGTTTGGATACAATCTGGACAATATCTTGGGAAAGAGTATTCTTCTGAGAAACCTCAATTCACAGATGAAGTTAAACAAATATCTTCACCATTAATGCAGCGATTATAGCCCCGTTCACAATCTCCATTATCCATGCCGGCAGGAACTTCTTTTTCTTGTAGTAATGGTATGCTATCAGAGGCGACTGCACAAGCAGGACCACTCCATAAGATATGAGATACACTGCTATGAGGCTGCCGAAGAAGATGAATATTCCGAGGTTGAATGCATAGTAGAATATCTTCTGCAGGGTCTTTGCCCCATGGGTTGCCTTGAAGACGAGCTGGGCAACTGCATTGTATGTGAGGACTATGGCAAGAAGTGTGAACAGGCTTGTTGAATCAAGGTACACAAGCACAATATCCGCCACTGCAACACCTATCTGCACATAATGATTCCTGAGGAATGTCTTCTCAAGCCCTTTTGAGACTGATATTATTGATCTTGAAACTGCTGGAATGAGCTTTACACTGAGTATCAGCAGATATAATCCTGCAAGGAAGTATATCTCTTCCCTGCTCGGAGATGTGAGGAACACCATAAGGTCTACGAAGAACAGAGTCCACAAAGACCTCTCAAGAAGGGTTGATGTGAAAAGATATTTTCTGAGCAGGTCAAGGAATGCATTATGCTTGTTGGATGATCCTTTGCCGTATCCGTATCTCATCTTAGAATATGCAAACCATATGTTGACCATGAGGAATGGCACTACCAGAGCAGTGTATGATGTTGTCTTGACAGTATTGAAGAATCCCAGAGCAAAACCTTTTGTTATCTGGAAGAATATCAGTATGAAGTGCCCGTAGATAAATAAAGGATTATAGCTGACTGACTTTATGTATTCCCACTGGCCCATTAGGCTTAGATGAGGGAAATGAGAAGGGTCAAGATTGAAGTTCGCAAGCCCTGCAAGAGAGAGAGCAGTCAGTACAAGGACAATATACTCAATATTCTCAGCAAGAGTGAAGATGAGGAACTCAACATTGAGCTTCTCGAAGTTGGGATTGTTCTTTAATGAGTTATACCTCTTTTCAAGATGCTTCTTCATGACATCCTAGAAAATCACTTGTTTTTTAATGCTTTTGGTTCACTTCTCTTCGAATCTCTCAGAGCACTCAGCAGAGCAGAAATAGATCTCTTCATCACTGGGATCACCGATAGCAAGAAACTCCTTACCGCATACCTCACACTTTACTATCTTTTCTGTGAGAAAATCCATTACCTGCACCCCATAGATATAAGTCTGAACGACCTTTGATTATATATGGAAATGGCATATGGATATATAAATATTGTGCTTGAAGAGCACCTTATCCAGCTCATTATTTGGATGCTTCATCAACCTCTTTCCTGAACCTTGTCAGGGTCTTGATGATGTTCTCTGGCTGGGTTCTTAGTATGTCAGCTGTCTTTGCAGCAATATCTCCTTCAAACCTGTCAGTCCTGCACAGTTCTGTTGAGTCAACCTTCTTCTTTTTCTTTACAACCTTCTTCCAGAGCTTGAAGAGCTCTTCAGCCCTGCATGGTACCTGGTCAATATCACATCCAAGGATAGCAGCTGCCTGCTCAACTATCTGCTCTTCCTCTTTCTCCTCTTTCTTCGCTGCCTTTCCTGAGACAAAGGTTATCCTCACAATTCCGTCCTGGATCTTGTTTGTCTTTATGATCTTTATCTCTCCTGTCTCTCCTGTATTGTTCAGATGAGTGCCTCCGCATGCCTCGACATCAACCTCAGGAATTTCAACAACCCTTATCATCTTTCCTGGCACAGCGCCTCCCTGATATATTGCCATTCCATACTTCTTCTCTGCCTCTTCTCTTGGAAGGAAGAACTTCCTTATCGGAAGATTCTCTTTCAC
Source organism: Candidatus Woesearchaeota archaeon (assembly GCA_014729495.1). Lineage (GTDB taxonomy): Archaea > Nanobdellota > Nanobdellia > Woesearchaeales > UBA12501 > WJJV01. The sequence continues at coordinate 18,056 of WJJV01000075.1, forward strand.
TATCTTGTTTGCCCCATCCTCTATCATCTTGAGCTCCTCATCAGTGAGGCTCTGGTAATGGGTTATGTCAAGGTGCGCTTTCTCCTCTGTCTTCTTTGCTCCTGCCTGGTTCACATGCTTTCCCAGCACCCTTCTTGCAGCGACATTCACTATATGGGTTGCTGTGTGGTGCTGGCTCAGCTGCTTCCTTGACTCAAATTCTATCTCTCCTTTTACATGATCGCCCTCGCTGAAAGAGGGATTGTTCTCCATGACATGCACTATCCTGCCTCCCTGCTTGAACACATCAATAAATCTCTCTCCATTAAGCGTTCCTCTGTCATGAAGCTGGCCTCCTGAGGTGGGATATGCTGCTGTCTGGTCAAGCACGACATTATTCCCTATTATCTTCAGCACAACTGCTTCAAACTCGATGCAGCAGTAATCATCATGGTATAATGCAACAGTATCTGGTATGCCTTCTAGTGGAAGCTTCTCCTCTTTCTCAGTTGCATGCTCCTGCTCCTTTCTCTGGTGCAGTTCAGCCACATTGGCATAGAAGTCCTCTGGCACATCAACTCTCTTTCCGAGCTTCTTTGCCTCTTCCCTTATTATCTCAGGGCTTATTCCCTGGCTGTCATAGAGCTCAAGGAATTTCTTCTCCTCTATCTTCTCGTCCTTTTCTATAATCCCCTTGACAATGCTGTTTGTCTTCTGCTTTGTCGCCTCATACTTGTTCTTCTCAACATCAAGGATATTCTCGACTGCATCAAGGTTCTCAGAAAGCTCTGGAAACAATGGCTTGAGGTAGTCAGCATGCCATCTCGCAACTTCTGGCAGGTATATGTTCCAGTCATGCCTGTCAATCAATGAAAGAGCTCTCCTGAGTATTACCCTCAGATTATACCCTCCGCCTACATTGGATGGAAGAGCTCCGTCGCTGAGTGCGAAAAGAAGGCTTCTTGTATGCTCTCCTATTGAATATAGCGCTGCAAGAGGAAGTATCTTGTCCCTCAGCTCTTTGACATCCACTCCTACTTTGCCTGCCACCTCCTGCCAGGTCTTGTTTATGTCCTCAACCTCATCCACATTCAGGTAGGATGAGTAAGGAAGGAACCTCTTCATTATATCATTATCAACCTTTATGCCAGTAGCATTGTAGAGCTTCTTGCACACTGTGGGAAATGTAGTCTCGTATGAAGTGCTTTTTCCCAGAGTGAACCATGCATTCCTCTCATGGCCCATTCCCATGTCAAGAACCTTGAGGTTCAGCTCCTTTGGTCCGGATGGAGTGACCTCATACATCATGTAGACCTGGTTGCCCAGTTCCAATCCTCTTGAGAAGAATTCCATGCACGGCCCGAAGTTCCCTCCTCCAGCCCATGCATCCTCATGGAATGTTATCTCCTTGTTGGGAAGGCCTATGCCCTGCTTGAGCCAGTTGTGGATGTCCCTGAAGTACTTTGCCTGGTTCCATTCCTCTGGAGGCACGAATGTGTGCTGGCCTATCATCACAAATCCTGTATAATGCGCTCCTGTAATGCCCACATTGTCTATATCATTGAACCTCAGGCAGAACTGAGGCACAACAAGAGGATTTGCCGGAGGCTTTACCTCTCCAGATACAACATATGGCTGGAAGTCATAGATGGATGCCTGCACAAAATCAGCATCATCCCTCCACCTAGCAACAACAGGATATCTTTCTATTGGGGTATATCCCCACTTCTTGAAAAGCTGGGAGAACCTCTTCCAGACCTCAATGTAATCAAGCTTGTTCTTTGCAGGAGTTCCTTCAAAGAACCTGAATCCTCCAGAGCATGCAGGATCTCCGCAGTGATCCTGATCAGGATTCACTGTCCAGAATGATGTTCCGCAGTTGCTGCACTGCTTTCTCTCAAAACCCTCTTCCTTGAGAACACTTGTAGCATAGTACTTATCAGGATCTGCACTGGCTTTCTTCTTGAAGTCCTTCTTTATCTCCTTGTCTGTTGGCATGATTATTCGGTTTCCAGCTTTCTATATATATTTTTTCATATTTTAGATAACAATGAAGCTCATTCATGCTTCATTCCTCTCATGACCCTCATCAGAATCAAAAAAGCCTTAAAAAACAAGTATTATACATATAATACTTTGGTTATATTTAAGAATAGGCATCTAAATCCATATACAAAAAGATATTTTATGATTCCAGAGTGGTTATAAAAAATGGATGCACACCTATTGCAGGACATACTATTCAAGCTTCTTATTATTGTAATAGCTGCAAAAGCAGGAGGATGGGTCTTTGAGAGGCTAAAGCAGCCTGCTGTCCTCGGAGAGCTTATAATTGGTGTGCTTCTTGGACCGAGCCTTTTCGGCCTTATAAATCCTTTTGTAGAGCACGGAACAGTGGCTTTCACCACATTCGAGATCCTCACATTCCTCGGAGAGATAGGTGTGATACTTCTGCTGTTCCAGGTCGGCCTGGAGTCAAACATCTATCAGCTTCTGAAGGCAGGTCTTGACTCAAGCCTTGTTGCAATAATAGGAGTGGTTGTTCCTGTAGCAGCAGGATTCGCATTCTTCAAGTATGTATATCTTGCGCCCACACTAGTCTCTATAGTTGTTGGAGCGACCCTTGCTGCAACAAGCGTAGGGATAACAATGAGGGTGCTAAGCGAGATAAAGAAAGTATCTTCCACTGAAGGAAAGATAATACTCGGAGCAGCGGTCATTGATGATATAATGGGCCTCATAATACTCTCTGTGATTGCAGGCCTTGCAGCAGGACAGGCTTCAAATCTCGGATTCACAATAGGAAAGATAATACTATTCACAATAATATTCCTTGTGGGAACACTGGTCATAGGAATAAAGTTCACACCCCAGATATATGCGTGGGCCCATAGGATGAAGATCAAGAGGACATTTGTTGTATCCTCATTCATATTCGCTCTGCTCGCATCATTCCTTGCTCATCTGATAGGACTTGCCACAATAGTGGGGGCATTTGCAGCAGGACTCGTCTTTGAGAGACTTGAGGAGAAGGAGCACTTTGAGAGAAGAATAAAGCCTTTAGCTGACATATTCGTGCCCATATTCTTTGTGATGGCAGGAGTTTACCTTGACATCCATTCAATGAACGCAGGAATGCTGTATGTTGTAGGGATCCTTACTGTAATAGCACTGATTGGTAAGGTAGTTGCTGGATGGGGTGTTGTCAAGGCAAAGGCAAGCAAGCTGGCAATAGGAGTGGGAATGATACCAAGGGGAGAGGTCGGTCTTATCTTTGCTTCATTCGGAATAACCCAAGGAATAATCCACAGTGGAACCTATTCTGCCCTGGTCATAGTCATAATGATAACAACGCTTATCACGCCACCTCTGCTTGTGCAGCTCATGAAAAGCGGAAAGAAAGACAAGAAATCCAAGAAGAAAGTCGACCAGATAATGTGATCTCTTTTATTTTGTGTTATTGATAATCTCTTAGCTACCCTAATATCCATCTCCATAATATTCTTTGCTTCTTTGACAAGCGCAATGAACCTGACCATGGAGAGGTGGAGATGGCTTTTTTGGGATTGTATTGTAACTTATTCCTGGCCTCGCTGACAAGATGTTGCTTTAGTGACATCAGCGAGGTGGCTAAGGAGATTAGTTTATTTTCTCGCAATTTACTCCTGGCCTCGCCAATAAGATGCTGCTAATGCTATGTTGGCGAGGTGGCGATTGCTTTTTGTGTTTGTTTATTATGCATTTTCTTCCTAGCCTCTCCGAGCAGATGCTGCTATTCCTATGTCGGAGAGATGGCACTGACTTTTGGTTTCTGTATGGCAGCAACAAGAACGAATACTGAGTGTAGAGGGAAAATCCATACGAAGTGTGGATTTTTCCTTTACGAATAAGGCAAGTCCGAGCAGAGCGAGGAC
>WJJV01000076.1 GCA_014729495.1 Candidatus Woesearchaeota archaeon
AAGTGATGCTTGGACATTATGAGAATAAGATGAAGAAATCACCTTTTCTTCAGCAAGTCAATCAGGATAATCTTGCTGAATATGTTGAGACAAAGGTCATTGAAGAACTGCCTCTTTCTGAAGCAAGACCTGAGACAAAAGCAGTCATAAGCTGTGACAGCCTTGTCATGGAAGTGCTGTATCAGGGTTCAGGCATAGCTAGATATCCTGTGAACCTGGGCAGGATTGAAGGGACAACTCCCAAAGGAGAATTCATTGTCGCAGAGAAGTGGCTCAGGCCTTACTGGAAGAAGAATGGAGGGTACAGGCTTCCCGGCCAGCTCAACCACAAGATCGGAAGCAGGCTTGTGATATTGTATGATGAAGAAGAGGGCAGAAAGCTTGAGTCATGCATCCATAAATGGCCTTATCATCTCATACCTTTCAGGCAGGGCAGGAATTCAAGAGGTTGCATAAGGATGAGACCAAGAGACATGGATGAATTCTTTGATATCATAGATCTTGGGTCTAGGTTCATAATAAGATAATGCATGATAAGAATTGGTCATAGATGGCTAATAGCTCTTCGCAACATACACTTCATGCTTGGAGTCCTTTCCGCAGTGCACGCACTTGCCATTGGGCTTCTCGTCAAAAGGTATGCAGATGATCTTTGCTCCGTTTGTCTTGTCTTTTATCAGAGCCTCGCATTCTTCGCTTCCGCACCAGTTTGTCCTGACAAGCTGTTTGTCCTTGATAGCTTTCATCAGGTCCTGCATTGATGCAGCATCAATTGTGTTCTCCTGCCTCATCCTGAGGGCATTGTCATAAAGTTCTTCCTGGATCTTCTCAAGAGTGAGCTGGACATGATCTTTCAGATTATCAAGCTTGACAAACTCCTTGTCGCCTGTGTCTCTTCTCACTGTAACAGCCTGGCCTTTTTCAATATCCTTTGGTCCGACCTCAATCCTCAGAGGAACACCTTTCATCTCCCAGTCATTGAATTTCCAGCCAGGAGTGTACTCCTCGCGGTCATCAAGAATGACTGAAAAGCAGTCTGATAGCCCTCTCTTCAGCTCATCGCACTTTGCAAGGACCTGCTCTTTTGTCTTGTCAAACAGTATGGGAACAATGACTGCCTGCACTGTTGCCACTTTTGGAGGCAGCACAAGCCCTTTGTTGTCAGAGTGCATCCCTATCATTATGCCTATAGTCCTTGTTGAGAATCCCCATGAGTCCTGCCATACATGCTTCTTCTTCTCATCCTTGTCAAGGAATGTTATATCAAGTGCTTTTGCGAAGTTCTGTCCGAGATTATGAGAAGTGCAGCCCTGCGCTGCCTTGCCATTGGGCAGGAATACCTCGCAGGTTGTTGTGTAGTCTCCTCCTGCGAACTTCTCTGAGTCTGTCTTATAGCCTTTGATGACAGGAACAGAATACATCTCCTTGTAGGTAAGCTCGTAGACATCAAGCATTTCAAGCACATCCTTCTCAACCTCTTCTTTTGAGGCAAAGACATTATGCCCTTCCTGCCAGAGGAACTCCCTTGACCTTATGAACGGAACAGGATTCTTGAACTCCCATCTTACGACATTTGACCACTGGTTTATCTTCAATGGAAGGTCTCTCCATGACCTTATCCATTTCCCGTAGGAGTCATACATTATTATCTCAGAAGTGGGCCTCACAGCAAGCCTCTCAGCAAGCTTTGAGCTTCCAGTATGGGTCACCCAGGCAACCTCTGGAGTGAAGCCCTCAACATGCTCCTGCTCTTTCATAAGGAGCTTCTCTGGAATGAACAATGGGAAGTAGCCGTTCCTCACACCTCGCTTCCTGAACTCATAATCCATGAAGTCCCTGACCTTCTCCCATATCTCGAATGAGTTAGGCCTGTAAACATAACAGCCGGAGACATCTGTGTATTCCACAAGCTCTGCTTTTGTTATTATCTGGGAGAACCACTCACCATAGTCCTCTTCTTTCTTAGCTGTTATTCCTATGTCCTTTGACTCTTCAGGATCCTTGCTGCCTTTTCCTGCCATAAAGCACCTCATTCTGGTTCATTATTTAAATATTTTGGCATGAAGAGCGTCCTTTCACAGCATCCGCTTATGAGGCTCTCCAGAGGAGACTCTACATGGCCGACGATCATCTTCTTTCCAGCATCTATCACTGTCTGGCCTGCTTCCATCTTCTTGAGAAAACCTCCTCTGCCGTACTCAGGATCATCTCCGTTGTCGCAGTGCATGAAATCAGAGGTATCATTTATCACTGGGATGGCATATTCCCTGTCCATGATTCCATTATATCTTCCAAGAATGATCAGCTGTTCAGATCTGCAGTGAGTGAGAATCTCTGCTGCAAGAGTGTCATTGTCATACTGCACTTCCCTGAAATCAGTTGCATCATTGTAATTCACTATAACATAGAGCCCGCTTCTTGAATTCTCTTTGACAGACCTGCAGATGTCATCAGGCATATTCTCAAGCTCATTGTATGTCAGCAGCATTGGCATGATAAACTTTCCATAGTTCTCAAACATGGATTCATAGATTCCCATCAGGGACATCTGGCCAGCCCCTGCCTGCCTCTGCATGACCTTATGGTCCTTTGATTTCTGCTCATTTAGCTTCCTTCTTCCGAACTCCACAGCACCTGAGACAACAAGTGTCGTGAAAGTGCCGTGCTTTGAATCATAGTCTATTATTTCCCTGACCTTTGTGGAGATCGCAGGGTAGTCTACCTTATCATTCTTATCAAAAAGGCATTTTGTTCCTATCTTTACTATCTGGTGTCTCATCTTGCCCTCCATTATCTCGTTGTCAAAAAAAGAATAAATGATGTTGGTCTTATATATTATTTATATTATTTGCCAGAAAAAGCCGGCCCGGGACACCGCAAGCATTGCGGAAATTCATCAGAAAGCAGACTGTATCATAAAGAAGAATGAAATAAGAACTATCAGAAACCTGGCTCACAAGGAATACAATCACTGTTTTGTGTTATTGATATCATTTTAAGACTATGAAACATTGATATTATATAAATTTTATGACCCCATTGGGAGTCGAACCCAAACCATCCGGGCCGAAACCGGACGCACTATCCATTATGCTATGGGGCCAAGGATTATAGAATAGAAAGAATTTTTATTTATAAAGGTATCTGATTGTAAAAGCGATGTCAGCCTCGCAAATAGTATGTTGATTCTTAAAACAATTTCCTACAAGCCTCGCTGAGAAGATTTTGCTATTGCCTTTAAGTTTATTTTCTTGCAGCTTACTCCTAACCTGGCCGGTCAGACAATGCTATCCCAATATCGGCGAGGTGGCTATGGCTTTATGTGGATTCTTCAGAACCTTTAAAATCCTAGCCTCTCCGACAAGCGCAGCAAACCCGACCACGGAGAGGTGGCGATGGATTGAGTTGTTTGTATTGCAATCTTCTCCTAGCCTC
>WJJV01000077.1 GCA_014729495.1 Candidatus Woesearchaeota archaeon
CCTTGATGTTGCGCTGCTCGCCCAGGTTAACCATCTGCTGGCCTATCACAGCAAGAAGCCCTGTGAAGAAAAGGAACATTAGTGAAGCGAGCAGCAGGAATTCAAATGATGATTGCGAGTTTTTCATTTTTATTCATTATGATTGAGGTACTGTGCAGTCTCCGCTGGATATGAGAATCTGGGTTGTCTGGTCTGCGAACTGGAATGTGCAGTCAACACCCTGATGATACTCTCCGGCAAGGTTATTCCCATTTATTTCCATAGGAGCCCTGAATGACACACCATAGCCCTTGACTTCTTCCTCCTCAATGTAGCTCATATTGAAGAACATACTGTTGCCTGAGATGGAGATCTCTGTGAAGTTTATTGGAAGCTGAATTACCTGGGATAATGTGTCTGAAGGTATTGAAGTTTGTGTTGCGCCTATTCCACTGTCAATAGACAAAGTGCCTGAGAATAGGTCTGAAGATTGGGATAAATCACCAAAGTACCAGTTGGTTAATGGACCGTTTACCTGGGTTTTATACTGATAAGCAGAATCAAGAACAGTTCCTTCATCATTCTTTAGTATCATAAGATAAACAGGGGATAAAGCAGCTGCAGTTTCACAAAAATCTCCTGCACCATTGCAGTCTGAACCTATAGATTCTGTTATATTAAGGATGAGTGTATCTCCGAGAGGAAGATCTGGGTAGTTTCCTAAAATTGGGCTATTATCATAAAAAAAAGATAACTCGTTCAAGTTAGCATCCATCTGTATCTCAAGTGTTCTTGTGGTATCATCTCCAATCCAGAATCCAATATTCCCGATTATCTCATCAATTGTTATGTTCGCAGATACATCAACTGGACTGCTTATGGGTGCAGATAAATATGCTGTGTCTTCAATGCCTCTCTCTTTAATGCTGAAAACATCATTGTTTTCCAGGGTTGTTGATTCTATAAGAGAGCCTTCATCCTGCACCATCATTGCATTGTCCATCAGCCTTAGGAACATCTGGTATGCAGTGTACCTGAGCCTCGCATCTCTCCTGTCACCTGTGTATACTGTTACATGGTCGCCTTCTGCCTCGACCTTGTAGTTGTGCCTTCCCTGAGCCCAGTCAACAGGAGTCAGCATTGAGACAACATTGACATTAGTGAATGTGGTGACACTCCTTGGAGGATCTCCTACAGAGAATATTATTGTCTGGTCTCCAACAATATCAATATTGTTTACATTGTCAGGCATCTCAAACCTTATTGTTGTCCTTGAAGGAGGCCCGAGGTAGAAGATCTGCTCAGATGTGTCAGCAAGGTCCTGCGCTACCCGCGAAACCCTTGAGATCGCCACATCCTGGCTCAGGCTTGTGGTGTAATCATAGAGGATATACATCATAGGAACAACTATCACAAAGGCTATGCCAGCTATCATGAGGTACTCCATCGAGGCCTGAGCCTTAGAACTACATCTACCTCTTTTTTTATGCATTTTATGCAGAAAGAGGTTTGTTTATATATAAATGTTGCGGGAAGATGATTTAACGGATTTGTATATAATCAGAAAGTGAAGTTTATGAATTCGTACAGGATCAGATGATAAACTTTAAGTTAATAATGGCAACAATAATGATTCATACACTGTCAGTAAGGAAAGTTTATAATTTATATGGCAGCAACAACAACATTGGACTCATATACGGTCAAATTGCTTCGCAATTTGTCCTACTCGTAAAGGGAAAACCAGGACTGCGTAACTGGTTTTCCCTCTACACTCAATATTCGTCCTTGTTGTTGCTGCCTTGAAAATCCTTGTTGTTGCCTGGCTAAAGCCAAAAGATAGCGCCACCTCGCTGATGTCACTAGAGCAACATCTTATCAGCGAGGCTAGGAATATGTTGCAAGAGAATAAACCAAAAGCAATAGCCACCTCTCCGACATAGAGATAGCAGCATCCTATCGGAGAGGCTAGGAGAAAAAAGCGCAAAGTAATTCTACTTAAAGCATTCGCCACCTCTCCGACATCAGGATAGCAGCACCTTATCGGAGAGGCAAGGAAGAAAAAGCACAAACTAATTCTAATTAAAGCATTTGCCACCTCTTCAGTATGGCAATAACCTCATTTGCCAGGATCATGATACAGAAATATATCAAATGCTCCAACACAGCTCAGTCATATCCTGTGACCATTGCATTGATCTGTCCTGACACATACTCAAGCTCGCCTGTGGCCTCATCTGTGTAATAAAGCTCCATGTCAAGATGCGCCTGCTCATCGACTTCCATATCACAGCCGTATATCTCAAGCCTGCCTGCGCTTCCAGCAGGTATGCTGACAGGCTCAGAAAGCCATGGGTCGCCTCCGCACCCATCTACTTCTATGTCCTTTATTGTGATGTCAAAGCCAAGCTCATTCCACACTGCAAAGCTCACATAATCAGGAGTGACTATAAAATCAGGGCAATCTCCCAGCTCCATGAAGCATGTATCTTCCTCTGCCTTCTCTGAGGTGAACACAGTGAAGTATAGTATGACTATGAGAAGAACTGCTGCGAATCCAATCACCCACCAGAGATTTATCAATGGCTTCTGCTCAACTGCAGGAGCAGATCCTGGCTGGTAAGAACTCTTCTGATAGCCCTGCTGGCTGTACTGTTTTCCTTGTGGTCTCATGTTTGACATACTAAAGTATCTCCTTCAGCAGCAGCCTCAAATTTAGGTGCCTGATTTAGAGGCACTGATGTGCATTCTGTTATTATAGTGCTGAGCAGATCTCTGTCTCCTTGTGCTACACCTGATGTGCTGTCTATATCATATGCTTCTGTATCAATATATGAGGGTATTGCATCTTCATCAATCAATGACTGCAGCACAGCAACATCATCTGAATCTATTGACCTGTCACCATTGCCATCTCCTGCTGCCTGGCTGCATTCTCCTGAAGGGAATGATGATGCTTCCTGGAATTCAATTGTCATGTTGCCTGCAGCATAACCTCTTGATGTCCTGCCAGGCAGGTCATGCTCCAAAAAGGCCCTGTAGGTATTTGAACCTGTCTCGACTTCATTGCTGCATGTGGCTATTATGCATGCTGTTCC
>WJJV01000078.1 GCA_014729495.1 Candidatus Woesearchaeota archaeon
ATAAGCTCTGTCTCAATATTGGCGATCTCATCCAGTTCAGGAAACATTCCAATAAGGTCCTCAGCAGAGAACTTTGCTATCACCCCTCCTGTAGAATAATCAACCTTTGAGGCGATTGTGCCTCCAGTATGCAGGATAACAATCTTCTTCAGGCCCTTCTTTGTCTCAGGCTTCTTCTTTGCCAGGTCTTTCTTCTCAACATTGCCGAGTGATCTGATCCCCTTTATCCTTGACCTGTCAATGCCTATGTTATAACCGCTGTCAAGCTTCACAAAAACAGAATCCTCTGACTGAGAGAGCATGAGCACACCTTCTGCTTCCTTGTCATCATATTCTATTCTTACCCTTTCTCCTGGCTTTGCCATAAAATGCTTTGAACATCAAGGAATTTATAAATTTTTATGAAAAAAAGGGCAAAAGAGAAAGCTTTATAAATTATTCTTGAAACAGCCCATAAACATAACAGAATATAATCAGGGGCTTTAATATGATTCCTACAAAGATATTTTTCACAAAAGGCCTTGGAATACACAGGGAGAAGCTGGCATCTTTTGAGAGCGCTCTCCGTGAAGCAGGAATCCAGCATTTCAACCTGGTCAATGTCTCTTCTATATTCCCTCCTCATTGCAAGATAGTCTCTAAAGAAGAAGGTCTAGGTATGCTGAAGCCTGGCCAGATAGTATATGTTGTCCTGGCAAGAGCCCAGACAAAAGAAGCAAAGAGGATGCTGGCAGCATCAATAGGTCTTGCGCTTCCAGCTGATCCTGCAACTTATGGTTATCTGAGCGAGCATCACAGCTTTGGCGAGACAGAGGATTTTGCAGGAGAATATGCTGAGGACCTTGCTGCAGAGATGCTTGCATCCACTCTTGGTGTCGAGTTTGATCCTGACAAGAGCTATGACGAGAAGAGGGAGATCTTCAAGATCTCTGACAAGATGGTCCATACTGAGAATATCACCCAGGCTGCGAAGGCAGACAAAGGAGGCAGATGGACAAGCGCTGTCGCTGCAGCAGTGTTCATATGCGACGAGTACAAATCTGTTAAGGATTTGAAGAAGTCAGATGAGAAGACAAAGAAGAAAAGGGAGATCCCTGATATTGATCCTGATGGAGAATGACTCAGAGTTATGCTCTTGATTCAATGATTCTTTAGTTTTATTGAGATTTTTATCATTTTCTCTTTGCTGAAGCAAAGATCCATCTCTCGCAGAAAGAGGGTATGAATTCTGTCCTGAATACTATATCACTGAAATACTTCGGCAGCATTCTCTTAAGGAATTTCAAAGTCTCCTTGTCATATTCTCCACAGCAATGCATGGTTATAACCGCATCTTTCTCCATGCTGGAGCTTATCTCAGAGAACAGCAGATCAAGATACCTCTTTCTTTCATCAGTTGTGACAGCTTCAGGGTGCATTGTCAGGTCATAGATGACTGCGTCAAACTCTTTTTTATGGTCTTTCAGGTAATTCCTGACATCATCTATTATCACAGTCACTTTTGGGTCGTCAAAAGCCCCCTTGGATATGCTGTTCAGGCAGTCCTTTGATGCCTGTATAACCTCTTTGTCTATCTCTATTATTGTTATCTCTTCAGGATCCAGCATAAGCGCGTGATGAAGAAGACCTCCATCACCACCTCCCAGGACAGCTATTTTTCTGAGATTGGATCCTGAAAGAGGGCTGGTCATAATATCATTGAACAGATGCTCATCTCTCTCAGAGACCTGCAGATCATTGTCGAGGAAGAGCATCTTTCCGAATTCCTCATTCTCTATAATCTCTATCTTCTGGAACTCAGACTGCCTGCAGAATATCCTCTTATTTACATGGTATCTTGTCTCAAAGCCATATGATGAGAATGCAGTTATCCAGTCAGAGCTGTTTATATCAATAGGATTGCCTCTTATGATCTCCATCTTCCTTGTGGTCTTTGGCTTGAACTTTTTCTCAAGGTATTCAAGAAGCCTGAGAGGTCTGTCAAAGTCAGGCGTGCATGTGTAGATGTCTATAGAAGCATGGTTTGCCTCAGGGAATGTGTGTATTCCAATGTGGGACTCTGTGACAACAGCAACGACTGTAGCGCCGATAGGATCAAATTTTCTGCCTCTGATGTCTGTTATATGGAGTCCTGCTTCCTCTGCCCCTTTTTTTAGGATTTCCTGTATGCCCTCAAAGTCATCAAGCAGCTTCCTGTCTGAGCAGTTTATGAATTCTGCGATTACCTGGGAACCTTTTGGCCTCATAATATCAAATATCCTCCTTTAAACTTTTAGCCTAACCATTTAAGCTTTTTTATCCTCATCCTCTTTACTGCTGTCCAGCATATCATTGACAAAAGCAGGAAGCACAAAGCTTGCTTTATGAAGGTCTGTGCTGTAATATCTTGTCTTAAGTCCAAGCTGGTTCCACTCATCAGGCTTCATGTCCTTGACAGGATCAAGCTTCTTTGAAGCGAACCCAAAGAGCCAGAGCGAAGATGGATAAGTTGGGATGATGCCCATATAATGCCTGAATACAGGAAATATGCTGCTCAGCTTTCTGTGGATGCCTTTCACAACATCTGGAAGCACAAAAGGAGCCTCGCTCTGATTGATGAGTATTCCTTCATCCCTGAGTATCCTGTAGCAGTCACTATAGAACTCTTTTGTGAAGAGTCCTTCTCCGACACTTACAGGGTCTGTTGAATCAATTATGATGATATCATACTCTGAATCAGGAGCATCTTTTGCAAATTTGACTCCGTCCTGAAACTTGAGATGGACTCTATCATTGTCAAGCTCCCTGGATATTGTTGGAAAGAATTCCCGTGCAGCATCGCACACCATCTTGTCTATCTCAACCATATCAATATGCTCTATTCCAGGATACTTGACAAGCTCTCTCACAACCCCTCCATCTCCTGCGCCTATCACAAGTATCTTCTTTGCATCTGGCTTGACGCACATAGGAGTATGGGTTATCATGTCATGATAGACAAACTCATCAAGATCAGTGACCATTATCATGTCATCAAGAAGCATGACTCTTCCGAAAAGCCTGTTCTCAAAGACTTCGATGTCCTGAAACTCGCTCTTCTCATGAAAAAGGACATTATCCTTTGTGAGAGCTATAGAATATCCTTTTACCAGCTCATTCTTCTCAATGAACCACGTCTCTGGCTTGTCAGAATCTCCTTTATTCTCCAGCTCAACCATCAGCAAATCCCCCGGCAACAAGCAGAGGGAATATTATGGTGGCATCACCTTCTATCTGTACCTCCTTTGCGTCAGCCTTGAGCTTATTCCAGGTTATTGCCTCTTTTGGCTTTGCTCCGCTTAGGCTTCCATCCCCCTCAATGCCTGTTGATATATACACAGCATAATCAGCGCCATCCCTGAATATGTTGGCATTTATGACATGATGTTTTGGAAGTGATCCTCCTAGCACAAGAACACCTGATTTATCAGAGTTTATGGCAATATCATTTATCCTGACAAGGTCATCGCTTATATCCAACTTGAATTCAGGATGTTTCTTCTTGAAGAAGTACATCATATCACCTATTGAACCATCTGTTAGAGGAGGACAGAAAACAGGGATATTGTTCTTTGTTGCCCAGTAATAGATACTGTTCTCATCCTTGACTTCTTTTCCAAGCTCATAGATGAATCTTGATGCAGGCACAGGGCTTGTCTCTTTCTGCAGCTCAAGCATCTTATCAAGAAACCTGTTCATCAGCTTCTCAAACTCTATATAACAATTATTTGGGACATATATGTTACCTATCCTGTTTATGCCCAAGTCTGCAAGCTTGTAGTCATCGCTATCAAAACTTCCTATAAAGAACGGCTTCAGGGATTTAATGATATCCTCCTCAACTCCCCCTGCTGTGGTCACAAGGACATCGATAAGTTTCTCCTTTACAAGATATGCTATTACCTCTCTCAGTCCTGAGCTTACCATGTTGGATGTATAACCCAAGAATATTGTTGCATTGTCTTCTCTCATCTTCTTGAGTATCTGAATCCCCTGGGCAAGATGGGTGGCCTGGAATCCTGTAGATGCATATGATTCAAGGAATCTGTTAAAGTCTAATTTTGCTGTGAAGTCATAACCTTTCACTTCAGGAAGGTCCTTTGGGTCTGATGACTCCTTGAAGATTATGTCCCATGTTTTTTTTATGTCTTGTGCCATGATATGATGGTTTGACAGGCTATTTATAAAAGTTTTGAATTTAGCTTATATCCCTGATAGGCCCATATCCATTATATATGATACAAAGAAAAATTTATAAATAATCAAAATCAGAATCCTGTATGCAATATCCAGACAACTTCTTAGGATTAGAGAAGGATGAAGCAATACCATATGAGGAATGTAAGGTAGTTTTACTTCCTGCCCCTTATGAAGGTACTGTGAGCTATGGAAAAGGCACTTCTAAAGGCCCTGCAGCTATCATTGAGGCATCAAAAAATCTTGAAGTCTATGAGATGGACATTGACGCAGAGCCATGGGATGCAGGCCTATGGACAGAGGAGCCTCTTAAGCCAGAGCAAAACCCTGAGAAGATGATGGATTCTGTGTATGATGCAGCAAAGAAGCATATTGATGCAGGAAAATTCCTTGTGATGCTGGGCGGAGAGCACAGCCTGCCTTATGGAACAGTAAAGGCTTACAAGGAGAAGTATCCTGACCTAAGCGTGCTTCAGCTTGATGCACACACTGACCTGAGAGAAGAGTTTGATGATATGAGATTCATGCACGGCACTGTCATGGCAAGGATAAAGGAGATATGTCCTGCTGTGCAGGTGGGAATAAGAAGCCTGAGCAGGGAAGAGGCTGAGAGGATAAAGAAAGAAGAGCTTCAGGTCTTCTTTGCAGAGGATATCCATGACAATGATGACTGGATGGACAAGGCAATTGAGAACCTGTCAGGCAATGTCTACATAACCTTTGATCTTGATGCATTTGATCCTTCAATAATGCCTGCTACAGGAACGCCAGAGCCTGGCGGAATGCACTGGTACCAGACACTGAATTTCCTGAGAAAAGTATTCAGGGAGAAGAATGTTGTCGGCTTTGATGTTGTCGAGCTTGCTCCGATTCAGGGCAGGCATGACTGCGACTTCATGGCCGCAAGACTTGTCCAGAAGATGATAGGGTATAAGTTCTGTTAGAATTAATCCTCTTTCTGAAATACATGCATACCAATTGTTCTATACCCAGGACGAGTCATTATTGTTGAGAAGAAATAATCCTTAAATCCATTTTGATTAAAAGCATCAAAATTTTCCACCAGATAATCATTTCCCAGATAATGCAGCATGAATATACCATTTGGATTTAGTATGTTTGCCATCTCTCTAGCAATATGATGCTCAAAATCCTTTGGATTAAACTGACCCCCTAAATGAGGAGTTTCCATGTAAACAGCATAAATAACATCCACATATTTAACATGCTGTGCTAGATTCTCCCATCTGTCTTGTATGAATCTTATGCCTTCTGTTGATTCTCTTGGCATATCTATATCAAGACCAATAACATCTGCTCCTTTTGAATCAAGATATTTTAGCACTTTAATTCCATCATTTCTAGGGCCTACTTCCACTATTTTCCTTCCATTAAAACCAATAACAGACTCTAAGAAAGACAAGACAGGAGCATAATCTGTAATAGAATGATAATCTCCTTTTACACCTATATTCTCTTCTACTTCATGGAAAGCTTGATCCAATGCTTCCTTACCTAAACCAACCTTTTCAAGAATCTTAGGCCAAAAGATCATACCACTTAGATCATAAGGCAGAAGTCTATCTAATGATATTATATTACTCTCTTCACTTTCTGAACTGGGTGTTACAGATGCCATAATTAAAGAACCTCTTTTGTTTTATCAAATAAAAATAGTATAAATATTAAAATATTTCATCCAAAATACTTCGGCTTCTCTTCACCCATCTCTTTTGCCCTTGCCTGCTTGAACTTGTCCTGCAGTTCATTGTATTCCTTGTCAATCTCCTTAGTCACAGAAGGGCTTACCTTCTTCAGGGATTCCTCAAAGTTCTTCATATCAACCTTCTTTGCCTTGATATCCTTTCTCAGGGCCAGCATAGCAGCCTCTCTGCAGACAGCCTCAATGTCAGCTCCGACATATCCTTCTGTCTTGTCTGCAAGCTTGTCAATGGATACTGCTTTGAGAGGCATGTCTTTTGTATGTATCTCAAAGATCTTCTTTCTTGCCTTCTTGTCAGGTATCTGAGACAGCACAATCCTGTCAAATCTTCCTGGCCTGAGAAGCGCAGTGTCAAGCATGTCGGGCCTGTTGGTAGCAGCCATCACAACAACATCATGCATCTCTGTGAGGCCGTCCATCTCTGTGAGTATCTGATTTACTACTGATTCAGTGACATGGGAACCCTGGTTGGAACCCCTTCTCGGAGTAAGAGAGTCAATCTCATCAAAGAACACTATTGCAGGAGCCACTTCCCTGGCTCTCTCAAACACTTTTCTTACTCCTTTCTCGCTCTCACCCACCCACATGGAAAGGAGTTCCGGACCTTTCACAAGTATGAAATTGGCTCCTGACTCGTTTGCCACTGCTTTTGCGAGCATGGTCTTTCCTGTTCCTGGAGCTCCATATAGGAGTATGCCTCTGGGAGGCCTTATACCCATTCTGGTGAATGAATCAGTGTGTTTCAGAGGCCATTCAACAGCTTCCCTGAGCTCCTGCTTTACAATATCAAGGCCGCCTACATCATCCCATCTTACATTAGGTACTTCGACAAGGACTTCTCTCATTGCTGAAGGCCTGACTGTCTTAAGAGCTTCCTTGAAGTCTTTTGTGGTTATCTTCAGCTTCTCAAGAAGCTCTGAGGGTATGGCCTCCTCTTCCTGGAGTCTCAGCTCAGGAAGGAGAGTCCTCAGCACTATCATTGCAGACTCTTTTGCAAGGGCAGCAAGGTCTGCTCCTACAAAGCCGTGAGTTATCTCTGCTATGTCCTTGAGATTGACACTCTTTGCAAGAGGCATGAATCTTGTGTGTATCTTGAGTATGTCAAGCCTGCCTTCCTTGTCAGGAACACCTATATCAATCTCCCTGTCAAATCTTCCAGGCCTCCTTAGAGCAGGATCAAGCAGGTTGGGTATATTGGTTGCACCTATCACAACCACCTTGCCTCTTGACTTCAGGCCGTCCATGAGAGCGAGCAGCTGGGCCACGACCCTTCTTTCCACTTCTCCTTTGGTCTCCTCTCTCTTGAGGCCGATCGCATCAAGCTCGTCAATGAATATTATTGATGGAGCGTTTTTCTCAGCATCCTCAAACTTCTTCCTGAGATTCTCCTCTGACTGGCCGTAGTACTTTGACATTATCTCTGGACCATTTATTAGTATGAAGTTGGACTGTGTTTCATTAGCGACAGCCTTTGCCAGGAGTGTCTTTCCTGTTCCGGGAGGGCCGTGCATGAGCACCCCTTTTGGAGCATCAATGCCGAGCCTCTCGAATATCTCAGGATGTTTCAACGGAAGCTCTACCATCTCCCTTACCTTCTTTATCTCTTCCTCAAGTCCGCCTATGTCTTCATAGGATACTTCAGGGAATGTCTCTTCCTTGACCTCCACAGCCTCTGGATTCAGTTCTATCTCTGTGAGATCGGTTATCAGCACTGCGCCCTGCTTTGGGGATGTGTCTACAACTATGAATTTAAGATCTCCGAACCCGAATCCCATCAGGCTCTCATCAAGCATAGAGAAGACATCCTCAAAGAAGGGGCTTTCCTGCATTGTAGTCCTCCTTCTCTTTGTTCCGCCCATGGCCATTATATCGCCTTTCATCACAGCTCTGCCCAGCAGGTTCTGCTTGAAGACATTATTAGGAGCCCTGACCTGTATGCCTTTTTTTGCAGGCGCTATGACAATCTTCTTGGCCTCTTTTATCTCAGCCTTCTTAACCTTGACTACTTCTCCTATACCTGTCTTGGCATTCCTTCTCATGATGCCGTCCATACGTATTATATTAAGGCCTATATCTCCAGGATATGCCCTGTCCACAATAGCTACTGTTGTTTTGTCGCCTTTTACCTCTACAATGTCGCCTGGCCTGACGCCTATATCATGCATCAGAGTGTTGTCTATCCTGACAATCCCCTTATTTACATCATCCTGTATGGCCTCTGCGACCTTGAGGTTTATGTTTTCTGCCATTATGCACTGAAATCCATCTTGGACACTTATAAATTTTGCGGTCAGAATGGCTCTGTCCAGAATGGGAATCAGTATCAATCTAGCTATGTTGTGATTCAGGCTGTATTTCAGTCTTTATTGAAAATGGCACCAAGCTATTTTCATTGGGTTTAAAGATAATCCCGACTCTCAGGCTCGTCTGGGATTATCAGACTTGCGAACTTGTTCGCAAGTAATACCTCGCACTTTAGTGCGAGAGGTGCCATTTTCAAGACTAAAAATTTGACCATCTAAAATGCAAATCCCTTAATACCGCACCCTTTAGGGTGAGGTTAGGATTTGCTTATAAGATAATGGTCAAATTTTTATTATTTACAGAAACAAAAATAGACTCACAGCATGTCAAGAAGGAAAGTTTATAATTATATGGCAGCAACAGAAAATCTAAGATTTTCTTAGTTACAAAAGCTTCGCATTTGTAACAACAACAATGGATTCGTACACGGTCAGTGATATTTTATTGTCTTTACGGCAGCAACAACAACCCAGAACTCATACACTGCTGAAAATCTGAGATTTTCAGCATATTCGTAAAGGGAAAAACCACACTGCGTATGGTTTTTCCCTCTACACTCAGTATTCGTTCATGTTGTTGC
>WJJV01000079.1 GCA_014729495.1 Candidatus Woesearchaeota archaeon
GGTCTTTCTTTGCCTCATCAACAGTGGTCTGTATCACATGGATATGCTCTTTAAGGCCATCCATATCCTTCCTTATTCCTGAGAAAGAATTCTGCAGTATTATATTAAGATCATCAAAAGTCCTTATTCTGGTATCACGCTTTTTTGCCATAAAACCCCCTCAATGATACTGAGTTAGGCCTATTTCTATATAAATATTACGGTTAGTTTAGCACTCCAGAGTAGAAAAGGGTGCTTTTGGGACAATCAATCTATAAATTTACTCCTAGCCTCTTCTGGTCAGACACTGTTATCCCGACATCGGCGAGATGGCGAAAGTTTTAGTGTTTGTTTACCAAGCATTTTCTTCCTAGCCTCTCTGATAAGCGCAGCAGATCCGACCACAGAGAGGTGGCTATGGCTTTAGGGAGATTCTTCAGAACAATTAAATTCCTGGCCTCGCCAATAAGATGCTGCTAATTCTAAATCGGAGAGGTGGCGCTGTCCATTAGCTCTAACCAAGCAGCAACACAGATGATATAACCTAGAATCATTTCTTTCTTATCACAAACCTCATGTAATTCCTGCAGTTGTCGCAGTAATAGATCACCCTTCCTTTATGGGTCCTGACTCTTGCATTAACACCTGGCTTGAGATACTTATAGCAATGCCTGCAGAACTTCCTCTTCAGCTTTGGAGGTATCTTTACCTTGAACTTCATGGCTATCTTCCTGGCAAGGGTCACATACCTGTTTGCAAGGTCCATTCGGCTGTCTTCTGCTGCTTTTTCTGCCTGCCTGAAAAGCTCCTCAATCCTTTCTTTAGATATCCTTATCTGTTCAGCAGGCTTCCTGGAGTGTTTGTGTTTCATATACATCCCCATATCAGAGCCATTTATATATTTTCTTGAATCCCCTGTCAGAATTTACACCAAAAACAATATAAACCCCCTGTATACTGTATGATATATGGGGTGGATAAGCTCTCTTTTCAGGAAAAAGAAAGATGTTGAGGCAGTTTCTATAGATGTATCTGAACTCAGCCAGTGGTTTGATGAGAGGACAGAGCCTCTTCTGGGCAATATAAAAGAGGAAGTCCAGCAGAAGATCGATGAGATAAAGCAGATATCTGATGAGGCAAGGGAGTCAGCCAGAGCTCTGGAATCAGCCAGCCTGAGGAATGATAAGATACCTGAGAGGGCCATACAGGTCATGGAAGGCAACAGGCAGGCATACCTGAGATCAGTAAGCCTTTTCCTGGATCAGCTAAAGACACCTACTGCAATAAACATCGGCAACATAAATGACTTCCTTTCAAGGTTTGAGGAGAATCTTGACCATTTCACAAAGACCTCATCAAGAAGCTATTATGTGCTTCAGGAATTCTTCAAGGATGAGTCAGGAACAATAGCCCATAAGATAAAGAAGATCGATGCTATCTCAAGAAGCCTTCTGGACAATGATTACATGAAGCTCAACAGGATCAGCGAGAGGATTGAGGAGATAAAGGAAGCCCTTGCTGCAAAGAAAAAGGCAGAGGATCTCATCCAGGATGAGAAAGCGCATTACAATTCAATAAATGCCTTAAAAAGGGATACTGAGGACAAGATCGAGAAGCTTGAGCAGAGCAGGGACTTCAAAGACCTCAAGCAGATCGAGGATGAAAAAGAGAGAGTCAAAGACCAGATAAAAAAGAATGAAGCTGAACTGATATCACTTTTCTCTCCTGTGGAGAAATCAATGAAGAAATACTCAAAGATGTCTGTTGAAGGGGAGCAGATAATCAATGCTTATCTTGACTCATTCCTGAAAGGACTGCTTAAGGATGAGAACCTACTTATCACTGATGTGCTCAGGATGATGAAGCAGTCAGTCGAGAATGACCAGCTTGATCTCAAGGACAGGAAAAAAGAGAAGACGCTTGAAGCACTGGATCTCATAACAAGAGACAGGCTGAAGCACTTTACTGACAGGCATTATGAGCTCGTGGACCAGCTGGACAAGCTCAAGAGAAGAGAGGGCATAAACACAGCATCCCAGAAGCTCAGTGAGCTGAACTACAAGCTATCCCATGTGAATACCCAGCTGGAGAGATCAGCGCAGAACATAGAGAAGCTTGAGAAGCAGCTGGACAAACCAATACTCAATAAGCTTGTGGAAGAGGTCCAGGATGAGACCAAGGATCTGCTTTCATTAGACCTTAATGTGAAGACAGAAGATGAGAATGCACAAGAACCTGTTTAATGTTGTTGCAGGACTGGCCTGCGTTGTTGTAGGGGTGTTTCTTTCAATAGATTTCATTCTTCAGTTCGCTCTGGCTGCACTGGGAATCCTGCTCATAATAATAGGAATGAGCCTTCTGACAAAAAGGCTTTGAGAGGTGTTATATGACCCATATCTTTGAGAAAGATCATCTTGATAAGGTAGACCATGGACTTGCAGACACAAAAGCCATAGTCACTATAAAATCAAAGGTAGATGGTTCTGGAAAAGGCGCATTATACTATGAGGGCTACAGCATAGAGGAGCTGGCTGACAAGTCCACATTTGAGGAGATATGCTTTCTTCTGCACAATGACAGGCTGCCTAAGGATAAGGAGCTTGTTGATTTCAGCGCAGGCCTGGCAAACAAGAGAGCTCTCACCAAAGAGACTGCAGGCATCCTCAAACAGGTCAGCAAAGATGAGCCCATGGCAATGCTGAGGACAGCAGTTTCCACTCTTTCAGCATCAGCACAAGGCGATGATGAGCAGAAAGCAATGGATCTAATATCAAAGTTCGCTTCTATTGTGGCTGCAATATACAGGACAAGACAGGGCCTTGATATAGTGGATCCTGACAGCTCACTGAGCACAGCAGCTGACTTCCTGCACATGCTCAAAGGAGAACAGCCTGAAGAGAATGATGCAATGCTGCTTGATGCCCTGATGATAATAATGGCAGACCATGGCATGAACGCTTCTACATTCACAGCAAGGCTTGTCACATCAACAGACTCTGACATCTACTCTGCGATAACTGCTGCAGTATCAGCTCTGAAAGGACCACTTCATGGCGGAGCCAATGAAGAGGCAATAAAGATGATAGATGTGCTGGACAGGAAGTTCAAAGATTCTGATGACCTGAAGAATGATGTTGAAGACTGGGTAAAGGAACAGCTTTCACAGAAGAAAAAAATAATGGGAATAGGCCACAGAGTATACAAAGGAGGCGATCCCAGGGCAAGGATACTCAGGAAGAGGATAAACGAGCTTCTTGGAGATGACGACAGGATGTTCATCATAGCTGACACAATAGACATGTTCATGCAGAAAGAGAAAGGCCTTAGCGCAAACTGCGACCTCTACTCAGGCATACTCTATGCAAGGCTGGGCATACCAGAAGAATTATTCACTCTTATGTTTGCCATGTCAAGGATAGCAGGCTGGACAGCGCATGTTCTTGAGCAGAAGGCCAACAACAAGCTCATAAGGCCAAAAGGAGTTTATGTTGAGGAAGTAAGGCCATTGGGGCAGAAGTATGTTCCTATAAGCAATAGATGAATATCTTTCTATTATGAAAACCTATTCTCAGAACCTAAGTGTATTCTCCTCAAGAGCTGTTATTCCAGGAAGTTCCTTGTCCTCAAGATAGTCCATTGATGCGCCTCCTCCTGTTGAGACCCAAGTCATCTTGCTATCAAGCT
The DNA here is from genome assembly GCA_014729495.1 of Candidatus Woesearchaeota archaeon. Lineage (GTDB taxonomy): Archaea > Nanobdellota > Nanobdellia > Woesearchaeales > UBA12501 > WJJV01. Next base: position 3,664 of record WJJV01000079.1, read on the forward strand.
TGAACTTCCTTATTGCCTCAGAGGTCTCACCGCCGCCGATGACAACTGTCTTGTCAGCATCTGCAAGGTACTCAGCAATCTCTCTTGTGCCGTTTGAGAACTCCTCTATCTCAAACACTCCAAGAGGTCCGTTCCACACAACTGTCTTTGCCTCAGAAAGCTTCTCTATGAAGAATGAGACTGACTCAGGACCTATGTCAAGCCCCATCTTGTCTATTGGAAAGTCTGCAATGCCAACAGTCTTGGTCTTAGCGCCTTCTTCCATCCTGTCAGCAACAACAAAATCACTGGGGAATATTATCTTATCCTCAAAGTCTATCATAAGATCCTTTGCAAGCTGGATGTCATCCTCTTCAACCTTGCTCTTGCCTACCTCAAAGCCTTTGGCCTTGAGGAATGTGAACACTACAGCGCCTCCCATGAGAACAAAGTCAAGCTTCTCAAAGAGCTTTCTCATCATGCCGAACTTGCTGGCTATCTTTGCAAAGCCGAGTATTGCGCACGCAGGCCTTTCAGGGTCAACTACAGAGCTGAGATGCTTTATCTCATCCTCAAGAAGCAGCCCTGCGCAGCTTGGCAGGAACTTTGGGACACCTACAACAGAAGCATGGGCCCTGTGGCATGTGCCAAAAGCGTCATTGACAAATATCTCGCCGTATTCTGAAAGTGCCTTTGCAAAGTGCTCATTGCTGTCCTTTTCAGCACTGTGAAATCTCAGATTCTCAAGAAGTATTATCCTTTCATCCTCAGGAGCCTCCTCATCAATGCAGTCATTTAGCTTGAGTATGGGCTGACCGAGAAGCTCTGCAAGCCTGTCAGCCACCTTGTTCATCTTGAGGTTATCGACAATCTCTCCTTTTGGCCTGCCGAGATGGCTCATCAGGACTATCTGCTTTGCTCCTTTGTCAAGAAGATACTGGATTGTTGGAAGTGACTTTCTAATCTTCCAGTCATCATCAATATGCTCTTCTTTATCATCAAGAGGCACATTGAAATCGCATCTGACAAGGACTCTCTTGTCCTTGATATCAAAGTCTTTTAGAGTCTTGAATTCCGGCATTTGATCACCTTTTTTAATGATAATCTGCTGATTATTGGCAATATTTATATATTTTATGCAATTAATATCCTAAATGATGGCTGGAAAAAGAGGGCAGATAAGTGTATTCCTGATAATTTTTTTTATGATATTGATCTTTGGAGTCATTATCATGAGCTGGAGACAGGCTCCTCAGACCAGAGATTCTGATTATGATGAGCTTATAGGCCAGCAGGTAAAGATTTTTGTCACAGAATGCCTGAAAAAAACAACAGAGGATGGCATTGAATACATCTCACTGAGAGGGGGGTATTATGATGTGCCTGCTTTGAATTCTGAATTCATGTCAAGACCAATATCTGTGCACTGGCATTATACAGAAAACCATGCTCCAAGCACTGAAGTCATGGAAGCAGAGCTGTCCAAATATATTACAGATAATATCAATGACTGCATTGGAGACTTTCAGACCTTTACTGATAGTGGGTATAAGATAGATTCCGGAGTGCTTTTAGCAGAGCCCATGATCACAGAAGATTCTGTTATAGTTGACACATATTTTCCGCTTGATATAGACAGGCAAGGAGTTCTTACAAAGCAGGATAAATTTTTTGTAGAAGTTCCTTCTTACATAATGAAACAGCACACAATTGCAGAAGCAATACTTCAGGAGCATCAGGAATTCCAGAACTCTATTCCTGTAAGCTATCTTATTATGGATGCAAGAGAAAAAGGCTATAGATATGATATACTCCATGGCTCCAATGATACTGTGCTTTACTCAATAATATTTGAAGATGAGCTGATTCATGATTATTCATTTGCAGCAAGATATGACTGGTGATCCAATGAGAAAAAAATACTTGATGATGTTTGCTCTGGCAATAATGGTTCTATCAGTATTTGTCATTGCAGACTCAACGGACAATCCTTATGCAGCTGACAGCAATGAAGATCTTGTAAAAAGATTCAATTCTGATGATACTGGAGATCTGATCAAAAACCCAGATTATCTTTCTGAGCTTGAGAGAAGAGCGACTGATGATATTTCTGTTCTCAACAACAATCCTGATTTGATGAATGCATGGCTTGATGTCTATGGCCTAAAACCAGGTTTTGATGCAAAGGGCATCTTAACAATAAGATCATTCAACAGTGCAGGTGGGGTAGTTGTCACAGAAGGCATTTATTCAACAACATTCAATATAGAAGATCACCCTGGGGCATCAATAATGGGTGATGGAAGCCTTGTTCTCCCTGATGCTACAGTGATAAAAGCAGGCAATATTAAATTAGACCAAGATGGTGATATGATTATAACCAATGGAGCAGTGTTAAATGCAAATTATGAGGATAAGATAATTCTTGTGAATTCTTCAATAACAGTAGGAGGCATGACTTACCATTCTGAAGGTGAGGTTATAATAACAACCTTGCCTCTTGGTTATACCTTAATTCATGGAGAGGATATATCAGAATTTGATAGGGATGGAGTTTTTAAGGCAAAAATCAACGGCTCAGTAACATATGATGCCTGGGGCACTAAAGGCATCGGTTGGGGTCCAGAAACCACAACATATACTTTATATGATGATAAAGGATTAAAGATGAGGGAATATGCTGTAGATTCTCTTACTCCATTTTATGAAGGCGAAGATATGAGCAAGTGCCAGTATGACTGGGCATGCATTGCAGACAGTGATGATGCTGTCCTGGTCAATCCTTTGGAGAGTCCAGTATCAGTGACTTTCTTCAGGCCAGACGGCACAAAACAAGGAACAGCCCATTTTACAGATGATGGAATAAGAACAGAAGGAAATGTGATGGGGTCAGGAGCTGACAGAAGGCATGTGGCTGGCTTTGTTCATCACGCTCCCAGGGGGTATCTTCATATCATCACAAAAGATGGAAGACATCTTTATTGTCAAGGAGATGACTGCGCAATGACAGGCAGAGAGAATGTTGAACCATATATGGATAAAAGCAGAAAAGATGAATTTTCTGAATATAAAAAGACCCATGAAAAGGATTATATTGTTCTGCACAATACACAGCTTCATGGTGACCCTAGCACTGCTAAGAATACTATAAATTATTTTGCGAATAAAAATTTCGCTGTGCAGTATGTTGTGGACACAGACGGCAAAATCTATGAGCTTACAGATTCAGGGGCTTCACCAGGAGGTATAGGAACAAGCAAGAAATTTATAAATAATCCTGATTGGTATGGTAAGATAAAAGATCTCAACTCAATAAGCATAGAATTTGTATCTTCTGCAACAAAAGATCCTACTCCTGAACAGATAGAGGCTGCATCTGAGCTGGTCTCTTATCTGCAAAAGAAACATGATATTCCCACTGATAATGTAGTGACACATTATGAGCTGACAATTTACAATCCAGATGATCCCAGGCTAGATCCAGAAAGCCCATCATATGCTCCAGACACTCCTGGATTAGCAAGAAAACAGGTAGGCAAAGGAAAATGCGGAGTTAATATTCATGATAATGTTGAGGATCTCCTTGACCCTGCTACTGAGCATGCAATGCCTCCTGATCTTAGCAATATATTCGGTGAAGATGTTGCATCATGTGTTGAAGAAGGCTCATCATCCTGAAAAGATATATCTTTCTGCAGGAATTATTGAAAATGGCACCAAGCTATTTTCAAGACTAAAAATTTGACCATCTAAAGATAATGCCGACTCGCAAGCTCGTCTGGCATTATCAGACTTGCAAATTCTTTCGAATTTGCAAGTAAAATGCAAATCCGTTAATGGTCAAATTTTTATTATTTGTTCAGCAATAAATAAATACTGCCTTGTTTTCTGCAGCTCTATGGGAGTCAACAGAAGGGAATTCATCAAATCAACAGCCTGCCTGCAGCTTGCGCTTGCCGATACAGGATTATCTAAAGTATTGTCTGCAGACCAGAAAAAGAAAGCAAGAGTAATATTCGGCGGAGACACGCTTCTTGGAGGATACTACAACAGTTTCTACGGCACAATGACTGATCTTCCTGACAAAATAGACAGGCTGAAATCAGAAACAGGCCTCAGTGCTGTTGCAGACCACTTTCTTGGGAATCTTCTGCATCTTTTCCGCGAATCTGCTCTTTCAGTCGCAAATCTTGAAGGCCCGATAACAGAAAGATACTCTGTCAGCGACATAGAGAGGAGGATGGTGTCAAAGAAGGTGCCTTTAAGGCAGCATGAGGATACAGCAGATATACTGCAGATTGCAGGCATAGATATGGTTACTCTTGCCAATAATCACATGTATGACTTCAACAGGGAAGATGGATTGAAGAGTACAGTGGATATGCTGGACAAAAAGGTGCAGTATGTAGGTGCAGGCCTGATGGAAGATGCTTACAGATGCCAGGTTATCCCTGTGAACGGCATTTACATAGCATTTATGGGCATTACAGATGTGATAGAGCCTGAAGGCATGGCTGCAGCAAAGAACAGGTTAGGGGTTGCTGCAATAACTGAAACATCAGACTACAGAAACAGCAGTATGCTGAACTATGCTCTGGAAAATATTGAAGAAGCCAGGAAATACTCTGATTTTTCTGTTGTGCTTCTTCATGCAGGTCCGGCACGCGGCAGAGAACTTAATGCAAGACAGATAGAAATAGCGGATATTCTGGTGGA
>WJJV01000080.1 GCA_014729495.1 Candidatus Woesearchaeota archaeon
CTAGAATCAGGAGATATCCTGATAACATTTGAGACAACACCTGATTTTATTGTTGCAATGGAAAGAGCAGCAGCAATAGTGACTGTTCAGGGAGGCATAACAAGCCATGCAGCGATAGTTTCAAGAGAGATGGGCAAGCCGTGCATTGTTGGTGTAAGGGATGCCACAAAGAGATTCAAGGATGGAGATCTCATAGAAGTAGATGCCAATAAAGGCATTGTGAGGAGAATCAATCCTTAGCTCCTTTCCATAACTCCTCAAAATAACCTTTGAAGCTTTCTGCTATTTCCCTGCTTTTTATAATAAAGAAAATAGGCTCTTTACTGAGAATTGAGATAAAAGCTGTTTCTCCATAGATGTTCACTGATACCAATGAAGCGTAATTCATGTATCTGACTTTGCAGTATTTTGATCTCTCTATTGTCGGCCATTTTCCTCTTGCTTCCTCACTGAACAGAAACCTCCTTTTTAGTTTAAGATTATCTTTCTTATTCTCCAGCCGTACAAAAAAATCATGTATCTTTTTGCCGTATCTTATAGGGGAGGTCACACCAATTACATGATTAACAGCATTCTTTTTCTTAAGATAGTCTGTTTCATCATTGAATACAGTTATCATGCCTTTCATTCCCATATATACTTCTGCCTGCTGTTTCTCTCTTGCTGATTCAATCTTTTTCATCAGCTCAGGAATCAGATTCTCGGCTTCTTCTCTTCTCTCTTCTATCTCTTTCTCTTTTTCCTCCAGCATTTCCACAATCCTTTTTGGAGATGCAGCAGCCCAGTGCATTACATTCTTCTTTATTATGTGGCTCACAAGCCCTTTTCTCTCAAGCCTTTTCAGTATCTTGTAGGTTTTTGATGTAGAAACCCCTGATCTCTCAACTATGGGTCCTGTGGTGCTCTGGCCAAGGTCAAGCAGAGCCAGGTATATCCTGCTTTCTCCTGGTGTCATGCCGATTCTCTCAAGTGTTTCTGGCTTCATAAACAAGAAAATGCCTTATTGATATATAAATATTATTATTTTGTTCACCTAAGGGGAACATTAAATTAATATATTTATTTATTGTGCTTACTGCTTAGTGGGTGGTTAAAATGAAGTATACACTACATCAGAAGCTCGGCACAGTGCATGAAAGGATAGAACTTGGACCTGTGGAATTCTTTGGACCTAATTTATATCTTGATGATCCTGATGTTATAAATCTTGTAAGAAGGAAGATTATAGAGCCATATGAGAACCATCCTGCAGTTAATGATGTAATCTATAGTAAAAAGACTATAACAGAAAGAGTACAGCCGGTCTGCAGAAGGATAGAAGATATTGCTGAAGAATACAGATCTGTCAGATTATCTAAGAAATTTAGACAAGAACAGGTTTTTGGACAGGAAGAGGAAAACATTCAAGACGAGCTTAAGGATATTATAGACATAAAGCAGCAGATTCCTTATGATATGAAGATACATTCTGAAAGAGCAAAGAGATTCTTTGACTGGATGACTGGTGGAAACTGGAGAAGTGATAAGGATGCATGGAAGCCTTTTTATGCTATATTCAGGAACGGTCTGATCCCTACAATCTCACTTTATGCTGGATGTGAACTCTTTGAGGTCTCAGATAAATTATCCCCTCTATTACCCCCTGTTATAGAAACAGCATTTTTTGTTCTTTCAGACCTATCCTGTGGAGCTTTAATAACAGCCCCATTCACAAGACCTAAGTATACTCACAAGGGCATCCAGAAATTATCAGTGGGATTAGAGAATAAAACAAAACATCTTGATAAAATGATTCAGGAAGCATATGATATTTAATAAACAAAAACTAACTAATCACTCTCTTCTTCATCCTCTTCTGCAAAGAAGCTGCCGAGCTTCTGGCTGCTGCTCCTGGCCTTGTAGCTTATCCTGCCGTTGCCATTCCCTTTCAATGTCTTTGTGTTTGTCTTTCTCCCCTTTTTTATCACTGTCTAAGTCACCTCTTTTTTATGGTTATTATATCTTAATTTCCTTGTCCTGCTCAAACTCAAGATCTTTCTTCAGCGCAATCTCTGCCTTCTGTATCTGCTCTCCGAGATACATTGCATGGCCTGTGTTTATCATATTTGAATGCGATATCTTCTCCCTCAGCTCTCTTGCTGTTGTTCCGTCCCACATGTCAATCACCTTGTGATTGTTGGGGTCATGATGGTTGACTATTATTTTTCCGCCCTTGACCTCTACTGTGAATATTCCTCTTGGATCATTGTATTCTGGCTCAAACTTCCTGTTGTTCTTGAGCATCTCCTCTACCTGCTTGTAATAGTGCTTGTATATCTGAGCAGAGGATGATATGATAGTCAATATGCCGGCCTCTACACCTATTCCGTCAGCTATGAACTTCTGTATTGCAGCGCAGCCATAGGCATTCTCAGGCCAGCCCTGTGCCATGTCATGGCTTCTGAAGTATATTGTGAGGTTCAGCCGGTCATCCACTACCATTGCCTGTATCTGGCTGAGGCATGGGCTGCTCTTGTGCTTTCTCATGAGCTCATCAGCCACATGCCATGTCATTCCTATGCATGCCTTTGAGTACATGTCCCTCTTCAGCACATCAACAATGTCCTGCAGCTGGTCTATCTCGCAGTAATCTTCTGTATAGGTCACATTAGCGTCAATATGGGATCCCTGTCCGAACTCAAAGTCCTTGTATTCCTTTGTTGTCACAAGCTCCTTTATCCTGTCTGGAGCAGGGTAGAAGTACGCTCTTAGCTTGTTGCCGTAAGTGTATGCCTTTCCTTCAGGAAGCTTTGGAGACAGTATCTCTGCCTGATAAGCCTTTATCTTATCCTGCGTCAAAGGCACAAGAAAAGGGTTGAGAGAAAGATCCATGCTCTGAGGGTCATGGATGACAGCAACAAGGTTGTTCACCTCTTTCACCCACCTGTCTGTATCAGCATTCATCAGATTGAGCTTGCCGTACTTGTAGATGACATGCATTATCTCAATCCATGTCTTTGGGATTGTTGTTGAGCTTACTATTATAGGCCCTCCTTCATGAGGGAATGACTCTGATGCCTCCTCATACTCAAATGTCTTTGGCTCTTCCATGAACGGCCCTTTGTCCTCAAGCTCTTTCATTATCTTGTTTGCCTCTTCTATCTTCTGCTGAAGAGTATGATCAGGGAATCTTGTGTTTAGGTCTATCAGCTCTACACTCTCCCTCACTTTCTCTATCATCTCTGAGGGTATGTGCTTGTCAAAATAAACAGACTGCTCAAATCCGGGAATCTGCCTGTCCTCATTTATTCCCTTGTCAAAGAATGCGCGGAGTGCGTTTGCGCTTGTATTCTCTGTCTTTGTGTCAGAGCCGTCTTTTGAGGCATACTCTTCGCCGAGCATTATTATGTATCTTATGCATGGATTGCCCAGGATATTCCTCATCATGCCATTTATTCCAGAAGGAGTATAGAAGTTGGTAGCTATTGCAAGCTTCTCCTTGTCAAGCTTTGGCACAACAGCATCCCTCATTGTCCAGAGGAATGTCACAGCCACATCTGCAGGCTTGAGACTGCCTTCCTTTGCGCAGTGGTATGAGACGCGGTCCTTGACTGCAACAGGCCAGCCTTTCTGGTTGTCAGAACCCACCTGCTCTTTTATAAGATTGAGAATCTTTTCTTCATCGCCCATTATATTCCCTTAAAGAAAATGTAGTGCAGGTTCTTATTTAAATAATGTTAAACTCAATAATATATTATTGAAAATAGAAATTAGATTGTGTTATCACTGGCCTGTGTCTTTCTGCGGGAACTGCACTATAGAGACAAGCTGCTCATCCATTATATCACCATTATCAGCGCTTACCTTGACATTGAGGGTCTTGAAGCTCTTTGTGACATGAGTTATGTTATATACTATGCCTATTCCGTCAATGTTCTGGAGTATTGCTATTATTTCCACAGGCATCTCAGCAGGGTATTTTGTCTTCTGAAGGTCCTCGACAATAGCTATTGCTTCCTTGAAGTCTATGTTGACCTTGCTGATGTCTGTTTTGTTCACTTTCATGCCTTCTGGCTTGAAAGGCTTCTCTGTTGAGTGCAGGCTCGCATCCTCTCCTTCAACATCAAATGATGTTATGAGGTCCTTTTCCTTGTCATAGTAGCCTATCTGGCACTGGTCACTGTCTTTCTTGAGTATGAAGAAGATGTGGCAGAGGTAAGGCTCTGGATTGTCCTTTCTCCATTCACTGAATGCACTGCTGGCCTCAAGCAGGCCAAGTACTTTCTTTGCTGAGATAATGTCTGGCATGGAGAAACTGAGAGAACAGGTTTATTTAAGTTTTGCGGTTAAATTGATTATATGAATCCATACAATCCTTTAGTCTTTTGCATAGAACATCCCCTGCAGCATCTCCACAGCTTTCCTCATGTCCTTGTCCCTTCTAAGTTTCATGTTGGGATGATCTCCATATCCTTTCTGGACTGCTCTGAAGATATTTTCCTCAATCATCGCAGCCCTCAGGGAATCATAGCTGTTCATGTATCTTGTGTCATCTCTTGGGCCATAGACTATCACTGGAGCCTCGTTCTTCTCTGCATTCTCAAGCAATGGCTCGATCACATCAGGAAGAGTCTTTGCAACAACACCCTTCTGAAGCATCATCTTCAGCCTTTCTTCCTGAGGCATCTGCCTGAACCACTCTGCTGCCTCATAAAGCTTGAATGCAATCACTGCTTTTGGAGGGAAGAATCCTGCTGCCTTGACAGCATCATCAAGATCAGTTGATACATTATATGAGAAAGGAGAGTTATGCAGTAAGGCATAGATTCTCAGGAACTTCATCGCCTTAAGAGGATCATTGAATACCACTGGAATCATGTCATAAAGCGCATCAGGAGGCATCCCAAGATATGGGTCATGCTTTCTTCCAAGCAGCATTGATACGCTTTCCTCAGAACCATTCCTTCTGTCTCTCCTCATTGAGTCAAGAACTTTCCTGCAGTGATTCCATGCCTGCTCTTCATTGTTTGATTCCAATGATTCAGGCTCGTGTATAATCCTGTCAGGACTTACAAAATCTTCTATTATCTCGAGCTCAGGCATACAGTGATTATATGCTCTTAAAGATATATAAAATTTGTGATGTTGTGTTTGTATCGCAATCTTTTTATAAGATATCATAAAAGCATCTGATTATACTAAAGGGGTTTTATGGCAATAATATCAGACCTGCATGTGCACAGCAGATACTCAAGAGCTACAGGAAAGGAGCTTAATCTCCAGAATCTTGAGAAATGGGCTCTTGTCAAGGGAGTTGATCTTCTCGGCACAGGTGATTTCACCCATCCTAAATGGATTGAGGAGGTGAGGGAGAACCTTGAGGAGGATGATACAGGAATACTGAGGAGCAAGAATGGTTATCCATTTGTCCTCCAGAGCGAACTGTCACTCATATATTCCCAGGGGGGCAAAGGAAGGAGGATACATCTCGTTCTGCTCGCGCCTGATCTTGATGTAGTGAAGCAGATCACAGATTATCTTCTCACAAAAGGCCGTATTGACTATGATGGAAGGCCTATATTCGGAATCCCCTGCATTGACTTCACAGAAGAGATGAAGAAGATAAGCAAGAAGATAGAGATAATACCTGCGCATGTCTGGACACCATGGTTCGGCCTGTTCGGAGCAAACGGAGGATTTGATTCTGTTGAAGAGGCATTCGGGGATCAGGCAAAGCATATCCACGCTCTTGAGACTGGTTTAAGCTCTGACCCTCCGATGAACTGGAGGCTTTCAAATCTTGACAAGTACTCTCTTGTATCATTCTCTGATCTCCATTCATACTGGCCATGGAGATTAGGCAGGGAAGCTACAATCTTTGACATCAAGCTTACATATGATAATCTTCTCAAGGCCATCAGGACAAAAGAAGGGCTCTCTGAGACAATAGAGGTGGATCCAAATTACGGAAAGTACCATTTCACAGGACACCGCAAATGCAATGTGTGCATTGATCCAGAGAAATCTGCACAATTGAAGCACATATGCCCTAAGTGCGGGAAGAAGCTCACAGTCGGAGTGCTTGAGAGGATTGAGGAGCTTGCTGACAGGCCCGAGGGATTCAGGCCAGAGGGAGCAAAGCCTTTCAGGATACTGCTTCCTCTTTCTGATATGCTGTCAAAGATTCTCGGAAAGGCTGTTGCCACAAAGACAGTATGGAATGAATACAACAAGCTGATTGATAATTTCAAGTCAGAGTATAATATTCTTCTTAATGTTCCTGAAGAGAACCTCAAGGCTGTGACAAGCGATAGGATAGCAGAGATGGTGTTAAGGAACCGTAAAGGAGATATTGACATACTTCCAGGCTATGATGGAGAGTATGGAGTCCCTGTTTTCTCAGAAGAGGACCGGAAGAATTCTGCAGAGGAGATTGATATCTCTGCAGTCCAGAAGCAGACATCATTAGGAGATTTCTAAAAGACACTGTTTTCTTTGTGATTTTTATGCAAGTATTACTTCTATTGCTGCAAGCACAAGGTAGAATATGACTCCTGTAAGAAAGTATGTGGGCCTTCCCTGCCTGTACTTTGGAAGAGTATCCCTCACTATTATGTAAAGAAGTATTCCTGTGATGAATGCGAACATAGCATAATATGCATTCAGAGGAACATCAAGAAGCAGAGCGAACAATGCTCCAAAGAACACAGAACCTGAGCTCAGGAACTTTCCCAGATGAGTCTCTCTTACATGCTTGTGAAGATGCTCTATCAGGATGGATGATGACATCATATGATAGAATATGGGTATAAGGCTTATGTATGCGACAACAGGCCTGTCTATCTCAAAGAAGAACATCACAGCCAGACCAAGCACAAAATGATTGACAAAGAATCCTGTTGTCCTTATATGGGTGAGCCTTTCCATCCTCTTCCTGTAGCTGGGGGTATGCTGCATGACATACTTCTCTGCTATATGCAGCAGGACAAATCCCCAGAAGAATATGAAGAAGATGCCATCGCCCACTATATTCATTCCCCTGACTATCTCAGGAAACATTGACAGGAATATATAAGAAAGGAATATGCCTGCGCTGAAGCTCGTGAATGCGACATCAAATCTCTTTAGGTGGTGCGCGTATTTCTCAAAGAAGAAGTGTGTAAGTCCAAAAAATAGAGTCAATGCCAGAGGAATATACGGCTCCATTTGATCATTTTATAAAAAAGGTGCCCTCATCCTGAGGGCAAACAGAAGATTTATTTCTTTTTCTTCTTAGATTTCTTTTTTGTTGTCTTCTTCTTTGCCTTCTTTTTTGTTGCTTTCTTCTTTGTTGTCTTTTTCTTTGCAGCTTTTTTCTTGGTTGCTTTCTTTTTTGTTGTTTTTTTCTTTGCAGCTTTCTTTTTTGTTGTCTTCTTAGCTTTTTTCTTTGCCAAAGTTTTCACCTCTTTGGGTTTTTGTTTTCAAAATAATTTTGAAAACTCTTTATTTTGAAAAAGATACTTTTTTTGTTTATAAATGTTTCTATTTTTACGGCTTAAAACCTAAGAATAAGATGTTTACACAAATTTTATCATAAGAAACATGATGAAAAATAATTTTCTTGCAGAATCTATCGCTACAAGAAAATGAGTAGCAAATATTAAATAAAAAACTTAAGAATTGATGTGTTACTGAACAGGCGGGGTGAGAATTATAAGGAGAATAGGTATCGCAGACACTATGTTTGCAAGAGCTGACATGGCTGTTATAGCAGAGAAGGCAGTCCACGACAGCGAAGAGGGAATAAGAACTGAAAGGTATACTGTTCCTGGTGTAAAGGATCTTCCTATTGCCTGCCTGAAGCTGATAGAGGAGCATGACTGCGATATTGCAATTGCTTTAGGCATGCCTGGCCCGGAGCCTATAGACAAGACCTGCAGCCATGAGGCCTCGCAGGGTCTGATACAGGCACAGCTGATGTCAAGAAAGCATGTTCTTGAGGTTTTCGTGCATCTTGATGAAGCAGACAATGATAAGGAATTGGAAAAGGTTGTCCATGACAGGGTATACAAGCATACTATGAATGCAATAGCGCTTCTTAAAGGTAAAGATTACCTAAGAAAAAAAGCAGGAAAGGGAATCAGGCAGGGTCATGCTGATGCAGGACAGATAAGATGAATGATCATCATCAGCTAATCCATAAGCTGATTTCAATACCAGGGGTGAGGAGGGATAAAAATGAATGCTAAGATAGGTATTGTGATGTCAGACTTCAATGCAGATATCACTCATCTGATGGCAAGGATAGCAGAGGAGCATGCGCAGTTCCTCGGAGCAAAAATTATAAAAACTATAAGGGTTCCTGGAGCATTTGACATGCCTCTGGCCATCAAGACTCTGCTTGACAGGAAGGATATTGATGGTGTAGTGACTCTTGGTGCAGTGATAGAAGGGGACACAGACCATGACAACATTGTGGCAACCAATGCTGCAAGGAAGATGGCTGACCTGTCTGTACAGTACGGCAAACCAGTAACTCTTGGAGTGACAGGACCCAAGATAAGCCATGCAGCTGCTGTTGACAGGATAGAAGAGTACGCAAAGAGATCTGTGGAGTCATGCATGAAGATGCTCAGAAGGCTCGGTTGAAGATGAAAAAAGAGGAAAATCATTATAAGTATATGCAGATGGCACTGGAGCTTGCTGCAAAGGCAGAAGGCAGGACATCTCCAAACCCCATGGTCGGTGCTGTGATAGTGAAGAATGGCAAGGTTATAGGCCAGGGGCTGCATGAGGCTGTTGACAGGCCGCATGGCGAGATAGCAGCCATGAATTCTGTGAAGAACAAGAGACTTCTCAAAGGAGCATCATTGTATGTGAACCTTGAACCATGCGCGCATTACGGCAGGACAAGCCCCTGCACCAAAGAGATAATAGGTGCAGGAATCAAGGAAGTGTATGCTGCGATGATAGATCCGAATCCAAAGAACAATGGCAAGGGCATAGCTGAGCTCAAGAAAGCAGGCATAAACGTCAATGTGGGGATAATGGGAACTCATGCTCTAAAGATGAATGAGGCATTCAGCAAGTTCATAACAACAAAGAAGCCGTTTGTCATAATGAAAACAGCAACGAGCCTTGACGGAAAGATCGCCACAAAGACAGGACAGTCAAAATGGATATCCTCTGAAGAGAGCAGAAACTATGTGCACAGGCTCAGGAACAAGGTTGATGCAGTCATTGTAGGAATCAATACTGTGCTTAATGATAATCCCAGGTTGACAAGCAGGATAGTGAACGGAAGAAATCCTGTCAAGGTGATACTTGACAGTACTCTCAGGATACCTTTGAATGCGAGGATATTCAATGAAGGCGATGTCCTGATAGCAACAACTCCCAGATACAACAGGAAAAAGAAAGTGGCTCTTGAGAGGAAAGGGGTTGGAGTCATAGTGGTCAAGAAAAAGACAAAGAAAGTAGATCTGAAAGAGCTGATGAATGAGCTGGCTTTGAGAGGCATAACCCACACAATGATAGAGGGAGGCTCAGAAGTCAATGCATCTGCAATAAAGGCAGGCATAATCGACAAGATGATATGCTTCATCTCTCCAAAGTTGATAGGCGGAGAAGGAGCCAAATCAGCTATTGGAGGATCAGGAATAAAATGCATGGAGGACGCGATGAGCCTCAGGGATGTAAGCATAAAACAGTTGGGTCCGGATATTGTGATGGAGGGATACTTTTGAATATCCAGAAAGGAGATGAGACAAGGCTTCCTACTGAGTTAGGGGAGTTCATCGCAATACCCTATCTGGATAGTCTTAATGAAAGATGCCATGTGGCTCTTGTTCTTGGAAGGCTGGATGATAATTCTTTTGTTCGCATCCATTCTGAATGCCTTACTGGAGATGCTCTTTTCTCTTTGAGATGCGACTGCGGAAACCAGATTGAGAAAGCAATGAGAACCATCAAAGAGCAGGGGTCTGGAGTGATCATATACCTGAGGCAGGAAGGAAGAGGAATAGGATTGTGGAACAAGCTCAAGGCATATGCCTTGCAGGACAAAGGCCTTGACACAGTAGAGGCCAACCACCAGCTCGGGTTCAGGGCTGACGAGAGAAGCTATGAGGTGGCAGTTCACATCCTGAAGGATCTCGGCCTGAAGAAGATAAGATTATTGACGAATAATCCGGATAAGATAAAAGGCCTGAATGGATCAATTGAAGTCACTGAAAGGATTCCTCTCAGGGTTCCGGAGAATGAGCACAATCACAAGTACATGCAGACAAAGAAAGACCGGATGGGGCATGAGGTTTAGGGACTACACATTATATGTATAGATGCTTTTAGGGACTACATCATCCCTGTTTGGATTACCCCCATCCAGAAAAGATCCTCTTGAAGGTATAGACCATCTCATTGTAGAAGAACTTTACAATCGGTTTGTATAATTCAGTTTCAATACCCTCTAAACCAGCTTTATGCCCTTCTGAAAGGGCCTCATAATACTTCAGCCTTTTGTTGTTCTCTATAATCAGCGGCGGAAAGCCTCTTCTTATCAGAATAAGATTGGCAATCATCCTGCCAGCCCTGCCATTGCCATCATAAAAAGGATGTATTCTCTCAAATTTCTCATGGAAAAGCGCTGCCAGAACCAAAGGATGCAGTCTTTTCTTGCTCTTTTTATACCATTTCAAAAGAAGATTCATGTCTGTTTCAACAAACTTTGCAGGGGAGGTCTCAAATTCAGCCCCAAAAACACGGACATTATGCTGCCTGAAACTGCCTGTTCTTTTGTCTATATTCTTCATCAGCATGGAATGAGTCTTTATTATCAGATCCCTGTTTATTTCCGGCTTATTTTCCAGCATGAAATCAAATGTTTCCCTTTCATTTATATGATCATATATATCTTTCAGATCCTTGCCTGGGGGTGTCTTGTTTTCATTCAGCAGAAGGTTTGTTTCCTGCAGGCTCAGCGTATTGCCTTCTATTGAATTAGTATTATAGATATAGAATGTTTTAAAGTCCCTGAACATGTCCTCAATCAGATTTTTGTCAAGATCCCTTAGTTTCCTGCTGAAATCTCTTTTCAGCTCTTCCAGTTGTTTTATTTGTTTTTTGCTTAGAAATTCCTTGTTGATATCCTCTGCTTTCTCTTTTGCCTCTTTTTTTATCTTTTCTATCCTGGATTCTGGAATTTTAGCTATTCTGGCTTTTATTTCTGCCTTGCTCATAGGCTCTTTCCCAAGGTAGGCAACTGTTTTTGATATTACCCTGCTGTTTGCCCTGACAGAAACCTTCAGGTAATTGTATGCATTATTCCCTATCTTCTTCTTTTCCACATGCATATGCATATCTTAGGGACTACATATATTTAAAGGTTTCGGTTTTAGGGACTACATTATCCTTCTGAAAGGCCTGCTTTTCTTCCAGAAATCATCAAAATACGCCTTGAACGAATCTGCTATGTGCTGGTTTATTATCTCAACAGCAATTGCTTCTGGTGACTGAAGGATTATCACAACAGTGTCCTTGTATATCATGAAACATGCAGGTGTCTTTATACCCCTGGGCATGTACCTTGCGTCCATGCCCTTGTATGAGTTCCTGTTCTTCAGCACATGTTTTGGCGCATCACGGTTAAGCAAAGCCCTTGCTTTTATGCCTGCTTTGATTCTCCTCAGATGGTCAATTTCAGCTTTGGTGCAGCAGCAGATATCTCAGGCATCGGAAGCGGCAAGGAACCAACTTCAATGCTCGGCGGGTTTGTGAAGATTGATATTAAGTAAAATTTTTATACTTCTTTTTTCTTTTTTTACTAATGATAGATAAAACTTCTAAAACAGCACTTTTCGGCACCTTTGACATCATCCATCCAGGCCATCTTCATTTCTTCCAGCAGGCCAGGGAATCAGCATGCCCTGATTCAAGGCTTGTTGTGGTTGTGGCCAGGGATTCCAATGTTGAGAAAGAGAAGGGAAAGGCTCCAAAGCATGATGAGCAGGAAAGGCTGGCCAAAGTGAAAGAGCTTGATATTGTTGATGAAGCAGTGCTCGGTTCTGAGAAGATTGACTTCAGCATAATAGATGAGATAAGGCCTGACATCATAGCACTGGGTTATGACCAGAAGACTCCGCCTGGATTTGAGGAATACATTAAAGATAAGGATATTGAAGTCATAAGATTAAAGCCTCACAGGCCTGAGGAGTTCAAGAGTTCTAAGCTCAGTCATTGAAATATCTTAATATCTTGTTCTTCAGGTTCTCAGCGACCTGCTTGTTCTTTATGATAACAAACTCTGTGTTTGTGGGAGCGCACAGCTCCTTGTAAAATTCATTGTAGTCAAAGCTTTTCTCATCCTTAACAGTTTTTGTGAAGTCAATATTGCTTTTCAGATGTTTAGGATCCCAGAATATGTTGATTATATAGTCACCCATCACAATTACCTCTGAGTTTGATACGCAGTCAGGAACCCCTACTTTCACCTTTGCTCCCCTCAGCTCCCAGTGCCTCTTCATGATATTGTCATATACTGAGTCTTCGTGTGATGTGACATAGACTCCTCTCTTCTTCACTATCTCCTTGAACATATTGAACTGCTTGTCACTAAGAGGCAGGATGGTCCACATGAAATGGAAATTAAGCAGAAGGGGATCCTCTTCATTTACGGCTCTCCTGCTGAGATAATGGGCGAAATCAAGAACTGAGTATCCCATCTCCATGTCAGTATTCACTGTGAAGCTTACTGTCTTGCCGGAATCAAGCCTTGAGAATATGTCTTTTATTGAGTCAGGATCCTTCTCTATGTGTTCTATGAAATATCTCATCCTTGACACCCACTCAGGGTTTATGCTGAACTGCTTATCATCAAGAAGGAGCACATCGTCCTCATTCATCTTCTTTAAAGCCTTGTGCGCTGCCTGATAGCTTATGGATATTCCTTCATCCTTGAGTCTTGAATGGATCTTCTTTGCGCTGAGAGACCCCAGAGTATCAAGTATATGGATTATGGTTATCTTTGTATTGCTGTTTCCTAGCACGAACGGGTCAAACTTCATTGAAATACCTCATGGTCTTCTGCCTAAGCCTCTCTGCGACTTCCTTGTTCTTTATGATTGTGAACTCTATGTTCACAGGCCGGTTTATGATTTCCTGTACCTGTTTGTAATTGAAGTCCTCTCTTGATTTCATCCTCCTATTGTCCTCAAACACTTCCTGAAGATGCTCCTCTGGCCAGTAGATGTTAATTATATAATCTCCGAAGGTTATCACATCTGAGGTAGATACACAATCCTCTTTGCCGATTATCACTCTTGCTCCTGCATCCTGCCAATGCTTTGCCATTGCCTTATCCCAGAACAATCCCTCCTGTGACACGACATAAACATCTTGTTTCATTATCCTCTCTAATATCTTGAACTGCTTATCATTGAGAGGGAATATTGTCCATACAAAGAATAGGTTGAATGTAAAAGGGCCTTTGCCCCCCTTTTCAAGGATTCCATTTATCATATCAACCACAAAATATCCCATCTGGGCCTCGCTTGGAGCAGTGAAGTTTACAACCTTGCCTGAATCCAGCTTTGAGAATATGCCTTTTATTGCATCAGGAGAACTCTCCAGCTTTTCAACAAGATCACCTATATTCTGGACCCACTCAGGATTGATACTGTATCCTTTTTCATCATTCTCAAGGATTCCTGTCTCTTCCATGTTCCTTATTGCTTTGTGTGCAGCCTGATAGCTTATCTTCACACCATACTCCTTGTTTATCAGAGAATGTATCCTTTTTGCAGAAATAGGGGAATGCCTGTTCAAGACTCTTATGACTGCTATCTTTGTATTGCTGTCACCCACTCAGGACCACCCAGCTTATATATAGGTTCCTAACTATATAAACCTTTTGGTTGATTTTGTTCTACTGGGGATTTATAAATGCTGAAAACATGGTAATGTTATGGGGCTTGGTAAGAAGATCTTTGGTGCATACTTAGCTGTGATAGGATTCATACTGTCACCGCTCTCATGGTGGAATGACCTGTTCGTGAACATTCCAATAGCATATGCATTCGCGTATCTCTCTGCTTTCATTTCGCGAAGCCTTTTTGTGCCTATGTTCCTGATAATATATCTTCTTACAAATGTTGCAGGATTCATGCTGATGCATAAGGGCGCAGAACAGATTGCAGAGAAAGAATCAAGATGGGGCATGCTTGAAAGCCTTGCAGTATCTGTATTCTATATGATCATAGTGATACTGCTCATGCTCTTTGAGATTGTGCCGATTCCAGAAGGAGTATAGGAGGTATTAGAATGAAAAGAACAATATTATATATGCTTATGTTGGTGATGATTGTTGGAACTGCAGCTGCTCTTCCTGCTCCCATGACTTTTTACTTTTCTGACACAAACCCTGCTCCAGGAGATTCATTGACTTACACATACAGGATGGATGCAGAGCCCATGGACAGCTCTTACAGAACAATGATTCATTTTGTTGATGATGCAGAGAATATAATACTGAATGATGACCACTGGCTTCTTGAAGAGAAAGGCTACAACACTGATTCATCAAGCTTCTATGGATACCATGAATATCCGAGGACCCTTCAGCTACCTTCTGATTTTGAGGGCCAGCTCAGGATAATAACAGGCATGTATCCCTGGGATGGTATAACTGCAGGGCCTACAGTTGCTCTTGACCCTTCTTATGTTACTGATTTTGGATATAACAGGTATCTCGTGGGCACAATCAATGTGCAGCAGCCTAAAACAGCCCCAAGAGCTTCTTCAATATCTGATACAACTCCTGCCCAGGGCCAGACAATAACATATACTCTTAGTTATGATGCTGTTCCGATGGACCAGAGCTACAGGACATTTGTGCATTTCATAGATGACTCTGGCAATATCATGATAAATGATGATCATTGGATTAGTGAGGAGAAAGGGTTCAGTACAGATTCAGGGTCATTCAATGGATATGTAAGC
>WJJV01000081.1 GCA_014729495.1 Candidatus Woesearchaeota archaeon
ATAATGTCAACTTACCTTTCACATTCTTTAAAGTAGGTAAGTCAACAAAATATTCTCCTTCCTTTTCACGGCATTCATATCCTTCTCTTTCAGCAATATCATCATCTTTTCCAATTACCCATTCCTTTATGATACTTCCAGTATATTTACTGGGTTCAAGTTTTTCTCCATTAAAAGACAGATTAAAACCAGGGCTGATTGGAAGTGCTGTACGCAAAATCCACCTTAGCATACCTTGCTTCAAGGATTTCCCTCTTTCTCTTAGATTGGACATTATTGCAATAGTCCAACTGTCTGTTGCTTTTTCTCCCCATAAATCAAAATTAGTTATCATCTTACCCTCTCTGGTAATTATTGGTTCGAGAATTTCCTTGACCTCTTGTTCTGTGAGTTTTCTTTCATCAAGAGATATCTTCTTTGTTGAGATTCCTTCTCCTGCAGGAGCTTCGGAGACTACACCATAATCCATTGTTACAGCACGAAACTCTCCATTAGATTTGCAGATATGTGTTAGTTTATTTGAAAGTATATATGTTGCAAGTTTTCCTATACCAAATTGACCTATTGGCTTCCTTTTTCCTTTGTAATTCTCTGATTTTTTGTTTGTTTCTCCGATTCTCCACAATAACTTTAAGCCATTACTATCCATGCTTGTTCCATTGTCACAAACCCAAGTATATGTGTTTTCTAAGTCTAGATCATCAGGTATATAAACTGCAACCTTGTCAGCATCAGCATCATAAGAATTAGAGACTAGTTCTTCAAAGGCTTTATTTGGGCTAGAGTACAGACCAGCTGAGAACAATTCAATTATGCGATAATTGATCTCAACAGGTATTTCATCAACCTTATCTCCTTTTGTTTCAAATTCCATTTTCCCCCCAAACTTTTAGGAACTTATATAGGTATAAATCTATCATTTATAAAGGTAATTATTCATAATCTTAGGTACACAAGCATGTAGTTTCGTTTATGCAGTTCTTGTTCCAGAAGGTATAACCAGATTAAATAGGTTTTATAGGCTCCATAGACCTTGTAAGTAAGTCCACTCTTCATAAATTTTGCAGATTGACCCAATTTTTTAGAAAATAACAGAAGAGTTTATATATCATCTAGCCTTTAAAATCCATATATTGCTTAAATCTTGGAGCAATAGATTAACAAACTCAGATTGAGTCAAATACAAGAAAATGAGTTCGCAAAAAATATGGCACATGAAAAGCGAATTATCGCTTGTAACCCAAGAATTCTGCGGTTTAAGGGTGTTCACTACTCTTGAGTAATGGGTGTTCCGAAACATTTATAAAATCCAAAAGTATCTTATATCTATGGCAGATCAGAACTATCAGCTTACAGGTCCTGGAGACCTAGAGAAGATTGCAGATGAGATCACTTCTAATGGCACTATTGAAAAGTTTCATCCAACATGGTATACAGAACATTGGGTAAATTTTCGTACAGAGGACGGCAAAAGACTGACTTTTAGATTTGACAGAGCATATCTGGGCACATTAATCTGTTCTGGTTCTGAAAAACACTATTTTGGATCAAGCCATACTCCTGAGAGTGAGTCTCTTGGAGACTATCTGGCCAGGACCAGTGATCTTACATTGAGGCAAGAGTCAGATGCAATGGGCATTCAGGATTCTGTTAAGGAACTATTGGCTGGTAAGAGAATTACTGACCTGGGCGTTCATATGGGTGATGAACAATCTGCTGATTATGTCGTCGTTAAGGCTGAGGATGGTTCTTATGGTGTAGTTGCTTTCAAGCCTGGATCTCTGGTGGCTGTTGAGTACATGGATGGCAAAGAGACAAAAGTTTTTGCTGTTGATGGTAAGGATCCAAGCCATAAAAGACTGAATCTTCCTTTGAGTGCTGCTTCTGGAACAGATGTCATATATGATGAACCTCTGGAAGTTCCAGTGTATTCAATACCTGACTTTTCAGGAGCAAGTCCAGAACAAAATGAATAATGTTAAAAAAGATTAAAAGAATAAAGTTAACAACTCACTCCTCTCCCTCTTCCTGGCCTTCCCTTCTGATGACCTTTATCGCATCCATCTTGACTGTTATTGGGATTGGCACAGCAGCTTCAAGAAGCTCGACAACAACCTCTTCTTTGGTCTTGTCAACTCTTGTGACTTTGCACTGCTCTCTCTTGAAAGGTCCTGCGATTATCTCAGCAATGTCATTCTTCCTTATGTCAACCTCATGCTTGACCTGCTCAAGCATATGCTCCATCTCAGAATAGTCAACAGGCTTTGGAAGCACTCCTCTTGCATAAGGTATGTTAAGGGCTGCCTGCTCTGCATCTCCTCTTTTTGCTGCTTCGACAAAGATATAGCCTCTCATTCCATGAGGTCTTATTACAGAATATACTTCCAGCTCCTTTTTCTTCTCTATGTTGCTTGTTATGAAGTCCATTACCTGGTCTTCCCTGTTGGCAGTTGTCCTTATTGCGAATATCTTGGGTCCTGACGAGTCTTCCCCGCCTTCATCTTCTGTTTTCTTGCCTGGCTCCTCTTTGCTCTCTTCTTCTGGCTCAGGCTGGTTCTCATTGCTTATGTCCTTGTCTTCAGACAGTTCTTCAGGAACAGGGCTCTCCTCAACCTGCTTTACAGGCGCCTCTCCCAGAGGGCCTTGGGCTGTCTTTATGTTGGAAAGATCCATCTCTTCTTCAGGCTCCTCAGAAATATTATCTTCAGGATTGTCAGCATCATTCTTGCTTTCTGGAGACTCTTCTGCTTCTGCAGAAGTATCTGGCTGTGCTTCAGGCTTGGATTCCTCAGGCTGCTGTGAATCCTC
Source organism: Candidatus Woesearchaeota archaeon (assembly GCA_014729495.1). Taxonomy (GTDB): domain Archaea; phylum Nanobdellota; class Nanobdellia; order Woesearchaeales; family UBA12501; genus WJJV01. The sequence goes on from WJJV01000081.1 coordinate 2,809, forward strand.
ATTGTTCTCTTCTGTTTTCTGTTCCTTTTTGTCTTCTTCCATTTCTATCACATCAATGTCTCCTTAAGCATGAACAATGTGAATCCTACAAGTCCTATTATTGCCATGCCCAGTGCAGATACTTTGACTATTGTCCTGAACTCAAAGCTTGTGGGCTTTTTGGTCACCTTGAATACTCTGTAGCATTCTCCTGCAAATACTTTCAGCTTTGTATAATAAGAATCAAAGTCCATTTTCTTCAGTCCACAAACTCAATACCTAGTTCGTTCTCTATCTCCTTCTTTCTCCTTGTGGATATCTTCCTTTCAGGACCGAATATCTGGGTTGATTGCACTCCTGTTATTATCAGCAATGCCCTGATTGTGTTCTTGAGGTCCTCGCTTATCTGCGCTCCCCATATGACTCTGGCATCCTCGTCAAGCTTTTCTGACACTATCTCAACAACCTTTCTTGCCTCGTCAAGAGTCATGTCAGGGCCTCCTGTTATGTTGATCAGGGCTCCGCTGGCACCACCTATATCCACATCAAGAAGAGGATTGTTTACTGCTTTCTCAACTGCTTCGGTTGCCCTGTTCTCTGTGTCTGATTCTCCCACTCCTATAAGGGCGACTCCTCCATTGCCCATGACTGTCCTTATGTCAGCAAAATCGAGGTTTATCAGTCCTGCTTTTGTGACAAGCTCTGCAACTCCCTTCACAGCATTTGTGAGTATCTCGTCAGCTACCTTGAATGCTGTATGCAGCGGAAGATCGGGCGCTATCTCAAGCAGCTTGTCATTTGGTATAACAATAAGTGTATCAACGATATTCTCAAGCTTCTCAAGGCCGATGACAGCATTCTCATACCTTCTCTGGCCTTCCATCGCAAAAGGCATTGTGACTATGCCCACTGTCAGCGCTCCAAGCTTTTTTGATATCTCTGCTATCACTGGAGCAGATCCTGTTCCTGTTCCTCCTCCAAGGCCGCATGTTATGAATACCATATCACATCCTTTTATTGAGGACTTGATCTCAGACTCGTTCTCTCTTGCAGACTCCTCTCCTATCTTTGGGATTGATCCTGCTCCAAGTCCTTTTGTGACCTCTTTTCCGATAAGTATCTTCTTGTCTGCATTTGTGTAAAGAAGGTCCTGCGCATCTGTGTTGACAGCCACTGTCTCAGCGCCTTTGACACCAACCTCTGTGATCCTGTTGATTGTGTTGTTTCCGCCACCGCCAGCTCCTATTACCTTTATGCTGGCACGCTGTTTCTGCAGGAATGATTCAAGTTCAGCATCAACCATCGCTGGTTTAGCATCTTCAACAACAGGAGCGGATTCCTGTGGTGCTGGAGCATCATTTGCCTGCTCTCTGTACTGATCATCCCCTCTGTATTGTTCATCAGATCCAGTATTTTCAAAATCCATTTCTCTCCACCTCTCCCCGAAGATTTAGTGATTGTTTCAGAGTAGTTATAGTTTTTAATGATACCATACTCATATATAAATCTTTTGTCATTTATCCTGCTCCTGAGGCTGTTTAGCAGCACTTTCAGCTGTTTTGCTGTCCTTGTCCTTTGCTGCGAACTCCATCTCTTTGACTGATGGAACAAGCTTTGATACCTCATCTGAAATTGATCTTGTGAACTCTTCAGGCATTCCGAGATCCTTGCTTGTGCTTATGGTGGCTTTGCCATCCTTGATATGCACATCTGCGTCCTCAATGCCCAGCTTGAGCTTCAGCAATGCCTTGACCTTTTCAGTATCATCATCTATGATGCGGTCAATCTTTATCTCGTAAAGCAGCTTCTGGCCAGATAATGGGTGGTTGAAGTCAACAAGAGTCCTTCCTCCGCTGACGCTTTTCACAATGCCCATCATTCCGTCAATGTTTACCTGAAGGCCTGGTGCAGGAGTTATGCCTTCCTTTGTGAACTTGTTGGTCGCTATCATCTGTATCTGCTTTGCATCCTTCTTGCCAAAACCATCCTCAGCAGGAACCTCAAGGTTGTAAACCTCTTCTACCTTCTTTCCCTCAAGCTGCTTGTCAAGGCCAGGAACAACATGGCCTTCTCCTATGCAGATTGTAACAGGCCCGTAATTGGAATAGTCCTCACTAAGGCCCTGCTTCTCAGCTTCCTTCTTGCTCGTTGTGTCAAATGCAGTGCCGTCTTCCAGCTTTCCTGTGTACTGCACCTGCACAAAGTCTCCTTTCTTTACTTCTGCCATATTATCCCCTTGAAATAATCAACAATCTGATTAACAATCCTTTCTACTGCCCCCTAGTCCTGTAATAAATCTAGAAGGATAAAGTATATGGATTTAGGCCTTATTTATAAAGGTTTTGGTGGGAAATGTGGTAATTGTTAGAGTTTAAATCATTAAAATCGGCAACAACAGAAAATGCTTTGCATCTGCAAGAACAATAATTGATTCAGATGTAGTCAGAGAGAGGTTTTGGTTTTTTCGGCAGCAGCAGCAACCTAGAACTCATACACCGTTAAAAATTTGCTTCGCAAATTTTTACCGTATTCGCAAAGGAAATTCCCGAACTTGCGTAACTGGAATTCCCTCTGCACTCAGTATTCGTTCGTGTTGCTGCTGCCTAGCTAAAGTCAAGGGACAGTGCCACCTCTCCGTGGTCGGGTTCTTTGCGCTTGTCGGAGAGGCTAGGAGAAAACTGCAATACAAACAACTCAAAACCATAGCCACCTCTCCGTGGCCGGATTTGCAGTGCTTGTCAGCGAGGCTAGGAAGAAAAACTACAAAAGAATCATCCATAAGTCTTTAGCCACCTCTCCGTGGCCGGGTTCTTTGCGCTTGTCGGAGAGGCTAGGAGTAAGTTGCGAGAAAATAAACTAAAAGCAATAGCAACTTCTTATCAGTGAGGCTAGAAAATGCATAATAAACAAACACAAACCAGGAATATCAGCTATCAGAGTATCTGCTTTTTACTTTCTCAACAATATTATCAACAACTTCATTTATGCTCTTGCTTGTCGTATCAATATAAGCATCATAATGGGATTTGTCTGTGTAATCCACACCATACAGTTTCTTGTATCTCTTGAGCTCTGATTCCTCTCGCTTCTTCAGTTCTTGTTTTGTTGCCTCAACAGAAGAATATTCCTCTACCTTGCCTCTTGTGGCATTGAAGATCCTCTCAGCCCCTGCATCATCACCCACATCAAGAAATATCTTTATTGAGTCAGGTATGAAGTGGAAGCCCAGCCTGCTGTCAATCACAAAATCATCCTCTCTTTTTCCTAGTTCCTCCTGCTTCCTGTCAGTCTCCAGGTCAATGTCCTTGTCCTTCTCAACAAGCCTGTTCAGCTCAAGGATTGATACGCCCCTCTCGTCTGCCATCTCTCTCCAGAGGTCTCCCATGGAATAATGCTTCAGGCCCAGCTTTTCTGCCACAAGCCGTGCAACAGTGCTCTTGCCAGAGCCTGCCCTTCCTCCGATGGTTATCTTCATAATGCTAAAGAATAAGCCAGAGGTTTTATAGTTTGCGGTAAAGCTGGGATATTATCACAGATCATTAATCAATATAGATCAGTTCTGCTTTGCCGTTCTCTTTATGGGCTTCTCTGTACAATGCCATTGCAAAATCCTGGTTTATGCCATGGCCTGGCTTGATCGCCCTCAACTCCCCTATAATCGGATAGCCGAGCAGACTGAGGTCTCCGAGAAGATCCACTGTCTTGTGCAGGACAGCTTCATTATATCTTAGCTTCTCCATCTTCTTTGGTGTGTTGCCTTCACTGTCAATCACTATGAGATGCCTCTTTGCCATGTCAATTATTCCCGGCTCTCTCTTCTCAAGCTCAATCAGGTCTTCCTCAAAGCAGAATGTCCTTGAGCTGAGCAGATTGTCAAGTGTATTATTATCAAGGTCTGATATATTCAGTTCAGCTGCCTGCCTGCCTATTGCTGGATTATCATAATCAATCTCTGTGTATAATCTGAAGAAGTCCTTTGGAGAGTATCCATCAAGAGGCATTGCAGTTATGCTTCTTCCATCATGCTTGACCTCAAAAGGCTCCTTTATACGATATGCTTTCTCAACCCTCTTTGGCCGGTAATCTTCATCAAGGCTTGGCACTATGTTCGCTGAGAGAATTGCTTCATAGAATAGGTATGCAGAGCCATTGAACATCGGAATCTCGAATTCCCTGATCCTTCCTGAATCATCCACAGAATCATCCATTCCATCATCATGGATTTCATCTTCCTCTCTTCCCTCCAGCTCTATCTCTGCATTGGTCACTCCTGCAAGAAAGAGCGCAGCAAGCAGATGCTCAGGGCAGATTATAGTATAGCTGTTCTTCAGGATGGTTGTCTTCATCTCAGGTCCGCTGTATTCTGCATTCTCTATGCCTGCTTTTACAGCCTCCCCATCATGAGAGAATATGATGCCTGAACCAGTGTCTGCAGGCCTTAACCATAGCCCGCTGCTCTGCCGCGTGTAAGCTCCAGTGCCCACAAGCTTTATTTCCCTTTCCAATGTATTCTGGAATAGCTTCAATATCAACACCCATAAAATCCAAGACCTCTTTTTAATCTGCTATTAAATCAGCTGAGGCAGTGATATATAAAGTTTCTTAATAAGATATTTAAATGATGCGTGCTTAATGCTGCTTATGGGGGACAGGCTATCAGAAAGACTTGGAATATTCCTGCTCAAGAAAGGATTCACAATAAAGAGCCTCTCAAGATGCTGCTTTGACATCATTGCCCGAAAAGGCAGCAGGATACTGCTGATCAAAGTACTGTCTGATGCAAACGCAATCTCTGATGAGTATGCAGAGCAGATGAAAAGCATCAGTTCATATATGCAGGCCTCGCCATTTATTGTTGCTGAGACAGCAGGCCATGATCTCCAGGACAATGTTGTTTATTCAAGGTATGGCGTCTACACCCTTAGCTTCAGTACTTTCAGGAATTCAATTGACAACAAGCTGCCCTACATCTCAAGCACAAAAGCAGGACTTACTGCAAGGATCGCAGGACAGAGGTTCAGGCAGTCTGTTGATGATGCTGGGATATCCTCCTCTGACCTGTCAAGGAAGATTGGAGTATCAAGGAGGATGGTCTCTAATTATGAGAATGGTTCACAGGTCACAATGCAGAAAGCAGAGAAGATATATGATATCTTCGGCCATTCTGTGTTTGAGAAGATAGACCTTTTCAGTCAGCATCCAGCAGTTCAATTGCCGGGTTCTTCAGCAAAGGAGACACTGATAACGAGGAAATACTCAGAACTGGGATTTGATGCAGCAGAGGCAAGAAAAGTGCCGTTCAATATCATAGCAAGAAAGGATGAGGAGATAATATTAACTGGAATTGGTGACAAAGTGAATCCTAATACAACATCAGTGTCAAGGCTGCTTGATGCAGAGAATCTTGTGATATTCAACAGCAAAAGACCCAAAGAAAAAAATATCCCCTCACTTACAAAACAGGAGTTCATGGAATTCGAGGAAAGCGATGAGCTGATGAAGTTTCTTAAGGAGTACTAATCAATAAGATGGAATTGGTCGAGCTGATGCCTTATCTGTCTCCAGGCATAACCTGCTTCTCTCTGCAGTAGTCCAGGAGAGCTGTAGAATCTCACTGCAGTGTTATCAGTAGGCTTTATGCCTGCAAGATCTATTATGTCACCTATTTCTCTGTGAGCTACAGGTCCCACAGGTGAAGGTGTGGCATGTATCCAGAGCTCTGGCATGATATTCACTTCCACAACTGATGATTCTTTCTCAAAGGTTATTCCGTTATGATCATCTTTTGTTATTGTTGTGAAGTTATCATCGCAGTACTGCCTGAATGCCTGTCTGAACTGCTCTGCTTTCTCTTCTGAAGTATAGAAAGGCTCATCTATCCCCTGTGTTGTGAAAGGGAATCCATAAGAGGTTATTCTTGCGCCAGGCCTGACAACAAGGTTTCCGAAAGTCCATGGGATCCTTCTCTCTCAAGCCTGAGCGTGACTCCATACATGTTCTCTCTATGCATATAATCAATTAATGCTCTTCCATGTCTTGGTGTGTAATAGAAATCAAAAAGTATCTGAGCAAGATCAAATCTGCTATTGCATGTTTCCTGAATAGATGCCATAACATATGTTATTTCAATTGATATAAAAATATTTCCAATTTTCACCACTTTCCAATAAAACCAATCATTTATATACAGAGGGGGCTGTCTTTTCTATATCATGACACAGCTGAAGAAGGTGCTGAGCTTCAGAGCCATACTGCTGATAACAATAAACTCTATAATGGGCACTGGAATATTCTTCCTTCCTGCAGTCGGAGCCCGTCATGCTGGACCTGCTTCCATAATCTCCTGGCTGATACTTTCTGTTGTGTCCATATACATAGCAATGTGCTTTGCAGAGCTTTCATCCATGTTTCCCAAAGCAGGAGGGGTGTATGAATTCTGCAAGCAGGCTTATGGAAGGTTTCCCAGCTTCCTGTTTGGATGGATGACTCTTGTCGCAGGAAATATAACCATTGCCATGCTTATTGTCGGAGCAATACAGTACCTCATACCTTTTCCTGTTACCGGCCTCAAGATATCTATCTGTATGTTCTTCATACTTGTGTTCAACTACATGGCATTCAAGGGCATGAAGACATCTGCCTTCATGCTGATAACCTTTTCTTTCATAACAGTGGGAACCCTTTTTGCGCTTATAATTCCGGGATTGATAAGGCTTGAGCCCTCAAACCTCACTCCATTCTTTGTTTTCCCTGCCTCAGCAGTGCTTGTGACTATCTTTTTCATCTCAGAGACATTCTTTGGCTGGGAGACAGCGACCTTCCTTGCAGAGGAGACAAAGGACGGGGCAAAGGTCATGCCAAAGGCATTGATCTGGGGCACTGTGATAATAGCTGTTATCTGCCTGCTCTTTGTGGTGACATCTCTCGGAGTGATGCCCTGGCAGCAATTTGGAGGGTCCACTACTCCTCTGACTGATCTTGGAACAAGGCATTTCGGAAGCATGGGGGGTGATGTATTCACTATTCTTGTCTACCTTTCTATAATCGGCTCAGTAGCTGGATGGGTTGTCTCAGCTCCCAGGCTGATACTTGCTCTTGCAGAAGACGGGCTTTTCCTCAAGCAGTTTGCAAAGATCCATAAGAAGTACTACACTCCATACAAGGCAATAATATTCCAGACTGTCCTTACATCCATCCTGGTGTTCATAGGATTCGGGTCTTACGAGACACTTCTTCATCTTCTCGTACCTCTTGTGCTTATAATGTATTCAGGCGTGCTTCTTTCGCTTGTCATACTCAGGTACAGGCAGCCTGACACAACAAGATACTATAGAACGCCTTTCGGAAAGGTCGGGCCCATACTTGTGGTGCTCTTCCTTGCATTCCTTATGCTGATGTGGCTTCTTGAGACAGAAGGCGCAGGCCATACCCTCATGCTGGGGCTTTCTTTCATAGCAGTAGGGCTTCCTATTTATTTCCTCATAGAGATGTATTATGATCCCAAGATAATTGTGGAGGTGAATGATGCTTTTGCATATCTTGCTCTGCTCACAGAAAGGATATATCTCCCTCACAGTGTCAGGAGAAAGATAATAAAGATGCTTGGAGACATCAAGGGCAAGAAGGTGCTTGAGTACGGCTGCAATGTCGGAACTTTGACATTATGGCTGGCAAGAGAAGTAGGGCCGAGAGGCAAAGTCTATGCTCATAGTTACCTTAAATACAGCCCCAGAATAACAAAGAGGCGCGTAGATAAGATGGGATACAAGCATGTGAATGTCATAGTTGATGATGTCCCTGACAGGGTCCATCCTTCAATACCAAAGGTGGATGTAGCAGTATCTGTCGGAGAGCTGAGTTATATCCAGGATGTACGCAGAGTGCTGACGCAGATAAACAAGAGGATGAAGAAAGGCAACAGGATAGTGTTCCTTGAATACGACAAATTCTTTGACATAATCCCCAACAGGTTCTGGCTGGGCAATGACAGGAAGATAAGAGAGGTGTTCAAAGGCAACGGCTTCTCAGTGCATATCTACAGGAAGCAGGGATTTGCCTGGCAGTATATCTATATCTACGGAAAGAAGGAGAGGGATGCATAATCATTTGACAAATTCCACTCCAGGAACATTCTCAAACTCTTTGTCTCCTGTGAGGAACTTAATACCAAGTCTTTTTGCAACCATAAATCCTATGCAGTCTGCCATTGAAATATTTCTTTTTCTATTATCTAACTTAAGTCTTGAAGCTTCTCTTATGATATTCTCATCAAAATCAACTGCGAACTTGGAATATTTTTTTAGAAACGTAGCTGCTTCTTTCTCACTGCTACCTCTCATTAGATTATAATGTACTTCAAAGAGATTAAGCTTTGTTAGCAAGATATTACATTCTGTGTATGGCTGATAATCAGGGTTGCCTTTTAGTATTTCAATCACTGCATATGAATCAAAGAAAAATATATTATTCATTGTATAATTCCTTTCTTGTCTGGTCTTTAATCTCCTGTCCTGACTTTCTTAATCTGCCTTTCAGCATGCCAAATGTTTCTTTTAATACTTTGCTGTCTCTGATAATCATGAATCTTACTTTTTCATCTTCTTTGATGTGCTCTTTTTCCATTATATCCTTTGGGATTATTATGCCAAATGAATTTCCCCATTTTCTTATATTGCTTTCACACTCTATCATTTTGTATCACCTTAGTTAGACAATGTATAATTAATATATTAATGTTTTGGTTAATATCACTATTGTAGGACTTTATCTGGGAGTATCTCTCTCTGTATTTCTTGCTTCATCTATCTCAATGCTAATACTGTAAAGTTCTTCAGCTAAATCAATATATTCTTTGAGCACCATGATTATCACATAATCCTCTTTTAATAAGTATAGAATCTAATGGATACTTTATCTTGAAGCATCAGCCTGCCTTTCAAGCTCAAGCTTCTTTGATATGGCATTTGAGTTCTGGCTTGAATTATAAGCAGCGAGTATCTCGTCAGCAAGCCCATCCACGATTGATTTCTTCTTGTTGAAAACAGAATGGTATGAACCCTGTGTCATGATCTTCAAAGCAATGTCAATCCTTCTCTGAGGAGCGCACTCAACAGCCTTAGGATACCTTGCTCCGCCGTATTCTATTGTGACAATCTCCTCTCTTGGAGCAGCATTCTCAAGAGCCTTGACAAAGACCTCGATAGGATTCTGCTTTGTCTTCTGCTCTATCTTCTCAAATGCCTTCTCAACAATATCATATGCATTGGCTGCTTTTCCTGTCATGTGGTTTGAGGACTTGAAGTGCTTCTTTCCCTTGTGACCTGCAACCATGACCCTGTTCATAAGCCTCTCAACTATGAATGTCTTGGACTTGATGAACCTTGTGCCTACATTAGACCCTCCGGTCCTCGGAACAATCCTGGCCTGGAGAGATATATAATCCTTTAATCCAGCATCCTCTACTGTGATGTCCTTTGTGCTCCATTTGTTGAATGCTTTTATGTCGCTCATATATGCCCCATGAAGCAGGAAAAGAGGCCCATTTATAAAGATTATGGTGGGATAGGCAGGTAAATAGTAACTGAGAACGCCACCCTCCTGGCAGCAGACAGCCATGCTCACTTTGTTCGCATGTTCTACTCGGCACCCCGTAAGGGGAGCAGGAAATCAAAGATTTCCTTAGTTGCGCTCGCTTCGCTTGGCAACCATCCCTCGCCTCGTCTGCGCCAGGGCGTCGTTCAAGAGATAGATCTCCAGGATGCAACAAAATGGCTGAATACTGGGTGCAGAGGGCAAAAACAAAGGCTTTGACAAGTGTATGAACATATTATTGTTGTTGCCAACGTTAAGAACTCTAAGAATCATCTTCCAAAAGCTTTATATACAAATATAAAAAACAATTTCCTATGGCAGCCAATGAGAAGAGCAAGGCCAGTTCTGGTCCAGGTCCTTATAACTTTAAGCAGGTAGAGGAGAGGGTCATAGATTTCTGGAATAAGAAAGATATATACAGCAAGGCAAAGGAAAGGAACAAGGGCAAAAAAGTATTCTATTTCCTTGATGGTCCTCCTTATACTTCTGGAAAAGTGCATATAGGAACTGCATGGAACAAGGCACTCAAGGACTGCTTTCTGAGATACAAGAGGATGGCTGGCTTTGATGCATGGGACAGGGCAGGGTATGACATGCATGGCCTTCCTACAGAGCACGCAACTGAGAAGAAGCTCAGCATAAAGAACAAGGATGAGATCCATAGCATGGGTGTGGCCAAGTTCATAGAGGAATGCAGGAACCTATCTGTAGAGAACATGGAGTCAATGAACGAGGACTTCAAAAGGCTCGGAGTCTGGATGGACTTTGAGAATGCATATCAGTCAATAAAGGACGAATTCATAGAGGGCGAGTGGTGGTTGATCAAGAAAGCGCACGAGAACAAGAGGCTCTATAAGGGCAAGAAAACCATGCACTGGTGCAGGAGCTGCGCAACAGCTCTCGCAAAGCACGAGCTCGAGTATAAGGAGATAAGAGACACATCAATATTCTTCAAATTCAAGGTCATAGGATCAGAGAACGAATATCTTATTGTCTGGACAACAACACCATGGACACTTGCTTTCAACCTTGCAGTCATGGTCAATCCTGAGATCGATTATGTCAGGGCAGAGGTTGAAGGAGAGAAAGGCAAGGAGATCTGGATACTTGCAAAGGCTCTTGCAGGCCCTGTTGTGCAGGCAGTTGCTGAGAAGAAGCTTAAGGTAACAGAAGAATTCAAGGGAGAGGAGCTTGAAGGCCTGAAGTATGAGCATCCCTGGCTTGATGACATCCCTTCAATGAAAGAGCTGAAAGACAAGAACGAGAAAGTGCATACAGTTGTTCTGTCAAAGGAATATGTTGATGTCAGTGCAGGCTCAGGGCTTGTGCACTGCGCTCCGGGCTGCGGTCCAGAGGATTATGAGGTCGGCCACAGGGAGGGCATACCTGCGTACAATGAGATAGACGAGGCAGGCAAGTACCCAGACAGCATGGGCAGGTTCTCAGGCCTGACAGCAAAGAAGGATGATCCAAAGTTCATAGAGGCTCTTGAGGAAAAAGGAGCCCTGATAGCAAAGACTCCTGTTGAGCATGATTATGCCCACTGCTGGAGATGCCATAATCCTGTTGTCTTCAAGACAACAACCCAGTGGTTCTTCAGGATAGAGGACCTCACAGAGAACATGAAAGAGCTCAACAAGGACATAGGATGGGTTCCTGACTGGGCAGGAAGCAGGCAGTTCCACTCATGGCTTGACAATCTCAGGGACAATTCAATAACAAAACAGAGGTTCTGGGGATGCCCTCTTCCTGTATGGTACTGCGGAGACCAGGAAAGCAAGGATGGTGGAGAGACAGGATGCGGAGATTACATTGTCATAGGAGACAAGGAAGAACTGAAGCAGAAGGCAGGCAGGCTTCCAGAGGACCTGCACAAGCCATGGATAGACGAGATAACCATAAAATGCGATAAGTGCGGAAAGGATATGAAGAGGATACCTGACATACTTGATGTGTGGGTGGATGCAGGATGCGCTTCATGGATCTGCCTTGACTTCCCCAGAAGAGAAGACCTGTTCAAGAAGATGTTCCCTGCAGATTTCATACTTGAAGGAAAGGATCAGATAAGAGGATGGTTCAACCTTCTGTTCGTGGCATCAATGGTGTCTATGGAGAAGCCGAGCTTCAGGAATGTGTACATGCACGGCTATGTGAATGATGCGCAGGGAAGGAAGATGTCAAAATCACTTGGAAACTACATTGTGCCTGAAGAGGTTATATCCAAATATGGAGCAGACGCATTCAGGTATTATTCAATAGGCGGGACAAACGCAGGACTGGACCTCAATTACAATTTTGATGATGTGAAGACAAAGCACAGGCATCTTGGAATACTGTGGAATCTGCAGAATTTCCTTCTTGACATGAAGAGGCAGAACATAATCATGGCCAAAGAGCCAAAGCTCTCTGTTGAGGAGAAATATATACTTTCAAAGATGAACACCACAATAAAGGATATAACACAGAAGTTTGAAGCATTTAAGCTTGATGAGATACCCTCTCTCGCAGAGGAGCTGTTCCTTGACCTGAGCAGGACATACATCCAGCTGGTAAGAGACAAGGCATCCCTTGGCACTGATGTCGAGAAAGGCACTGTAATGAGGACAATTAATGATGTGCTTATGGTCTCTCTGAAGATAATGGCGCCTGTAGCTCCATTCATAACAGAGTCAATCTATCAGAACCTCAAGAAGGAATTCAAGCTGAAAGAGGCGAGTGTGCATCATCTTGACTGGCCTTCATATGATGAGAAGATGATCAACTCTGGGCTGGAAGAAAGCTTTGATGTTGTAAAGCAGGCAATACAGTCAATACTATCTGCAAGAGAGAAGGCACAGCTTGGCCTGAGATGGCCTCTCAGGAAAGTCCATATCATCACAAGGAAGCCAGAAGTTGAGAAGGCTGTCAAGGATCTGGGGAACATAATAAAGAACCAGGCAAATGTCAAGGAGCTGGCTGTTGAGAAGGACATGCCAGGTGTTGATAAGAAGATCAGGGCAGATTATGCAAAGCTAGGCCCTGATTTTGGTGAGGACACTACAAGGATCATAGCCCAGTTCTCAATGATGTCAGCAGACTCAATACTCTCAAAAATAGAAGAGCAGGGATACTATGACATGGTGATAGATGGAGATAAGTTCAGGCTCAAGAGAAATCACCTGATTGTTGATAAGGAGACTCCAGAGAATATAGCAGAGTCTGACTTCAGGTATGGAGAGCTTTACATTGACAAAGAGAGGACACCAGAGCTTGATGCAGAAGGTTTTGCAAGAGAGGTCATGAGGCATGCCCAGCAGATGAGGAAGGAGGCAGGGATGCAGAAGCAGGATTCAATAGACCTGCATGTGCAGGCAGAAGATGATCTTGCAGCGATGCTTGATGCGTGGAAGGATGCAATAAAGGAGAAGGTCGGAGCAAAGAAGATAAATATCTCCTCATCTGAAGAGAAGCACGCGCATTCAAAAGAAGTCAAGGTAAAATCAAAGAAGATGGTTCTTGGATTTGAGAAAGTTTGATGGAAAATAGAGATAATGCAAACAATCCTGAACATGAAGAAGAGCAGCCTTCGCTCATGAAGAGGATACTGCTTTTTGTGATTGGCCTGTTCATACTGTTCCTGTTCCTCTCATATTTTCTTCTGGGGCCTTACACTCTTAATATCATAGGAAGCATGTTATTAAGCTCAGAGCTTGAAGGCTATTCTGTTGAAGGCGATGGATTCAATATTGTATTCACAGAAGCAGCTTATACTGCGCTGAAGCAGACATATCTTGACAACCAGGATCGCGAGTTCAAAGCATGCCTGAAAGGCAATATATCCGGAGACACTTATATTATTACAGATATACTCCTTCCAGACCAGAGAGGGAGCTATTCTCAGGTTGTTTATACCCAATGCCCTTCTGATACAATAGTGAGCATGCATTCTCATCCTTACCGCCACTGCAGGGCATCAGAGAGAGACTTTGAGAGTTTTGAGAAGTTCAGGCAGGCTAATCCTGATGCTGTGATGATGGTGATGTGCGAGGCTGAGAGGTTTTATGTTTACCG
>WJJV01000012.1 GCA_014729495.1 Candidatus Woesearchaeota archaeon
AGCCCCCTCCGGGGTGCCGAGTAGGACATGCGAACAAAGTGAGCATGGCCGTCTGCTGGCAATATTGTTGTTGCAAATGCGGAGCTTTTGCAACTAAGAAAATGCAAAGCATTTTCTGTTGTTGCTGCCGTAAAGACAATAAACTATCACAGACCATATACGAATCCCTAGTTGTTGCTGCTGCCATGATAATAAAAATATCAATACTCATCAGCTGCCATCAATATTCCAGAACAATATCTTCACTTCCTGTATATCCAGTGATATAAGTGGTCGTAAGCGCTGTGAACCTCATTCACTGCTGACCTTAGGCTCTTCTTGGCAAGGCTGCCTGCTCTCTTCGCTCTCTTGGCTGTGCCTTCCTTGATATAGCTGAGAAAGAAATTTCCCCACGGCTTGTCATAATCCCCGCCATGAAGCCTCATCCTTGGATCAGTGGTCTTCTTGAGCTGGTACAATGTGAAGTCATCAGCTGCTGCAAACTCTTCAGGATCCTCTGCAATAGGAAGGGCTTCTGATTCTATCTCAGTATGATACTCCTTGTAATCATCCTTGTCCATTATATAATCTGTGCTGGAAGGGTCTGGCATTGCAGCTTTCTTATCCTCAATCTCCTCCTGCACTTCTTCAACAACACTGCTTACCTCTTCAGAGAATTCTGCAGTCTCTTCTGGAGTCTGTTCTTCAACTGACTTCAGCACTTCACTTAGATTCTCTTTCTCCTCAGGCTGCTCCTCAATGACCTTGACAACTTTTGGCTCTTCCTTGCTTGATGCTTTGGGAGGATCTGAGGGACGGCTTTTGCTGCTTTTTTGGCCTGCTTTCTTCCTGCTTTTGATGCTTTTCTTCTTTGCAGACTTTGCAGACTTCTTCTTGACTGCCATGTCCTGCTTTTCACATATATGATATTTAAATGTTTCTTATACCTGGAAGATGACAGACATCATATAATTCAGAAACATTTTTAATGGACAAGAACACACTCAGGGTATGCAATATCAAAAGAGGATTATCATTCCAGTATTTCTATTGATCATTAGTCTTATGCAGGCCTGTTCTGAAGTCAATCTTCCTTCTGATGCAAGAGAGCCTGACACAATAATCAGCATGATAGAGCTTCCTGAGGGATTCTCTGTTGAAGTCTACGCAGATGTGCCAGATGCAAGGTCGCTTGCTCTTGGACAGGACAACACAGTGTTTGTGGGCAACAGGAGGAACGGGAATGTCTATGCGATTATTGACAATGATCAGGATTATAATCCTGACAGAACAGTCAGGATCGCTTCAGATATGAACATGCCCAATGGATTGGCTTACAGGGATAGAGATCTCTATGTGGCAGAGGTCAGCAGGGTAATAGTGTTCAGGGATATTGAGAATAAGATAAAGAATATGGATCCTGCAGGAGAAGGTGATCTGGAGTATGAGGTACTCTTTGATGGCTATCCTGATGACACAGGGCATGGCTGGAAGTTTATATCATTCTCGCCAGACGGAAATCTTTTTGTTCCGGTAGGAGCTCCATGCAATATCTGCGAAAAAGAGGATCCTTATGCTTCAATAACAAGACTTGATAGGAACTTCAGCTCTTATGAAGTATATGCAAGAGGCGTGAGGAACACAGTCGGCTTTGACTGGCATCCTGAAACAGGAGAGCTGTGGTTCACTGATAATGGAAGGGACTGGCTTGGTGACAACTTGCCTCCTGATGAACTCAATCATGCTCCTGAACAAGGAATGAACTTTGGATACCCTTACTGCCATGGAAATGACATCCAGGATCCTGAGTTTGACTCAAGGCAGTGCAGTGAATTCCAGGGACCAGAGATTGAGCTCGGGCCTCATGTCGCTGCTCTTGGCATGATGTTCTACACAGGCAGCATGTTCCCTGAAGAATACTCTGGAGACATCTTCATAGCAGAGCATGGCTCGTGGAACAGGGAAGTTCCAATAGGATACAGGGTAATGCATGTAAGCATAGAAGATGGCGAGGCTGTCTCAAAGGAAGTATTCGCGCAAGGCTGGCTTCAGGGAGAAGAAACAATGGGACGGCCTGTCGATGTCCTGCAGATGCCTGATGGATCAATGCTGGTGTCTGATGATCATGCAGGAAGTATCTATAGGATAACATACAAAGGATAATGATAGCATATTTTCTAGATCTGTTGCCAGGTCACTTGATTTTTGCACCGCCAGCAGGGATCACCTTTATGATATCATCAAGGTCAACATCACCTATCTTTGCCTTGACTTTCTTTGCAACAGCAGCAGTCTTATCATTTCCCTGCACTACCTCAACATATGCTTTGCAGTTCTCTTTGACAGCAGAAAGAGGCCCGCCCATGACCCGGCTATCCTCCATTGAACCTATGGCAAGATTGATCTTTGCAGGAATGTAGTTTGTCTTGCCTCTTATCATGAACGCTCCTTTTGCCATGTATTCTCCTGACTCTGCCTCCTTGCTCACCTGGTCAGGCTTGACCCAGAACACGCTTGTGGTGGCAAGGCCCAGCTTCCATGCCTTTGAGTAGGTGCAGGTAGCATCCGCTGTCTCAGTGATGGTCTGCTCTCCTATCTCCTTATTGTCAGGGTTCTTTATGACAAAGAAAGGTGAGCCTGCCATGTCAGTGTGGAATATGATATCATTACTGTCAGTGTGCTTCTTTATGATTATCTCATTAGTGGTTGAATCCCTTCCTCCTATGACAAGGAATCCTTCAGAGCTTATGAACCATCTGAATTTCTCATACCACTCCAGCTTCCTTGTCTTCTGGGCAGAATTCTCTTCCTCTTCCTGCTTTCTTAACTTCTCTTCAAGCTTGGCCTGCTCCTTCTCAAGCCTCTTTTTCAGCTTTCCGACAGCTTCCTCTGCCCCCTTGATCTTCTTCCTGGCCTTCTTGGCCTTCTCAAAGTAAGCAGATGCGTTCTCTTCAATAGACTTATTGAGGTCAAGTGAGATCTTCATAATCATATCATAACAGTCTCTGGTTTTTAATGATTGCGGTTGAAATGAGAATAGCGGGAATTAGGCAATATGTTTTTAGGCAATCTATGAATCAGCTGGCTGGCTCTCCAAAAGGTGTTGCTCGTTTGATATTAATGTGGTGGAGAATGCTTTTAGTTTATTTTATTGGAATTTATTCCTAGCCTCGCCAATAAGATGCTGCTATCTTGACATCGGAGGGGTGGCAATGGATTTAAGAGGATTGTATTGCACTCTTCTCCTAGCCTCGCCAATAAGATGCTGTTAATCCTATGTTAAACTCAATTCGTTCGGACATTATCGCTACATTTAAATACATGAATTCATTGCTTTAATTCTAATGATTCCAAAAGCTGATGTTAAAAAACTTATCTTACAACTAGATCCAAATGTTTTTAACATCAAAGAAATAAAAAACATAATAATAAAATCACTTCCTCTTGGAAACTGGAATTTTAACTATGTTGTAAGTATTAATGGTTCTAAATATGTAACTAAAATTTATCCAAAATTAACAGGTGATCAATTCTTTACTAACTCTGGAGAGCTAGAATACCAAGCACTCAGATTAGTAAAAAACCTAGAAGTTGCTCCAAAGCCAGTCTATTTCAATAATGATTCTAGTCTTAATTGTCCGGTCCTAATTTATGAATTTGCCGAAGGAAAAACATTAGAAGATTTTTCCTATGATGTTATTAAAAAAATTGCTCGACTATTTGCAAAGATCCACTCTACTAAAAAATTAAAAGTAAAATTTTTACGGAAAATTCCAGATCATCCTTCAGATATAATTAATTC
>WJJV01000082.1 GCA_014729495.1 Candidatus Woesearchaeota archaeon
ACCATCTTCTCTTCCTGTTCCTGCAAGAGGATCTTCTGGACCTACAACTGTAAGAATTACCCCATTGTTATAAACAAATCTTCCAATACCTTCAAAATCATTGACCTTCAAATTAACATTATGGCACTTTTCTTCAAGTGCTGTTCCTGCATTTCCAGGAGCAACATAAACCTTATCAACATGCTCGCTCTGGGCAATCTTCCATGCAAGCGCATGCTCTCTTCCGCCGCTTCCTATGACCAAAACATTATCTCTCATTTCAACACCCCATCATTATTTTATTCTTTATAATCTGATAGATAAAAACAACTTAAAATCATCATTTCCTGCAGTAATCAACTGCATTCCTGAACACCTGCAGTCCAGGGCCTTCCTTTGGCAGTTCAACCCCTGACCTCATGCACTGCTCCCTTATGTGAGTGTACCTTGGGTCCTGCCTGATATCAATCGCAGCCTCTGGATGAGGCATGAGCCCGAGAATCCTTCCAGAAGGATCTGTTATTCCTGCAATGTCATTCAAAGAGCCATTAGGGTTTGCATCATAGCTTAAGAAATCGCATATGCTTCCATGATTATACCTTAATGCTACCTGGCCTGCGCCCTCAATTGCTTTAAGCACTTCTGGCTCTGCAAAGAATCTACCCTCGCCGTGCCTTACGGGCATGGCTATCTGATCTATTCCTCTGAGCCAGGGGCTGTTCCCCTCTGCCCTGAGATCAACCCATCGGTCCCTGAATCTTGCAGAGTCATTGTGCTTAAGCTCAACCTCAACTTCCCCATATTTTCTATCAAGAGCAGGCACAAGCCCTAAATTTGTAAGTGCCTGGAAACCATTGCATATCCCTATGCCCAGATGATCTTCGTTCTGCACAAAATCATAGACCTGCGCCCACATGTTATTGGACACCTTGTTAGCCAGCGCATTTCCTGCGCCAGTATCATCTCCCCATGAGAATCCGCCTGGAAATGCCAGTATCTGGTACTTGCCAAGGCTCTCATCACCAGAGATGATATCATTTATGTGGACAATGCTGACATGTTTTTCCTTTGCTCCTGCTCTGCTGAAAGCATAAGCTGTCTCTTTCTCGCAATTGATTCCATATCCTGCCAGTACTAATACTCTTGGATCTGCCATTTTAATACTCCGCGAATGTCTCCCTGTAGCTCTCAAGCATCTGGTCAACATCTGTATTGATTATATCTGCACCATCCATTCCTTTTACCCTGAATGAATCTCCTGTGACTGTTCCCAGCTGGGCATAGCAGTCAACACCATGGTCCTGGAGCTTCTTCTCAAACTCATTCTTTTTTCCTGGATCGACTGTGACAACTAGCCTTCCCTGGCTCTCTGAATACAGAGCGAAATCATCTCTTGATGCGTCTCCTGGAAGGTTCTCAAGCGAGACATCCATTCCCAGCCTGCCAGCCATAGCAGTCTTTGCAAGAGCATAACCTAGACCGCCCCTGTCAACACTCTTTGCAGAAGCGACCATTCCTTCTTTTATGCAATCCTCGACTGCATGATATGCATTTAGATTCTGGCCTGCTTCAACCCTTGGAACACTGTTTCCTGTATAAGCCTTGTTCCTGCCTTCCTCATTCTCTCCTATCATTGCAAAGAACTCAGAGGATCCTAGCTCATCATGAGTCTCTCCTATCACATACACAAGGTCTCCCTCAAATTTCGCATCAATTGATACTGCATTATCTGAGTCCATAACACTAAATGCAGTGACAAGAAGGGTTGGCGGAACAGCATAATGTATTGGCTCTCCATTCTCATCAAAGCCCTTGAAGTCATTGAACATGCTGTCCTTGCCTGAAACAAAAGGGGTCTCATACTCAACAGCGAGATTGTAGCATGCCTTGCATGCCTCTTTGAGTTCTCCCAGCCTTTGAGGATCATTTGAGCTTGACCAGCAGAAGTTATCCAGAAGAGACAGGTTGTCAAATGATGCTCCTGCTGCTATGGCTCTCCTGACTGCAGTGTCTATTGCTGCAGCAGCCATCCAGTATGTGTCAATGTCACTGTAGGTTGGATTTATTCCCTGTGATATAACAAGGCCCTTGTCAGAGTCAAGCACAGGCCTGGTGACTGTTGCATCTCCATTCACTCTTCCCCTGCCCTGCAATGGCTTCAGCACTGAACCGCCCTGCACTTCATGGTCATACTGCTCAACAATGTACTCCTGGCCTGCAAGGTTCTTTCTTGAAAGCATTGAATGAAGAAGGCTGACATGATCAACATCATCAGGCATTGCAGGCTCTTCATGCTCTGTCTTGTCATACTTTGTCTTCATCGGCCTCTGCGGAACACCATCATGCAGGAAGTCCATGTCCACATCCATTATATTGGTGCCATGATTATTGACCTTGCATCTATTGGAGTCATTGAATTCTCCTATGACAGTTGCCTCAACACCATGCTTGTCCATTATATTCTTGAACTCTGCCCATTTTCCTTTAGGAACAGAGTAGGTCATCCTCTCCTGTGACTCTGATATCCATGTCTCATAAGGAAGCATTCCTGAATATTTTGTGGGAACGCGCTCAAGCTCAACAAAGCATCCTCCAGATTCCTGAGCCATCTCTCCTACAGAGCATGACAGCCCTCCTGCTCCATTGTCAGTCACGCTGCTGTAAAGCTTCTTGTCCCTGACCTCGATCTGGGCTTCGCTGAGCTTTCTCTGGGTTATCGGATCTCCGATCTGCACAGCAGTGGCTGGGCTTCCTTCATCCATACTTTCTGAAGAGAAAGTGGCTCCGTGTATGCCGTCCTTTCCTACTCTGCCTCCTGCCATGACTATGAAATCTCCTGGCTCTGCCTTTTTCTCATGTGTTCCTCTTGGCATCAGGCCCACTGTTCCCACAAAAACAAGAGGCTTTCCGCTGTACCTCTCCTCAACAACATTGCCGAAGAAAGAAGTGGGAATTCCAGAACAGTTTCCTCCTACTCTTACACCATCTATTATTCCTTCAAGCATCCTGCCTGGAGTAAGCATCTCCTGTGTGAAATTCTGGCCTTTATACCTGGGCCTCTTATCTTCAGGATCTCCTGTGCAGTAAGGGCCTGCAATATTTATCACAGGCTTTGCTCCTTTGCCTGTTCCCATAGGATCCCTGTTGACTCCCACTATCCCGGTTATTGCTCCGCCGAATGGATCAAGCGCAGAAGGCGAGTTATGCGTCTCTACCTTGTAGCACACATCCCATTCATCATTGAATCTTATCACACCTGCATTGTCCTTGAATACTGAGACGCAGATATCTTCCTTGCCTTGCCTGACCTTCTTTTCCCTGATCTCCTGAGTTGATCTCTGGATAAAATGCTTGTACAATCCATCAGTTATCTCATCCATTGGATCAGCGAATATTGTATGCTTGCAATGCTCTGACCATGTCTGGGCAAGGGATTAAATCTCAATGTCTGTGGGGTCCCTTCCCTCTTCTTTGAAATAATCAACAATAGCATGCATACTTTTGAGGTCAAGGGCAAGAGGGCCTCTCCTTCCTCTCTGGAAGAATTCTCCGTCCTTCTCAACATAATCTCCCCTGTTCAGCTCGTCATCCTTGTAGGTCTCCATTACCTCAAGGTATTTGTCATGGCTTACCTCAACAAGCCTGTCAAAGACTCCTTTCTTTCCTATCCTCTGCAGTTCAGGATCATCTGCATTGAGTATGTCCACAATATCTGCTTCTGTCTTATCATTTCCAGTCACCCTTGGAAGCCAAAGCCCCATTCCTGAATCTCTTTCACTTGTATAATCTTCAGCGCTCTTGACCTTGATGTTCTGAATAAGAGGATTGGCAAGCTCCTGACCTATTGCTTCTGCATCCTCAAGAGAAAGATCACCTGATAATAGCATGACCTGAGAACTATAGACCTTGCCAATATCAGAAAAGCCTTTTTTCAAGGCATCCACTGCCATCTCTCTTGCAGTGTTTCCCAGATTGTCAGTAACACCAGGAAGATACCCTATCTCAACAGCCCAGGCAAAATCCTCAGGAACCTCATACTCACCCTGATCAGCGACATAAGACTCTTTTGTCAGCGGCCTGTCAAGCTGTGAAGCTATTATCTCAAGCTCAGAAGATGCCAGATCCATATCAAAGTTGAATGCATCGACAAGACTTACAGAATCAATATTATAACCGCGCTTTCTCAGGTCATCCCTGAGTACCTGCGCTCTTTTATCATCGGATGTTCCGATCTCTATCCTATGAGCCAATCATATCCCCCTTTCACTGTGTAAGGTCGCCTCTTTTTCAGATTGGAATAAGAACATACTATAAATAATTTTCTGATTGTTAATCACTCCAGAGTAAATTCATAATCGTTCGGTGAATAATCGGATAGCAGATAGATAAAGGGTCTTTTTTGGTGGTGATTGCTTTTAGTTCATTCTTTTGCAAAATATTCCTAGCCTCTCCGACAAGCGCAAAGAACCCGGCCACGGAGAGGTGGCTAAAGACTTATGGATGATTCTTTTGTAGTTTTTCTTCCTAGCCTCGCCAAAAAGATGCTGCTAATGCTATGTTGGCGAG
>WJJV01000083.1 GCA_014729495.1 Candidatus Woesearchaeota archaeon
GAAAACCCTCAGAAATCAAAGATGCTCAAAAACCAAAGGTTTTTGGCATGCCGATAATCCAGAAGGATTATCGAGCATTTCTGGGGTGTCAAAAATGCTGTGCATTTTTGAACATGGCACCTCTCGCACTAAAGTGCGGGGCATTAAACCCAATGAAAATAGCTTGGTGCCATTTTCAATAAAGTACATCAGTCAGCTTTCTTTACATCAATCACTCCATCTATATCTCTTATATCCTTGGCAAGATCCCTGAATTGCAGGTCATCAGGCATGACCATCTTCAATGTGATAACAACCCTCTCTTTCTTTGCCCTTGTGTAGATGGAATGTATGTTTACTTTCTTGAGCGCTATGAGGTTGAGTATCTCTGCTAGTATGCCTACCCTGTCCTGGACAACAATCCTTGTCTTTGAAGAGCCCTTTGGCTTCTCTTTCCATCTGACTGCAGCCATCCTCTTGTTTGGCAGGCTGCCCAGTGTCCTGCAGTCCTTCCTGTGGACTGTTATCTTTCCATCCTTAGTGTAGAATGCTATGATAGGATCTCCATAACCAGGATTGCAGCATTTGGAGAACTTGAGGGGAGCTTTCTTGCTCAGTATTTCTATGCTCTTGGACACATCCTCTTTCTCCTTGCCATCCTCCTTTTCGCGCGTGTCAATGGAGATGTTGAGCTCTGATTTTATCTTGCTTCTTGCTTTTGATGTCTTCACGAAGTTAAGCCAGTTCCTTGACGGCTTTGCATTCCTCTTGGTTATGATGTTAACTATATCTCCGTTCTTGAGCTTATAATCAAGAGGCACAACTATATTGTTGACCTCTGCCTGAGAGCACTGGCTTCCTATGTTAGTATGCACTGCATAAGCGAAATCAATAGGTGTGGAGCCCACAGGCAGGGATATAGGATCCCCTTTTGGAGTGAAGACCACTATCTCATTCTCGAACAGGTCTATCTTCAGGGATTCTATGAACTCCTGAGCTGTCTTTGAGTCCCTCTTCCAGTCAAGCAGCTGCTTAAGCCAGCTCATTCTCCTGTCAAATTTCTTGTCACGCTCTTCTCCTTTATATCTCCAGTGCGCTGCTATTCCCTCCTCTGCCATGTGATGCATATCCTTTGTCCTGATCTGAACCTCCATTATCCTTCCGAATTCACTCATCACTGAAGTATGAAGGGACTGGTATCCATTGGCCTTTGGCACTGATATGTAATCCTTGAACCTTCCTGGCATTGGCTTGTAAAGCTCGTGAAGTATACCCAGCGCTGCATAGCATTCAGGTATTGTGCTGGTCACTATCCTTATAGCTATCAGGTCATAGATCTCATTGAAGTCCTTGCCCTCTTTCTTCATCTTCTGATATATTGAGAAGAAGTACTTTGCCCTTCCGTCTATCTCAGTCTCTATACCCCTCTCCTTGAGCTTGTTATTTATTGTATCAATCAATGACTTGGCTCTTGCCTCCCTTTCCTGTCTCTTTGCTGCTATCTTGTCCCTCAGCAGATTATATGCTTCAGGATCAAGATGCTTCAGAGTCAGATCCTCAAGCTCTCCTTTCATCTTCCACATACCCAGCTTGTGGGCTATGGGAGCAAATATCTCAAGAGTCTCTTTGGCAATCCTCTTCTGCTTGTCCTCCCTGAAATAGTTCAGGGTCATCATGTTATGCAGCCTGTCAGCAAGCTTTATCAGCATGACCCTTATGTCTTTTGCTGTTGCCAGAAGTATCTTCCTGAGGTTCTCTGCCTTATACTCCTCTTTTGAGTCAAACTGGACACCGGTTATCTTTGTCACACCCTCTACAAGATTGACGATCTCTGTGCCAAAGTTCTTCCTGACAGAATCAAGAGAGACGCATCCATCCTCTACGCAGTCATGCAGGAGAGCAGCGCAGATTGTTGCTGAATCAGCTCTGAAACCCGCAAGTATCTTGGCAGTCTCGACAGGGTGCACAATATAGGGTTCACCAGACCTTCTCACCTGTCCTGTATGGACTTCCTTGGCAAAATCATAGGCTTTCTTTATCAGCTGCTGATTAGCCTTTGGATTGGTCTTAAGCACTTCTTCTATAAGTCCTGCGTATAGTTCCGGCATTTTAATCTGATTACCCCTCAAATAGAGTTTCTCTGATGCTTATGAAAAGTATTATATAATATATATTGTTTGCGGTATTATATTGCAGATATCCCTGCTGTATAATATGCATAAGGACAGCAGGGGTAAACAGAAGTGGTCAGAGTGCAAAGAACAAGGAGGTGTTTAAATGCAATCTAGAATTCATGACAGCAGTATTCTGATATTGCTCGCTATACTGTCGACAGTATCTGTCTTATTGCTGACTGCAGGATGCTCTCAGGTTCCTGAGGATGCTGGAGAGATCATAGAAGGGACAGGAGATGGGACAGATGATGCCAGCAGTGGCGGCGCTGACGGTGATTCAAAGGATGAAATGGCTGCTGAGGAGTGCAATGACCAGTGCTATGAGATAAATGCATGGTGCGCCAGGGATAAATTCTATGCATGCGTGCAGGAGCCTGGATGCAAGAAGCAGGTGTTTGTCAAGGAATGTGATGAAGGATACACATGCGAGAACAATTTCTTCTGTGTCAAGGAAGGCGAACCTAAGGAAGGCATCCTTGTAATGGAACAGCTCATGCAGGCAGCACCTTCAATCCAGGGTGAGCCAGGGGATGATTTCAAGCTTGACTTCCTGGGTGAAGAACTTTCATGCACTGTTACAGAGATACTCAGCAGAACAGCTCTATTTGAGTGCGAGTGAACATTGCAGAGAAGGGTTTTAGTTCAATTTTTTTCTTTTCTTTTATCGTTTATTGCTTAACATATCAATAGATTTTTATATCACTTGCCTTTCTTGATTCTTATGATACAATACATCATATCATTCCTGGTCATGCTTAATCCTTTCGCTATGTTCCTCTATCTTCATCCTGTGATGAAAAACCTGAAGCACAGGGATTTCCTTATAGTTCTTCTCAAGGCAACTGTGATATCATTCGCAATATTCGCTCTCTTTCTTCTTTCAGGCAATCTGCTTTTTGAGAAAGTGTTACAGATTCACTTTGACGCTTTCAGAATTTTTGGAGGAATAATCATATTCTCATTCTCTTACTT
This sequence comes from Candidatus Woesearchaeota archaeon, assembly GCA_014729495.1. Classification (GTDB taxonomy): domain Archaea; phylum Nanobdellota; class Nanobdellia; order Woesearchaeales; family UBA12501; genus WJJV01. The sequence continues at coordinate 3,126 of WJJV01000083.1, forward strand.
CTTCATTGTCAAGGGCCAGAAGGCTTTTATACACATGAAAGAGGATCTTGATGATCTTGCTTCTGAGATAGCCCTTCCGTTCATGGTAGGAGCAGGGACAATATCTGTGTCTGTACTCATGGGATATGAGATGGATAACACCATTGGCATAATAGCTCTTCTGATTGTGATGGCAATCAATTATCTGATGATAATCTTCCTTAAGTTCATCAGGGAAAAGCTGGCCAACAGGCACCTAAGAGTGGCTTTTGACAAGAACATGGAGGTTCTGCTGAGGCTCACAGGATTCTTCATAGGTGCAATAGGTATCAATATGATAATGACAGGCATAAGAAACTTCTTCTTCTGAGAATGTATGCTTGGCCAGCAGATGCATGCTCTGGCAGCAGCCTGCACATGTCCATTAAACATCATATTAATATACTTCCTGTTGGAATCCTAAGGCATGAGTGGCGCAGTGAAGAACGAAGCAGAGAAGATCGCAGTGAAAGCGAGGAAGAGCATCAGCAGTTTCTGCTATGAGGAATGCAGGTCATACTGCTGCAGGAAAGGCTATCTTATAATCAATGGATTCGAGGCTGACCTTCTGACAGACAGGATGGCTGATGAGTTTGAGAGTAGAGGCATGCTCAAAAAACTAGAGAATGGCAATTACTCGCTATTTCTTGGCTCAAATGATGGGCCGTGCCCTCAGTTAAATGAGTTCAAGTGCAGCATACACATGAATCCAAAAAGACCAAGAGCATGCAGGGATTTTCCTGTATTTGTGGATCATGAAAACAAGACTGTCAGGCTTTCCCACAGATGCCTTGCTGTGAAACAAGGAATGTTCTATGCTTTTGTAAAGCAGTGGATGGCTATAGATTACAGGGTGACAGAGAGCGATCCTTTCTATGATGCAGACAGGTATGATTCTTTCAGCAGATGATCCTGCAAAGCAGGCATGTTTTCTGAATATCTGCCTGACAACATTTATAAATAATCATTCCAATCATGATCTTATGGATGATGAACTGCTGAATAAGATAAGGAGATACAGCACTTTCTTTGCAATGCTTGCTTTCATCATAATATGGACTGTGCTGGTGTTTGCAGTAGGTCCAAGGAATCTTGTTGAGATGATGGGAGTGCATCAGACATATCTTGTCGTTTTCTTCCTTGCGATCTTCGGCGCATTGTCATCACTGACAACTGTATCAATATATCCTGCAATAGGAACATTTGCAGCAGGAGGTACAAACCCCCTGATACTGGGCATAGTCTCTGGTATAGGCCTAACAATAGGCGACAGCTTCTTCTTCTTTTTCGGAAAAGAAGCGAGAGTATTCTTCTCCAGAAAGAACAAGCAGAGGCTCAGGAGGTTCATAAAGAGAGTTGAGAAGAGGAGATGGCTTATTCCCATAGTCACTTACATCTATGTGGCTTTCACTCCTTTTCCCAACAATGTTCTGATAGGAGCATTGGCTGTGACAGGCTACAGGTTCAGGAAGCTTCTCCCGCCTCTGCTGCTCGGCGACCTAACACTTCCCCTTGTTGTCTCATTCCTTACAGTCTATGGCATGAGAGTATTCTGATGCTATTGATTTTAGTTTATTTTAACTTTCTCCTTGCCTCTCAGGTAAGGTGCTGCTAACGCAATGTTGGAGAGGTGGCCAAGGTTTTATATAGATTCTTTAGAACCATTAAACTCCTAGCCTCTCCGATATGTTGCTGCTACCCCCTATGTCGGAGAGGTGGCGCATTCTTTTGGCTTTAGTCAGGTAGCAACAACAAGGACGAATATTGAGTGTAGAGGGAAAACCAGTTACGTAAGTTCTGGTTTTCCCTTTACGAGTAGGACAAATTGCGAAGCAATTTGGCCGTATATGAGTCCACTGTTGTTGTTGCTGCAATATAAATTAAAAACTCTCTTTCTTGACCGTGTACGAATCCAATGTTGTTGTTGCTGCCTGCAGTAACTTAATATTAATTATCTATTTTTGTTGCTGCCATAAAAGTAGGGAAACTATCTTTGATATTCTGAATACATGATAGTCACCAAATATTTATAAACATAGGCATCCCATGCAATATCATGAAAGCTACATTCGGTGCAGGGTGCTTCTGGCATGTGCAGGAATCATTTGACAAGCTAGAAGGCGTAAAGTCCACTGAAGTAGGCTACATGGGCGGCCATAAGAAAGAGCCTTCCTACAAAGAGGTGTGCAGGGGTGAAACAGGCCACACAGAGGTCTGCCAGGTCGAGTATGACCCAAAGAAAGTATCCTACAATGAACTGCTTGACATCTTCTGGAATATCCATGATCCATTCTACAAGGCAAAGACACAGTACCGCTCAGTGATATTCTACCACAGCCCAAAGCAGAAAGAGCTTGCAGAGAAAGCATTGAAAGGATTGGAGAAGAAGCATAAAAGAAAGCCTGCGACAGATATTGAGAAGGCAGCAACATTCTGGAAAGCCGAGGACTACCATCAAAAGTACTACAAGAAAGGATTTCTCAGAAAAGTGTGCAGGATGTGAGGGATACGAGGCTGGTACCCTTATACTTCTCTTTACTATTATCTTTGAATTCAATCATTGATATTTCCCAGGACATAGGGTAACATAGGGTATAAACAGAGTTCTTTTATCTGCATTGCTCAAAGAGAAACAGAATAGTTTCAGCAGATAAAGTAAGATTTCCAGAAAAAAGACTTATTATTGAAGAATCTTCATGCCTGATGATAGCTCATGCATTCACAAGCCTTATCACAGTTATCTCATTCCTGCTTCCAAGACGCATGTAAGGGCCCCATGTTCCTGTTCCTGGAGAGACATAGAGCTTCATGTCTCCATAATCATACAGGCCTGTTGTCTTCCTGAGCGCAAGCCACACAAAGAAGTTGAAAGGATAGATCTGGCCGTTGTGGGTATGGCCTGACAGCTGAAGGTCAATCCCTGCATTCTTTGCATCCTCCATGCTGAACGGAGGATGATACATCAACACTGCTGGTTTTGACTGGTTTATCTTCAGTCCTGACAATACTCTTTTAAGATGCTTCCTGTCTTCTGAAAAATCAACTCCTACAACCTGTATGCCATCCCATCCTACTACTTCATTCCTAAGAACCTGGATCTTTGTGTCATTGAAAAAAGCGCATACCTTATCCATGCCTTCATACATCTCATGGTTTCCTGTCACAAAATACACAGGAGCGCGCAAGTCATCAAATCCTTTGAACATCTCAGGCTTCAAAGGCGCTGTTCCGTCAACAAGGTCTCCTGTTATCATCACAATATCTGGGTCAATATCATTCACTCTTCTGCTGATCTTCTCAAGAAATCCTGAGTTTCTTATTGTTCCCACATGCAGATCAGACAGCTGCACAATGCTCACTTCTTTTTTCAGGCCTTCAACAGGCACTTCCATCTCTCTGACCTCAACAGAGAAAGCATTGAATACAGAATAGAAAGACACAAGAGCAACAATTGCAAGTATGGCAATGCCTGCCCTGAACGGATCAATACTCACAAACCTGCTCAGTATCTCATAAATCACAAGGCATGTCAGTATGAACAGCCCAACCCCCATCCACAAAGTTGACACAGTGTACCATGCCTTTGTTATAATGTTGGGCAGCCTGTTCTCAACAAACATTGACAAGGGAAGCGATATCACAGCTATTGCTATAAGCGCGTATAATATATTTGGAGATATCCTGAAAAGGCCTCCGAATCTCAGGATTATGTAAGAGTTGAGGATTGTGTATATTATAAGGAAGAATATGACAAAGATGATCATCTGGGTTATGCGGTTCATAGGAACCTCTCAGCCCCATATGTATAAAAAGTTTTGCACAAAAGAAGAAGTGGATATGGATATGAATGATAAATGATATCCTCAAAAGATTTATAAAACACCTATACAAAGTCCATAAAAAGGGGTTCTTTTGGTTTTTAGAATGATATCACTTGAAGAATTTAGGAAGGAGATGGAAGAAGAAGGGATAGTTATAAACCTTAAGCTTGATGGGCTTGCTGTCATGATGTATTCTGAAAAAAGGATGATACATCTTAGTGTTGGGGATATCCTAATAAGCTACAGCATGACTCATTACAATGCAGACCCTGACAATTTCATGAAGAACCAGATCAGAGCGCACACCAATGCCAGTGGCATGGTTGATTCTTCCAGACAAGGTATTGATGATTATCTGCAGACATTATACAGAAGAGAGGGAGTGATATCAGATCAGATGTCATTAGGCAGTGATGCTGACCAGATAAAAGACTTTCTTATTGAACTGGGAGCAATGCCAGATATCTTCAGGGAAGAAGCATCTGCATTCTATAATTGCGCTCATCTGGGCAGCGGCATCCTGCACGGAATCACTGTAGGCCATGAGATCCTGGAGAGTGTCAGCAATGATCTCTACAGTAATGCTGTCCAGAAATTAAGATCCTCACTTGAAGGATACTTGCATAGACTCCAGGAAGCAGGAGATATCAGCATGGAAATATACAATAGGCTTGTTCCAGAACCAAAGCAGTTAAAAATATATCCAGTAGATAACAATTCATAGAAATCATTATAAAACATGCCTGATTCTCTATTCTCATGCTCAAATCAATACCAAAACTGATTGCATCAATCATTATTCCTAATCTTGTAGGCCTGATTGGATCATTGTTCACAAGAACAGGCATAGACTCATGGTATTCCAACATAACAAAACCGTCATTCAACCCCCCTAATTATGTCTTTGGCCCAGTGTGGACAACACTCTTTGTGCTTATGGGGATATCATTCTATCTTATCTGGACTTCAGGAAAGAACATAAAGTGGGCTGTGATAATATTCATTGTCCAGCTGCTGCTTAACACAATGTGGTCTATACTGTTCTTTGGCCTGAGCAATCCAATGCTCGCTTTCATAGAGATAATAATACTGATTGCTGCAATAATCGCCAATATAATAGTATTCTACAGGATAAGGCCTGCAGCAGCATATCTGCTGATACCCTACATCCTCTGGGTGAGCTTTGCAGCTGTGCTGAACTTCAGGATATGGATGCTGAACTGATGGCTAAAGAATTATGTAGGATTCTTTTGTGAGTTTACTCCTAGCCTCTCCGGTAAGATGCTGCTATCCCTATGTCGGAGAGGTGGCTATGGCTTTTTAATTCAGTAAGCAGCAGCAACACGGATGAGTACTGAGTGCAGATGTTAAAACCATACGCAGTGTGGTTTTAACATTTGC
>WJJV01000013.1 GCA_014729495.1 Candidatus Woesearchaeota archaeon
ACATAGTAAATTTTTAGCATTTACGAATACGGTAAAAATTTGAGAAGCAAATTTTTAACGGTGTACGAATCCAATGTTGTTGTTACAAATGCGAAGCTTTTGTAACTAAGAAAATGCAAAGCATTTTCTGTTGCTGCCGTATAAATCATTAACATCCCTCTTTGACCGTGTACGAATCCCTTGTTGTTGTTACAAATGCGAAGCTTTTGTAACTAAGAAAATCTTAGATTTTCTGTTGCTGCCTTATAATTTATAGAATCTTCTTTTTGGCTGTCTGCTGCCAGTATTGTTGTTGCAAATGCAGAGCTTTTGCAACTAAGAAAATGCAAAGCATTTTCTGTTGTTGCCGATATTAACTTAAAATATTATCCTTGACCGTGTATGAGTCCATTGTTGTTGCTGCTGAGATTAAAACAAAGTTATTCCTTATTCAATTGTTGCTGCTATAGAGATTGAAGCAACACATTTGGATATCAGCTGTATTACTCCAAGAAATATAATCTCATTCTTTCTCTTCTTCCTTTCCCTTGAAAGGATGTTCTCCTGGCCCGACCCAGAGATAATCATGCTCTATTGAACCTGCTTTCTTGCTTCTTATCAGATAGTAATATGCTCCCAGGCCTATTCCTGCCATTGCAAAAAGAACAATCATGACTACTATGTAAGGATTCAATATATCACCTCTGATGCTTTTATGACACTATCACTTCTTTCCAAGCGTAATCTCAATCGTGCTCACTCTCACCTGCTTTCCTTCCTTGTTCTCAAACTCCTCTGAGTCGATGTTTATGTCCCTTATACCTACTGTGTTGTCCAGAAACCTCTTTGAAGCCACCTCAGCGACATCAACAGCCCTGCTTATGAACTTCCCTCTTGCTTTCACAACAACGCTTTCAGCGTTCTTTGTCGTGAACTGCATGACCACACCAGTCACATAGTTCATAAATGGCTTGTTCCCTATAAACACAGAGTTGTCTTCTGCCATACTTACACCCCCAAGATCACTGCAGTTATGCCTGATTCTTCTTCATCCTGGTAACATAACCTGTTATGATGTTCCTTATCTTCTTTGAAGGGAACTCCATATACTTCTCTGCTATTGCCTTGTTCTGATCAAAGTCATCAGACATCTGATCTCCGTAAGAGTTCATCAGCTCTCTGCTTTTCCTTTTTACCAGTTTTGTCTTTATTCTTCCCATGATATCACTGTAATCAGTTATTGAGAGTCCAAACCCACAAGAGTTTATAAAGCTTTTGGAACTGAGATTATAAGTCACCCCTCTGCAGAGAAAGATTGGTTCACTACTGCCCAGAATCTAAAACGAAAGCTTTATATAGGTGTATGCTAATCTAAAACAAAGATTTGATATATAATTTTCATAAGGAGGGGTAAGATGGCAGGTTTTTTCACAAAGATAAAAGAAAGATTGTCTGGTTCTGAGGATTTTGATATGCCTAATGAGCTTGATGAGGGTTATGTAGAGCTTTCTACAGAGGATGATCAGGAGACACAGTCAAAGATAACAGTAAGGCCTTACATACTTGAGGATTTCGCTGATGTAAAGACAATCCTTGATTCTATGAGGGAAGGATATACTGTTGCGCTTGTAAACATCAGACCCCTCAAGGACAAGGATCTTGTTGAACTCAAGAGAGCTGTAGGCAAGCTCAAGAAGACAACTGATGCAATTGAAGGTGACATCGCAGGATTTGGCGATGACTGGATATGCCTCTGTCCGAGCTTTGCTCAGATCTTCAGGGAGAAGAAGAAAGAGATCAGGGATGTGAATCCTGAGGATTTCTAGAATATTTTTACTGATTCTATTTTATTCATTCTTTAAACTTAATAATCAGCATAGCATGCATCAAACATCTTTTCAGACCCAGCCTCCTTTAAGCCTTCCTTTTGGAGCTTCGCTGTCAGAAAGATGAGAATATATGTTCAGGAATCCTTTTATCTCATTGATGAGCTTGCTGGTGTCTGATGATACAATTCCTCTGTAAGCTGGCTTGTCTATCTTATATATCAGCTTGTCCACAACACCTCTCAGGAAGTATGCGTATCCCTTTGTCTCCCATCTTGCCTTCTGGCTGGTCATGAAATAGCTGTGGAATATGAGGGAGACCTTGCCTTCATTCAGGTTCTTCATCTTTCCGTCAACCTCATGTTCGACATCCTTCATATCATCAGCATCAACATCAAATATTATCACGCTGTAGAACTTATTGTGGAACTTCCTGTAGACAGTATAGCCGACGCTTATATTCCTTGCCTCTGCAGTAACTTTCTCTTTCTTGGATTCAAGCTCGCAATAATAATCATTATTCCTGCACCACTCCTCGATCATCCTGATAAGACCATCATAATCAAATACCCCTTCATAATCAATGCCATACCTGTCAGTTATGAGCTCTTTCTCCATATCCTCAAGCACTGTTCTTTCAGTCATTTTTTATACCCTGGATGGGGGCGTGCTGCATGATGGAGCTGCTGATATCTCTCCATGTTCAGATATGACATCATCGCTGAAGCTAACTCGTTTGTATTATCGACAGTCATCCTTCTGTATTTTCTCGTGTATCTGAGGTTAACGAACTTGTCCCATATGTCTCTCATGAAATAAAAAAGCGGACTCTTGTCCCATCTGCTTCCATAGAACCATAGATAATCAACAAGCAGGTATCCTGTTATCTTGACCTCAACCTTGCCCTGCTGGGCCTTTATCTTCCTGCCATCCTGCTCTACCTCAACATCCCTCAGGTTTGTGCCCATCATCTCTATCTTAAGCACACCCTTGAAGTAGTCTGTGAATTTCTTCCATGGAACGAACTCAAATGATGCCTGCTTTGTTCCGTCAGGCTTGACCTGCTCTTCATTCCATTTCTCCATCTTATCATACCAGTGCTCCCTGAGCCATGAGTCCATCTCATAGAATAGATGCTTAAACACAAATATGCCTTCATATGTGAATCCTTTTGATATGAGCTTCTGTTTCTCTCCCATGATGATCACCAGTAATCGTCGAATGCCTCGCTCTCAGCTTCCATCTCAAGGTATCTCTTTGTAAGCTGGTGGAGCTTGTTGGCGTTGTACCAAAGCTTGTCCTGCCATAATGATTCAATCTCAATCCTATAGAGGAACCTGTTGTAGAAGTCCCTTAACTTCCTCTTGAACAGTGAATCTGCCCACCTTCCTTCATAATCAACCTCAACCCAGGGTTCGATCTCGATCTTCATCCTGCCTTTGGTGAGGGTCATCTTCTTGCCGTTCTTTATGACCTCAACCTCCTTGACATCCCAGAGGTGGAAATAGACAGTCACCCAGTTCTTGACATACTCTGTCTCCTCTCTCCAGCAATCCCAGTTGACCTCTATCTCAGCATAGCCTCCAGCCCTCATCTTATGCTTGTACCTTTTCTCCAGAAAATCATATTCTCTTTCCTTGAACCAGCCTTTCATAGTCTTATAGAGCCCTTCCCAGTCAAATACACCCTTATATCTGAGTCTGAGCATGGCCATAGTATAATCTATGCCGCCCTCACCAGAAGTTCCTGGCCTTGCCATAATGTGTATACTAGAATAGTGTTTAGTATATAAATATTTGCTTTTTAAACTATTGTTTTAGGGCATTTCAGGGCATTAATAAGCCATTCTGAGCATATTGGCACTATCATTACCATAATATGCCTCAAAATCTGGAGAATCAGCATAAAACAGACTCTAAGCTGAAGCAGGTCACTTGTCAAAGCAATAAATATGATCTTATACCTGATGAATAAATTGATGCATACATTGATGCAAACATATCTGAGGATATCACCTAAAAAGCATCCAGATACTGTTCTTAAAGCCTTGAAGGAGGGTATATCCTGCTGAAAAGGTCTACATAGTCCTGAAGGTGCCTTGTTATAAGGAAGTTCTTCCTCACATGCTCTTTACCCTGCTTTCCCAGCTTATTGCGCAGAGAATGATCATTCAACAGGTTCAGAGCTCTCTTTACACCCTCTTTCTCATTATTGATGATATATCCTGTCTTTCCGTCAATTACCTGAAGAGGTATGCCTCCTGCTGATGTGCCGATTACAGGAGTGCCTTTCCATAATGATTCAGATACAGTAAGGGCAAACCCTTCCTTGATAGAGTTCTGGAATATAACTGAAGACTGTCTCTGGAGTGCATTGACCAGAAGGTCGTTCTTCTCTGTTATGATATGGATATCAGGGATCTTCTCTGTCTTCTGCTGTACCTTGTGGTATATCATGGGTCCCTGAGGATCATCAGCAGCCATATCACCCATAAGAACAAGCTGGCAGTCCTTGTGCTCCTTGCGCAGCTTCTCATACATCCTTATGACACCAAAGTGGTTCTTCCATGGATCAAACCTGGATATCTGCGATATGATCGGCTTGTCAGTGTCTATGCCTCTTTTTGAGAGCATCTGCTTTGCCTTTGACTTGGTTATGTTCTTGTTCTTTGTGGACAGAGGATCTATGCTTGGATGGATTATCACCTGAGGCTTCTTCATATTCTTTATCTTGAACTTTGGATGAGAGAGTATCACCCCATTATATTTCCTGATGTAAGGAAGAAGGAATTTCATTGTATCAGGGTTAGGATGGGATATGTCAATATGGCATCTCCAGAGCCAGTGGGTCTTCAGTTCATAGTCCTCTATCATGCCCAAAGGCTGAGGGTCATGGATCACAACAATATCATGATCACTTATATGGTTTATGATGGAGTTCCTCTTGCAGTATTCCATGTACACATGCTTCCTGTTTGAGGTCATACTCCACTTTCCGCCCTGAAGAGAGTTATGTATTCCTTTAGTGATCTTGAAGAAAGAATGGCTTCCAAGAAGTATCCTCCATCCAGTATCAATACCAAGATCATTCATGAGAAACACAAGGGTGTTGAGGATCTCAGCCACTCCTCCGCCAACAGCTGTTGCATTGATATGCACAATATGCTTGTCACGAAGATGTTCAGAACTTTCCCTGAGCTTGTCAATGACATCCTTTCCCACTATCTTCCTGTAATCATCAAGTTTAGGTATATGATCATGCTGTATCTTTACCATTCTTCACCTCTCCGCCTTTATCATCCATATTGTACTTATAATTCCTCTCTTCCTTATGTTATCAGACCGGCAAGCCAGATCTGAGTCACATCCTTATCTTCTCTATAAGCTCCATGATGCCCTGAATCGAAGGTTTCTTTGATGTCTGATCTGCAAGTTTTTTAAGTTTTTGGTGGGAATTCGCAAGTGCGAACTTGAATCCTGGATTCAGGAACATATCAACATCGTTCTCTGCGTCCCCTACGACTATTGTCTTTTCCACATCAATGTTGAGATATCTCATAGCCAGCCTTATACCCAGGCCTTTATCCACATTCTTTGGAAGGACCATTATCTCATCCACATTTCTCGAGAAAGTGACATGCTCAGCGAGTTCTCCAAGCTCTTTCCTGACATATGCCTCATCCTTTGCCCTTATGCTTGCGATAACCTTGCCTATGACGCAGCCCTCAAGACCAATATTCCTTATTATCTTCTTTGCTCTTGTCATATGTAGTGTATTGATGGTGACAGTCTTCTTTGTCTTTGGGAAGTATATCACAGCGCCGTTCTCTGCTATGACACACCTCCAGTAATCAAGACTGTTGCAGAGCTTCTTTACAAAATGTATATTCCTTCCGGTTGCAAGAAAGAGGTCAATGCCAACTGATTTCAGCTCTTCCAGTATCTTCCTGTCAAAGTCATTCACATCAAAATATGCTTTTGCAGGCTCATCAGTGAGTGTCCTGTCAAGATCAGTGATTATTCCTCTTATATCCTGCATGCCTATATACTCTATCTTATGGAACTCATCCTTGTGCTTCCTCACATCATTGTAAAGCATCAGATGTTTCTCTACACCTACTTCCATCCTGAACTTATCATACACTATCTCAAGAGATCTTCTCTCCATCCTCTTCCTGAGATTGTTATCGCCGAGTATCCTGATTATGCTGTCAGCTGTGGCTTCAACATCACCTGCATCAACAAGGAATCCGTTCTCTCCATCCCTGACCTGGATAGGTATTCCTCCGACCTTTGTGCCGACTATAGGGTTTCCGCATGCCATCCCTTCTGTCACTGAAAGCCCAAACCCCTCATTCTTTGAGCACAAAGCCACTAGGTCTACGCTGTTGTACACTTGAGGCAGAAGATTATAATCTATGTTTCCGGTGAATATCACTTTCTTCTCCAGTCCCAGTTCCTTAACAATATCCTTTACTTTTTTGAACATCGCTTCCCTTTCTTTTGAGAGCTTGCTGCTGAGGGACTTGCTTCCAACAAACACAAGCACAGCGTCAGGGACTTTCTTAAGTATTTCAGGCATAGCCTTTATCAGCTGCTCATGCCCTGACTTAGTATCCACTCTCTGCACGCAGAGTATGACTTTTGCATCAGCAGGCATGCCATACTTCTTCCTCACTGCTTTCCTGTCTATCTTCATGGGCATGAACAGCTCTGTGTTGGCCATAGGATGTATGAGCTCTGCCTTCTCCTCCGGCAGTCCTGCCCTGACTGCAGCATCTATGTATTCCTGTGATGAGAACACTATCTTATCATATTCCTTAAGATGCTTTATCAGGAAATCAGAGAGGTGCTTTGACATATTATCAATGAAAGGTATGTGCCAGGTAAGTATGCATGGAATGCCTCTCGGCACATAGCGGTATGTGAAAAGAAGCTGGAAGTCATGGATATGGACTGCATCTGCAGGATCCTGCTCAAGAAGCTCCCTTATCTTCTCACCAAAGAACTCATTGACCTTATTATACTCGCTGAAACCATCCATCTCATCAGCAGGTTTGGTGAAGCCTTTCTTGTTGTAGTGACTCTCCTTGTAGACAGCTTCCTTGAACCTGCTGTAACCAGCCATAAGCTCAGGATCTATCGGTTCTTTAGGAACCCTGTAGACTTCAATGCCTTTGATCTCATCCTGATCAATCTCTCCAGAAGGCCGTAGGTGAACCTCTACCACCTCATTCCCCTTGTTGACCATCTGCCTGCAGAGGTTCAGGAGATAAGTCGATACACCACCTATATGCGGATAAAACGACTGGCTCGCATAATATATTTTCATTATTAAGCGCCAAATAAGTTCTGGATATGTATCATATTTAAATATTGTCCTTGGAGCAAAACAAAGTATATGTATTTGGTTTAATGCCCAGCCATATCACTTCAATATAGAGTAGAAAGCATCAAAGATTGGCGTGTCAGTGGATATTGAATGGAATCCTATTCCGAGGTCATTGCAGGTCTTCTCTATGGATGCAAGATGATTGCTCAGGCTTTCCCTGTAATCCTGTCTCAGTCTTGGACTGATATGGGTCTTGAGCATCTCTTTTGTCTCTGAATCCTTCAGCCTCATGTCGCCTGAAAGGAGAAAGTCCTTCTCAACAGGATCCACTATCTGTATGACCTTTATCTCATGGTCACCCAGAACATACAATGACTTCTTTATGTCATCTATGTTGAACAGGAAGTCAGAGAGCAGTACAATGAATGATCTGTTGTTTATCATCTTCTTGTACTTGAAGATTGACTGGACAAAATTTGAGTGGCCTGTTGAATGCACATTATTGAGGTGGTAGACCATGCTTGCCAGCTGGTTCATGCCTCTCTTTGACCTGAACACTGTAAGATCCTCTGAGAATGTGGCGAACTGGAATTTCTCATTGCCCTTCATGGCAAGGTAGGCGAAACCAACTGCAAGCTTTGCTGCATAGTCATATTTCTTTATGCTCTTGCCAAAATTCATGCTTGCAGAAGCATCTATTATTATATGGACTGAAAGATTCCTCTCCTCCTCAAAGATTCTGAGATAGAGGTCATCAGTCCTCGCATACACCTTCCAATCTATCTGCCTTATGTCATCACCAGGAGCATATATCCTGTGGTCCTTGAATGTCAGGCCGTGGCCTGCAGCAAGGGATCTCTTCTCTCCAGAGTAGTTGGAAGTCACCCTCTTGTTGATTATAAGGTGGAACTTGTCCAGCTGATCAAGGAATTCTGTGGTTATCATTTTATGGTAATTGTTTATTCTGGTTATGGATGAACATGATCTTTCCTGAATCTGACCTTATTGAATGATCTGGAGAGCATACTCCTGGATTCTTACTGGCCTCTCCAAAAGATGCTGCTAATGGTCATGTTGGCGAGGTGTCGAAAGCTTTTGGTGTTTGTTTACTAAACATTTTCTTCCTAGCCTCGCTGACAAGCGCTGCAAATCCGACCACAGCGAGGTGGCGCTTTCTTTTGGATTTAGTCAGGCAGCAACAACACGAACGAATACTGAGTGTAGAGGGAAAAACCATACGCAGTGTGGTTTTTCCCTTTACGAATATGCTGAAAATCTCAGATTTTCAGCAGTGTATGAGTTCAAGGTTGTTGTTGCTGCTGTAAAGACTATAAACTTTCTTTCTTGACCACATACAAATACTTTGTTGCTTCTGCCATGTAATCATAAACTTTCCTTTGACTGCATCTCATCTGGCCATAAATGATCCTTACTTAATCTTCCCAAGTATCTCTTTTATCGCATCATCTGTTGTCATTCCCTTCCTCTCTGCCTCAAAGTTGAGTATTATCCTGTGGCGCATCACAGGATAAGCCATTGTGATTATGTCCTCTGAGCTGACATGATGCCTTCCGTGTATCAATGCCCTTGCTTTTGCAGCCAGCACTAATCCGATTGATGCTCTTGGCGATGCCCCATATTCTATTAAATCCTTGTTATTCCTTGTCTCATGCACAAGCTTAACAACCTTCTGCTTGAGGTCGTTCGCTATAGGTATCTGCCTTGTTATCTTCTGCAGTGCCAGAAGGCTCTTCTTGTCTATCACCACTCCAGGTTTCCTCTCATGGATCTCTGCAGAGTACATGTCAACTATCTTCAGCTCCTCTTCAGGGCTTGGATAGTCAGTCCTTATCTTGAACAGGAACCTGTCAGCCTGAGCTTCTGGAAGAGGGTATGTGCCTTCCTGTTCTATGGGGTTCTGTGTTGCAAGAACAAAGAAAGGAAGGTCAAGCTTGAATGTGTTGTTGCCTATAGTCACCTGCTTCTCCTGCATTGCCTCAAGCAAAGCAGATTGTGTCTTGGGAGTTGCCCTGTTGATCTCGTCAGCCAGGACTATGTTGGCGAATATGGGTCCCTGCTGGAACTTGAATTCTCTCTTGCCATTCCTCTCCTCTATTATGTATGTTCCAGTGACATCAGAGGGCATGAGGTCAGGAGTGTTCTGTATCCTGCTGAAATTAAGGTCCATAAGGTCAGCAAGAGTCTTCACCATCAGAGTCTTTGCCAGCCCAGGGTATCCCTCAAGAACAGCATTCGCATCGCACAATATCGCTGCTGTTATATGCTCCATAGGCTCCTGCTGCCCGATCACAACCTTGCCTACTGATTTGAAAAGAGTCTCAAAAACATCTTTATAGTTCCTCATCTTATCCCTCCGCTAGTTTCTTGAAATAATCCTTGATAAGCTGCTGCTTGTCCTTCTCATCAGGGATATCCTCCCTGTAATTCCTTGATTCCACTGCTGTGACATCTGGAGGTATCATGTTGTCGAACTGCTCCTCATCCTCCAGCTCTCCTGAATCCCTTATTATAAACTCATAGGAAGAAGGGCGTATCTGCATCTCTATCTCATCCTCGCCAAGCAAGGCAACAGAACGCTGTCCATAGATGTCCTGGTTCTTTCCTGTTCCGCCAAGAGCAATCCCTTCAGGATCTCCCTCATCAGGTCCTGATTCCTGATCACTACTAAGAGTGTCCTGCACTGAATCAAAGAGCTTATCCTTGTAAGGCCCTAGATTGAGATTAAGGGCTGTAGTGAATATTATCACAAAGCATATCAGCACAACTGAGGCTATCTTTGTGAATGTCTCTTTCCTGTTGAAGAATGATGCTGCACTCACTTTCTTGAGCTCATCTATGACTTCCTTGTGCAGCTCATCCACTACCTCATTGTTCTGTATTGAAGCATGGTCAGCTGCTGTCCTCAGCTTTTCATTGAGATCAGGATAATACTTCTCAACTATCCTTATCTTATTCAGCTGTGTCTCCCTGTATATCGACAGTCCCAGATAGAATAATGCAGGTATTATGGCAGACCATGGATAAAGATCAAGTATTGACAGCACAAGATATACTATCAGAAAGACTATTGTTGTGTCAAGAATTATGAAGAATATGATTATTCCTGCAAGAGTGCCTCTTATTTCTCTGACTGCATCACTGAACTGCCTCATGAGCACTCCTCCGGAAGAGTAAGGTTTGTCTGTGTCTGTATGGTTTCGCAAAGGTCATCTATGTCATCCATAAGATCTCCCTTGTCTTCCTCAAGGTTGTTTATCTCTGACTGGAGCTCTCCAACTGTAGCTGTCAGCGAGCTTATCTGGTTCTGGGCATTGATAAGGCTCAACTCAGTGTCAGCCAGCTCGTCCTGTGTCCTTTCAAGATTAGACTCTGTAGACTCAAGCTCATCCTGGACATCATCATAGTCCTCTTTTATGTCAAGGTATTGCGTGCTGAGCTCGCTTTCCCGCTCTTCTCTGACAGAAAGCTGGAGCGCTGTCTGGTTGAGCTCTGCTCTCTGCTTGTTTATATCATCAAGAAGATTATTTACATTTTCTATCTGGTTTTCATAAGACTGCGAGAGGTTCCTGTAAGTGGACTGATAATAGGATGTCAGGCCTGCAAAAGCCACAACTATGACTATTATCACTATGAGAAGAAATATGTTCACGTTCTTTTTTATATATGCCATATATGCCTCTTTTTGGTCTTTTTAAGCATCTTGTTGACTTCTGTTTTTAAATATTTTGATGAACATAGGATGTATATCATATTTAAACACACTTTTGAAACATATCCCTGCCTCTCCGGTCAGATGCTGCTATCCCTAAATCGGAGAGGTGGCGAATGCTTTAAGCAGGATCACTTTGTGCTTTTTCTTCCTAGCCTCTCCGACATGCGCTGCAAATCCGGCCACGGAGAGGTGGCGCTGATTCTTAGCTTTAGCTAGGCAGCAACAACAAAGTTAAGGCAGCAACAAGGATGAGTACTGAGTGTAGAGGGAATTCTCGTTACGCAAGTTCGGGAATTCCCTTTACGAACAGGGCAGATTGAGCAAAGCGAAATCTGACCGTGTACGAATCCATTGTTGTTGCTGCCATATAAATCATTAACATCCCTCTTTGACCGTGTACGAGTTCTGGATTGCTGCTGCCTTAATTAACATAATTAAATGATCTTTTCCATTGTTGCTGCCGTTAATGTCCTAAACTTTCCTTACTGACCGACATGATCTTTTCCATCTTGTTGCTGAATCAAACCTTCTCTTACCACATCTCTGTTATCCTTCTGACTGCTATCTCAAGCAGGAAGACAAGCATAGCTATAGCAAGCAAGGGCCATCTCAGGGTATTCTCCACTGACTCAGTCCTCTTTGAGACTGATTTTGTCTTGTTTATCATGCCTTGCAGGTCTTCTGGCTCAAACATCTCTCCGCCTGTTGCTTTGACAAGCCCTATAAGATCATTATTGAAGCCTATCTTCTCAAGTTCCTTCTTGTAGTTCACTGCTGCTACTGAGCCGAAGAAGTCATAGAAGCCAGGCTCTGAAGGGCTGAAGTATCCCTCATAATGAAGCTCGTCTATCTGCTTGAACTGCACAAGGTCTGATTCAGGCCGGTCTTTTGATTTAACAACAACCCTTATGGGATCTCCTATATTTCCGTCGTTGACATCGACGTCAAAGTCCCTGTTCCTTGTGGGATCACCTATTGCCCAGTTGATCATCCTGGTTATGATCTCAGAGTTCTCTGCATTGAGAAGCTCTCCGCTCCATCCGCTTCCATCATCTGTTGAGACTGAGACAACCCTGCCAAGCCCGTATCTCCATGCTGTGATTATGGGCTTTCCGTCGCATGTTGCCAGAAGCACTGTGGCAGTTGATTTGGGAGCCACATGATTGTGGCCTGTGAGCACTGCATTCACCTCAAGGCCGTCTGTTATGAAATGATTGGGCTCCATTATGACCGCTTTCTTCCTGTCCTCATTGCACATGTCATCCTCTTCAGGCTCTCCGAATATTATCTTGAGCCTCTGGGATTGCGTAGGCCTGTAATAATGGCCTCCTGTGATGCTCGCTATGTTCTTAAGGGTCAATTCATCAGTGTCTCCTCCTACTCCTACTGTGAATATGTTTATACCCTGCCTCTTTGCTCTCTCTGCAGCAGCCAGGGCTCCTGATGGAGAGCTTGTCACGCCGTCTGATATGAGTATTATGCTGTTGCTTCCGCTCACTCCAGAGAATACCTCTGCTGCCTTGTTTATTCCTGCCTCAATGTCAGTTCCGCCTCCGTCTCTTAACCTCGAGATCCTCTCTTCAATATCATATCTGGCTGACAATGGAGTCAAAGGCGCTACAACATATGCATCTGCATTGAATGCAACAACTCCTACCTGGCTGTCCTCTTTTATGAAATCAAGCACGCTTATCGCAAGTGACTTCTCCACATCAACCTTAAGGTCGCCTTCAGCATTGAAGTATCCTCCTGTGCTGTCTGAGATATCCAGCAGGAGTATCACATTGATCTTCTCTTTCCTTGCCTCTTCAGGGTCAGCGCTCTTTGTGTTCACAGGAAGTATGGTCTCGAACAGGGAGTTCCTGTAGCCCCCGAGATCATAAGCATTCTTGCCTCCGTATACAATAAGACCTGAACCATTGAGCACAAAATCCACCAGCCTCTCATAGTCAGCTCCGGTTATGTCATTTATGCTGAGGTCGTTCATCATCACAGCCACATGATCATTCAGTTCTTCTGCACCAGCAAGATTGTCCTCTCTTGCGAAATGGAAAAGGTCTATCATGAAATCATAGAAGTATGATTCTTTCTGGGACCACATGAATATCTTCGGCCTCTCAAGTATCTCTATTGTCCTGTAATACATATTGTTTTCAGGGAAATGATCCTCGCCTTCTTCAAGCAGGGTCACTTCTCCCTCGATCTTATGGTAGCCTTCACCCATCTTCCTGGAGAATCTGAATGTCTGGGATCCTACGCCGTTCTCGTCAACCATTACCTTGTTTCCCATTGTTATCTTGACATGGTATGGCTTCTCCTGACCGACCTGGGTGACTCTTGCCACAAATGTCAGCTCAGTGCCTCTCACTGCCTTGTCAAGGCCTCTTATGACTATGTTAGTGTCATCATGGACAGGATCAAGATAAAGTGCATTGATTGTGGCATTGAGGTTTGCCAGGAACAATGCAACATCCCTCAGGCTCTTGCCCTGATTGTTCTGTCCGTCAGTCACAAGAAGTATGTTGTCATCTCCCTTTAGTCCGCTCAGCAGTCCGTCTCCAAGAGCAGACCTGTCGCCCACTGCAAGGTATTTCAGCTGTGCCGGAAAGCTCATCTCAAGCTGCTCCTTGAGCGTGCCTGCAAGACTCTTATCATAGAGCTCAAATGATGTTGAATTATCAGCCATTAGCATTATTGAGAGGTCTCCTGTGACAATCTTCTCCTCAAAGGTAAATGGTGTCGCTATGGCGATAAAAATGCAGGCGAGAATGATGAATCTTGTGAACATGACAAATATCCTGAGCCATCTTTTCTTCCTGAGATACTGCTTCTTCTCATCATTGTCCTTGAATGTTATGAAATTCTTTCTGATTAGGATAATCACTGCTATAATCAGTATTATGAATAACAGCAGCACATAAGGATATTTGAGATGAGTGTACTGGGATATCATCTCAAGGCTTGGTATTGAGGATACAACACTCTCCCACATGCCTGTTATTGTCTCGTGTATCATAGGTCACCTCTGTATTTCACCAGGAATAGCTCCAATAACATGGCTATCAAGGCTATGATTATCAGGTATATCTCCAGATTCACATCCTTCCTTCGCTCCACTTCCTGAAGCTGGAACTCATGCTTTCCTGTTGTATCAAATGTGGTCTCCCTGTTTATGTCAGATTCAGCCTCGCTCAGGAGGTTGGCTGATATTGTCTTATCATTATAGGTGTAGAATCCTGCGCCGTCAAGCAGTATCCTGTCAGTCCTTATGCTCTCATCCGGTGTCCTGACCTGAGTCTCAGCTCCGAGTGCTATAAGCTTTCCTGTAGGATAATTGAAGCTGTTGATATCTTCAGTGCCTGCAAGCGAGTTGATCAGATCATTCCAGAACACAGGATATGATGGTGAGGACTTGAATGTCGCCATCCTGTCAAGTATTCCATAATAGACAATGCTGCCTTCGCCTCTTCCTGAAGAGACTATGACAGGATTATTGTCAGCTGTCATGGCATAAACAACAGAGTTATTTTCTGCTCTGGCTATGAAATACTGATTGGTTGTTCCAAAATCAATGCTCTCATCATCCACAAACCCATATAATGATGCACTTGACTGAGAGTAGGGATATATCTTTGTGGATATCTGCTCAGCACGGTCTGATATGGAAACAGGGATTATATTGCCGTAGTCTGTCTCGTGTGAGTCAGGTTTTGCAGTGACTACAACTGATCTCCCTCTTTTCACAAAATCCTCAAGATTATCGAGTGTTCCTGTGAGAAGCTTGCCGTGGTCAAGACTGCCCAGGATTATCACATCAAACTCTCCAAAATCAGGGATTATAGGGGGTTCTGCTATTTTCAGGCTGATGTCCCTTGATGCCTCCATGGCATTCCTCAGATACTTGTTGATATCATTTGTTATGAGCAGCACATTTATGTCAGCCATGTCAGGAGCAGTTATGTAAGCTGAGTTGTCAGGCATGAGATCATCTTTCTCATTTATCCTGACTTCTGTCTCGCCAGAAGGTGTCTCAAAAGAGAATGATGTGATAGAATGAGGATCCATTGACATGGATACTTTCTTTATCTCATTATCTCTGTTGACAACACTTATTGTAAGCTCTTTATCATTGTCATTATAGTTCTTTATGAATACATCTGTCTCATATCTTGTTATGACCAGGTCTATTATGCCTGCATTGTCGCCTGGCTCTCCTATATCAACAAGATCAACAACCGCGCCGTCAGCCTCAAGTATCTTCTTCACGACATTGGGGTCAGGACCGCTTGTGTATGCAAAATCACTCAGCACAATGACTCTTCCTTCCTCTCCCTGAAGCAGGTCCTTTGCGAGAAGCATCGCATCACCGAGATTAGTGCCCACATCCTTTGGCTCAATCCTTGAGAGAATGCTGCTTGCCTCCCCTTTATTCTTATTGTCAAGGAGAAGTACAGGGAATTCCTGGGCAAGAACGATGCTTACATCACCTTTCATTGATGACTTTGCTATATCCACAGCATCATCAAACCTCTGGCTGTCATGAGCTGCCATGCTCGCAGAAGCGTCAAGTATTATCACAGTGTTAGCTGAAGCAGAGTCATATGCAATGTTTATTATTGGCTGCATTATGGCAAGTGCAAGAGCAGCAAGGGCTATTGCCTGCAGTAGGAATATAAGGTTCTTCAGAAGTTTCTCAAGAAAAGAGCTCTTTATTGACTTGCCAGACTCCTTTATTATGAACATAAGAGAAGGGATTGTCACGTCCTTTGGCCTGGGCCTGATAAGATAGATTATGAGCAAGGCGACGAGTGACATGAATGCCCATGCTCCGAGAGTGAATCCGAATTCCATGCAATACCTCTTTTCCTAACAGTCTGATGTTAAATATATTTACAGTGATATCTATTGATATCAGAGTTTTTATATATTGTGGTATATAAAGGTTTTGAAGAAAATGTTGGTACTATTTAATGCACTGACCTTTGATATCGGCAACAACATTGGATTCGTACACGGTCAAGAAAGAGAGTTTTTAATTTATATTGCAGCAACAACAACAGTGGACTCATATACGGCCAAATTGCTTCGCAATTTGTCCTACTCGTAAAGGGAAAAACCACACTGCGTATGGTTTTTCCCTCTACACTCAGTATTCGTTCGTGTTGTTGCTGCCTGACTAAAGCCAAAAGAAAGCACCACCTCGCCAACATAGCATTAGCAGCATCTTATTGGCGAGGCTAGGAATACTAAAGATAAACGTTCCATATAAACTTTAGCCACCTCGCCGTGGTCGGATTTGCTGTGCATGTCAGCGAGGCTAGGAAGAAAATGCATAATAAACAAACACCAAAAGCTTTCGCCACCTCTCCAACATCAGAAGAGCAGCATCATATCATAAATGTTAGGGGGCATTGTCAACCAGAACCATACAAAATTTTAAATAGTATAAACACCTAATATCCCTGGTGCCTTATGCAGTTGCGACAATTCAGCAGAGAGGACATGGAAGCTTTCTTCAGGTAGAATCTAATGATTGATGACAGGAAAGCCAGGGATTATGTTTCTGGAATGCTTGTCAGGTTTGCGTATGAAGCGGATTTTGGGAGGGTATTCTCTGAAAAGCCTCTTTCAGTAGGCCTTTACGAACTCTGGGAGTCTGGCGACAAGGCTCTTGCTTATGATGGATTCAGGAAGAATGGAGATGCCATACTATGGCTCTGTGGTTTCTTTCCTGACAGGCTTGCAAAGCACAGAAAACCAAGAGGCAGCCATCATGTCATGGGCATGGGGCTTGGATGGTATGTTGAGAAAGGAAGGCTTGCATATAATTCTGCTATTGATCTGGGCAATGAGATAAGGGTTGGAGGAGACCAGATAGAGACACTGAGCAAGGTGAGTGGAGGATTTGAGGACTGCTCAAGAGCCATACTTGAGATGAGAGTAAGGGCCAGCGAAGGCAATGCTGTTGCAGAGCCTGAGATTCTGAATGAGATATCAGATGTTCTGTATAAAGGCCAGGATGCTGCTGCAAGGATAGTGCAGATAGCAGGAAGGGTCAGGCCTACATTGAGTTTTGTGCATTACGATGAATAGCTGGCATTCTTTATTTATAAGAATTATATTCCTAACCGAACGTTGACAGCAAAGGTATAAAAAGGACCAGGACACAAGACAACAAAAATGATGAGGGGATGATCTTATGACAGATGATATGAAAGATACTGCTGATTATGAAGCGAGTGAGGAGAAAGCCATTGCAGACGGTAAAGCAGCATTCAAAAGAGCTGAATGGCTGGCTGACAGAGCTTTTGAAAAGTTTGAAGGTTTCTTTGCTGAACTGAGAGACTGCCCTGTGAGTCCGGATCATTATGAGGTCTTCCTTGTTGACGGAAACGGAACAAAGCTTTTCCTGAGCGCATGGTCTGATGATTACAGGCAGGGTCCGATTGACGGCATTGCGATGAATGCAAATGACATGGCAACACTTATTCATACATTTCCTTCTTCAATAAATATCTACATGGCCTGCCAGACCTGGGTTGAAGAAAACAAGATGGGAGAGATTATGAATGGATTTGTGGACGGGCTTGAAAAGATAAGGGTTCCTCATGCTCCATGGAATATCAATAAAGGCAAGATAGAGACTGCATCACTAGATGAGATGATATCTCTTGGTATTCCCAATAAGGGAGTTGATTTTGGTATTGTGATGACTGGGTATATTGCAAAAGACAAGGTTCCTAATCTTGACCCAAAGCCAGGACAGCCTATTGTAGGTGTCTCATCAACAGGCCTGCACAGCAATGGCTATACAGGAGCAAGGCATGTTCTTATAAGTCCTGAACAAGCAGAAAGTCTTGAGTCAAATCCGGAATGGAGGAAACAATACAGAGGAAGATTCAGTCTTCATGACAGACCAGATATCCTTGAAGGCAAGACTGTGCTTGAGGCAATGCAGATTCCCACAGCACTTTATCTTGTTGAAGCTGCAATGATGGGTCAGAAGTTTGATGACAGGGATATTTATGGAGTGAACATAACAGGAAATGGCCTTCATAATTTCAACAGGGCAGGACAGGGTGTTTCATTCGAGATAACTGATCCTTTTGATCCTCATCCGATACACATGCTTCTTGTTCAGGAGTCAGGATGGGATGTTGAGAAATCATACAGGAAGCAGAATATGGGTATGGGTTTTGCATATGTGTTCCCTGACCTTGAAACTGCAGAAGAAGCTGTTAATCTCATAAATGAAAGAGGAGAGAACACAGCAAAGATTGCCGGAGAAGTGGGGAACCTGAAAAAGTCTGAGGATGAGATGAGGACAACACTGCACAAGCATTATGAGGGCAATGAACCAGTGGACTTTGTAGGCTATTGATCTGACCCGCAAACTTTTTAAACCACCTCTTTCTCTTTTTTCATTGTGGTTGATATGACTTTCAGGATAAAGAGATTTCTCGCAAAGATACCGAAGCTGAACGATCCGGTTCTAATTGAGGGCTTGCCAGGCATAGGCAATGTTGGCAAGGTGGCTGTTGATTTCATGATAGACAAGACAGGTGCGAGGAAGATCATGGAGATAACCTCGCATTCATTCCCTCACTCTGTGTTCGTCAATGAGGAGAACATTGTCGAGCTTCCGGTGATAGAGATATTCTACAAGAAGAGGAAAGGCAAGAATGACCTTGTGTTCCTTGCAGGAGACATCCAGCCCATGGATGAGGCTGGATCATATGAGCTTACCCATCATGTCCTTGACATATTCAATGGCATGAAAGGAAAGGAGATCATAACCCTTGGAGGCATTGGCCTGGCAGACATCCCTGAGAATCCCAGTGTATACTGTACTGGAAACTCCAAGCAGATGATACAGAGATTCGTCAAAGGGGAGAAGATAAAGAAGGATCTTTTCGGCATTGTAGGGCCTATTGTCGGAGTGACAGGCCTGCTCATAGGCATCGGCAGGGAGAGGAAGATGGATGGTGTCTGCCTGCTGGCTGAGACATATGGGCATCCCCTGTATCTCGGTGTAAAAGGAAGCAAAGAAGTGCTCAAGATACTCAACAAGAAGCTTGACCTTGAAATTGACATCAGCACAATAAACCAGGAGATACATGAGATTGAGGAAGAGCTTTCAAAGAAAGCAAAGGACATCAATGAGCTGATGAAACCAAAGAAGAGTTCTGATAAGACAAATTATATAGGTTAGAAGTAAAAATCTGCTCCCTCATACTGATCTCCAGTGCGCACAACCTTCTCTGCCTGCAGTCCTTTTGGAGTGTCAATCCATGTGAATGTCACGATATCTGAATCATAAAGTGTCCTGTAGCCAGGGCTGTCTATGTGTGAGAAATGCACAAAGATATCTGCCTTATCCATGTCAAGCTTTCCTGTGTTTGGATCCATCCTGTAGATGAAGCCGAATCCTTTCTGATCGTTGAAGAATTTTACTACTCCCCTGCACATGCCCTTGCATTTGTCATCGATGCTTTTGTCATCCATTCAAAAAATTTTACTATATGATATAAAATACTTTTTGTTTTTCTTCTCCACCAAACTGGGACAAAAAGTATCATTTCTTTCACTACAGGATAATAAATAAAACAGAAATAAATATAAATGACAGATGATATACTGTTTTTATGGGGGCTCTGATGCAATACAATAAAGGTATTGGTTTTTCTAGTTGTTTTTATGGAATGAAAATCAAAGTGAGGTGTTTTGAATGGGAGAATATGTAGGTGAGATATCGCA